>CAYLYM010000227.1:0-1511 GCA_964387645.1 uncultured Calditrichaceae bacterium | reverse complement strand
CCTGTTCATCTTATATTGCGTTAAAAAAAGAACCGGAGAATTTAAGAAAACAACTGAAGAAAAACGATTGTATTAGGGTTTTTCTCAAAAGTGGTAATGTTGTTACATTAAAAGTGGTTAAAGTATCGAATGAAGCAATAATCGGCCAGAATAGTAAAATTTATTTTGATACAATTAAAAAAATTGAAAAAATAAAGCCTAGTAAATTAACAGTAATTTCTGTGATAATGGGATTTTCAGCAACAATTTTTATTTTTATTTTAGCTCAAGTTATAAAAGCAGCTGGCGGTCCCGTTGGTGGACCAAATTAAATATTAAATCATAATATTTAATAAATTATAATCCCAAATTAAGCATTAGGAATAATTTCTAATGCGTAGCAATAGAAAAAATGCACTTTAAACTATTGATTTTCTATGAGATAGTTTTGCATATTTGAGTTAAAACGGTTGTAAGAAAATCTTACGGGTAAATTATGGAACTGAAGATTGCATTTACAGACAAAGAGATTACCCCATGGGGTGGTATGGTTTTATTAAAGAATATGTTAGATCAAATAGATTTTAAAAAAGTAATTTCAAATTGTCCACAACTTCCCAAGCCAGGATCAAATCGAGGTTATTCACCTGTTCAAATAATCGAATCATTTATCGTAAGTATTTGGTGTGGAGCAAATCGCTTTTTCCATACAGAGGTAACTCGCCATGACCGTACTTTGAATCGTATTTTTAATTGGGAAAGATCTCCAGGAAATGATACTTATAAGCGTTTTTTTTCGAAATTTACTCAGGCAATTAACCAGAGAATTTTTCAATATTTTTATCAATGGTTTTTCACTCAATTGAAATTTGATAATTTGACTTTAGATTTAGATTCTACAATAATAACCCGTTATGGGAATCAGGAAGGGGCTACTAAGGGTTATAATAGAAAAAAGCCAGGCCGTCATTCTCATCATCCACTTATAGCCTTCGTTGCAGATTGTTTAATGGTTGCTAATTGTTGGTTGAGAAGCGGAGATGCTCATACTTCAAATAATTTTCTTTCGTTTTTAGAAGATACCCTTAACAAACTAAAGGACAAGCATGTTTCCTTAGTCCGGTTAGATAGTGGATTTTATGATAAAAAGATCTTTGAATATTTAGAACAGAAGGGACTTTCCTATATAGTTTCGGCTAAATTATACAGTTTAATTCAAAGGAAAATTCATGCTCAAAGGAGTTGGTTGAAGCTTGATGAAGGCGTAGAGATAGCAGAGACAATGTACCGGAATCCGTTCTGGGATAAACCCCGGCGTTTGATCATTATACGTCGAAGAATAGAGCTTAAAAAAGGCTCTCAAAGTATTGGTAAACAATTAACCTTATTTAAAGATGAAGAAATTTATGATAATTATAGATATAGCTGTTTTATAACTAATCTAACGCTATCGGCTGCTGATGTATGGCGTTTGTATCGTCAAAGAGCACAAGCAGAAAACAGAATCAAAGAGCTAAAATATGACTTTGGAT
>CAYLYM010000226.1:0-1555 GCA_964387645.1 uncultured Calditrichaceae bacterium | reverse complement strand
TTGATCATTCCGGGATTCCTATCCCGGGACGGATAATTCATATACGGGGATTGGAATCCCTGCACGATTGGAAGGTGCTGCGATAAGTCATAAGAAAGAATTTATCCAATTTCTGTATGTTTCGTTGGGTAGTGTCGCTGAATTAGAAACACAAGTTTTAATAAGTAAGAATCTAAATTATCTCAATCAAAGCCAATTTAACATTTTAAACACTAAACTTACAGAAATTAGAAATATGTTGACTGGCTTGATTAAATCATTTTCAAAATGAGTTACAAGTGACGCGTCACTCGTTACGCATTACTCGTCACTTTCTCTAAAAGAATGTTACTAATATTGTATAATATAGTGAATGATCGAGATAGATTGTTAGCCTTAGTTTTTTTCAGTGAAATTCGGTGCATTTGGTGGTTGTTAAAAATTTACCGTTCCGCCTAGCGGAACTCCTTCCGATCTCAATGACACGTCAGCCCCTTCTCGACTACGCTCAGGATGTCCTTCGATCACGCTCAGGATGTACTTTAACTTCGCTCAGAACAACAAAAAATCTTTTTTCTTTTTTCTTTTGTCTTTTTTCTTATCTCTTATCTCTTCCTGATTACTTTTGCCGGTACTCCGGCCACCATGGCTCCGGGCGGCACATCCTTTGTTACCACTGCACCAGCGCCCACAATAGCCCCTTCACCGATCGTCACGCCGCACAGGATGGTGGCACTGCTGCCAATGCTGGCGCCTTTTTTAACGTAAGTAGGAACGCATTTCCAGTCCTCCTCAGTTTGCAGGCTACCGTCTGGATTGGTCGCCCGCGGATACTTATCATTAATAAAAGTTACATTATGGCCGATAAAGCAGTTATCCTCGATATGCACCCCTTCGCAGATAAAGGTATGACTGCTGATCTTACAATTCTTCCCGATAGATGCACCTTTCTGAATCTCCACAAAAGTGCCAATTTTAGTATTATCGCCAATCTCGCAACCATAAAGGTTCACAAAGTTGTAAATCTTCACATTTTTACCTAATTTGACATCGTCTGCTATGCTAACAAATTTCATTTTTCCCCCAGGCACTAAATTCTCATAATTTATACCTACCAATTCTTTAAAAATAATTTAACTAACTTTCACTAATTTACACTAATGAAATCAAAAAACGAAAATCGGAGATCAAAGATTAAAATATTCATTTTTTTGTGGTAATTTGTGGACTGTATGGCATCCCTTTGGGGATAATTCGTGGATAAACCAACAGGCCTTAAATCGAGTGGCATTCAAACAATTCAATAGCTTTGATATGTTAAACTTTTCCTGCGCTTTAAGCTCTACAATAATAAGATTTCTCATCCCGTCCAGACGGGATTCGAAATGACAGGTTTGATCTCGCATTCGCTCGAAATGACAGGTTAGATTAACGCTAATTTTATTGAAAATTAAATATTTAAAGATTAAAAAATTACTACAAGGTATTCTTTTTGGAGGATTAATCCGCAGACAGCATTACTTTCGTGGCTGGAAGCCACTCTTTTTTATTTTTTATTTTTTATTAGGTATTTTTT
>CAYLYM010000225.1:0-1567 GCA_964387645.1 uncultured Calditrichaceae bacterium | reverse complement strand
ATATTGAACATTTGGAGTCCAAAATCAAAAATCCGAAATCTGAAAATGACAATCAATGACAATAAATGACACGAAGCAAATGACGGCGAAGCTAAATGACCATAAATGACCAATCACACCCATGGACGGGCAAATTATTAAAGTATTAAATCTAAATCATTGGAAATTCCAAACTCAATGTTTCGAATCTCTGAAAAAGATCTACATCCCCACCTCTTAAAAAGAATGGATGAACGAGGCATTCAACTTGAAGAAATAGAAAAAAACATGAAATGAGGGTGAGCCTACTTCCAAAGCCAAAGAAGGAACATTTAGTCAAACATATGTGTTTTTATTTTAATGATTATTAGGATTGATTGTATTATGATAATAGAGTATAACAGTGAAAGAGATTTATGTTAAATTTATTTCTCGGCACCAGGGGAAAAAGTTGCCAAAATAATTACCATCGTTTCAGGTGTGTATGCGGATTTTGATAAGGATGATAAATTGATCGGGATTGAAATATTTGATGCTTCAGAATATATAGAAAACAAATTTGAGTTCGATCTTTCTCCGATGAAACAACTCGCTAAATAATAAATAATTTGGCAAAATCAAGGTTAAAAAAAAGGCTATTAAAAAGGAAGGAATACCATTATGGAAATTTCACCAGGAATCGTTGTGGACGAAAAAATCAGATTTGGTAAACCTGTGATAAAGGGTACCCGTATACCTGTTGATTTAATATTGGGGAAATTAGCAGGTGGAATGACTTATGAAGAGGTGATGAAAGAGTATGAGATATCTCGCGAAGATATTATGGCTGTTCTCAATTACGCCTCAAAAATATTATCTTCAGAAGAAGTAAAAATGGTGTTTTAAATTGTTGAGAATTGTGATAGATGAAGATCTTCCACGGTCTTTAGGAAGAAAACTACAAGAAGAGGGATATGATATTCTTGATATTCGGGATCATGGTTTACGCGGTGAAAAGGACAATGTAATATTTCAGTTTGCTCAAAAGAATTTTGCCGTACTTTTAACAGGGGATTTGGGGTTTGGTAATATTTTAAAATTTCCTTTGGGCAAGCATAATGGAATTGTCATTGCTCATTATCCCAATGAGATGCCAACAACTGAAATCACGAATCAAATTGTATCAAATATGAAAGTAATTAAACCAGACGAATATTATGGGAATTTAATCATAATGGAGCCTCATAGAATAAGGATACGAAGACCGCCTGCATAATAATATATCAGAGACTCTGTATTAATCATAATATGCTGTACATCTCATTTCCATTTATGAAACAAATCACTTATTCCTCTATCACCAGATACTGCTTTTTTTAACAAAGTTCCGGTTACCAGTAAGCTGTATGCAAACCAGGAATAACCACAAATGATGCGGAGAAGTGATAAGTGATAAGGGATAAGGGATTAGGTATAAGGTAATAGGGAAATAAATGTAATAGGATAAAGGAAAAGAGAAGATAGGAAATAGGGAAATAGGGTATAAGTGACGAGTGACGCGTGACGAGTTACGAGTTGTAAATAGCGAAGATTAAATATTGAGGATTGG
>CAYLYM010000224.1:0-1624 GCA_964387645.1 uncultured Calditrichaceae bacterium | reverse complement strand
TGTAACTACTCAGCCATTAGGACAAAAAGAAATCTGGTTACCCTCTAAAGTTTGAGAAATTGAATTCAAAACATTCAGGTTGTTTTTTTTCACGGTTGATATGAATCCTCTGATTCTACAAAAGAAAGCTGCTCCTTCACGGCTGCGAAAGGTACCAGAGATTTTCTGTTTTACTTTTACCATTCGCAAATCCCGTTCAGCAAGATTATTTGTAAACGGAATTCTAAAGTCGTACATAAAAGCTAAGATACTGGCGCGATGTTCTTTTAATCTAATCAAAAGATTCGTTGCCTTTGTTTGTTTTGGGCGACCGCGTTTTTGGTTGCTTTTATCTTGGATTGGATTCAAATACAGACCTTGGCGAACCAATTTATCATATTCTTTTTCGAACAACTGCAGAGTAGATTCATCAAAGAAATTTTGTCGAGAAGAGCTTTGTTCAACTCGTTTTTTTATAGATAACAACAGTTCTTTGATTTGTGAAGGCCATTCCTGATTTAGATTTTCAGATAAGGCGGTAAGTTCACGAATCAGATGGGCATTGCAAATGACATGTTTACAATTATAGGGTAAATATGAACTCCAGAAGTCATGAACAGCATGTCCTTTGTATTTCGGCAATATATTGATTGCGTCCATCGCTTTTTTGCCACGTTTGGGGTGAATGGCATAGAAAGTCAGGTTTGAATTGGAGACCACGTGAAGCCAGTTCAATTTGTTTTGGCAAAAAGTCCCGGTTTCATCGAAATGATTCACCGGAGATTGAATTAATTGTTGTTTGATGATAGCTTCGGTAGTTTCCAAAGCCTGATAGGCAGCACGGTTCCAATTATACAGGGTGCCTTCGCTGATAGATTGAGAAAAAATGTCTTCTATCAGTTCAGTAGTTCGTTCAGAAGGGAGAAGTTGATATTGCATCAGGTAAACACTAAAACTCTTTATCCGAGGTCCATATTGAACAGACTGAACAACATCTACGGGAAATTCGGCTGTATTTATCGTGCCGCAGTGACGACATTTTTTGACCTCCGCTTGATGTTCGGTAACCTCAAGCTTCATGGGTGGAATATCAAACACTTGCCGTTTTTTATGGTCAATGACCTCAGTATCCTTAAGCGAATGGTGGCAATGAGAACATTCTTCTACCTTATGGTTCTGGATGTGATCAGGCTTAGATACCATTTTAAGGGTATGACCCTCGTGTCCTTTTTGACCGCCACTCTTCCGAGAACTCTTTGCTCTGGAATTTGGAATTTGTCGTTTCAAGCCATCACTGGAAGGAGGTTTATCACTATTGCGACTGTTCTTTTTTAACTGTTCTTCCAGAACCATGATGCGTTCTTCTTGGGATTCAATCAGAAGTTCTAAATGGGATATTTTGTCTAATAATCCTTGGACAAAAGTGATTACCGCCTCTTCTCCCGAATTATATAGAACTCTGATCTGTTCTTTTGTACTCAAATCCTGCATAAGAATAATATACAAAAAAGCGGATTTTTGTACAAGTACTTTTTTTACATTGACTTAAAAAAATAAATAAATTTTACTTTTTTATGGCTGAGTAGTTACAAAAATTTTTTTATTTAACGGTTTTATTTTTTATTTAAACACACTGCCAGTAACA
>CAYLYM010000223.1:0-1676 GCA_964387645.1 uncultured Calditrichaceae bacterium | reverse complement strand
AAGCCACTCTTTTTTATTTTTTATTTTTTATTAGGTATTTTTTATTAATTCTTTTGTCTTTTGTCTTACCTCACCTCTCCACTTTCCCCCTCCAACACCCAGTGAATAAACGGCACAACCTTAATCACCACTCCATCTTTCTCCCATTCATCCCACCGATCGCGTGTAATGATCAATCCCCTGTTAATTTTAAATTCTCGACTGGCCTTAACAAGAGCCCTGACTTCTCGTTTGACAATATCCTCATTATCCAGCGAATAACAGACCTGAATCAAAGGAAAAGCTTCTTTGTTATCAAATAAGTCTGGCAAAACAAAATCCACCTCATATCCATTTCTATCTTTCCAGTAGTAGATATTTTCATGAATTCGTTTTAAAGTATTGTAGACAAGATTTTCCAGCAATCTCCCATAATCTTCACTCTTTAGAAAAGAGCTCGCCTGATATAATCCATCATCGACCAGATAAAATTTACGTGGATATTGAAATTGATCCTTTATTGAATAAGAATAAATAGACACACTACTGCCGAGGAATGCTTCTTCGATATAAGAAAGATACTCAATTAAGGTATTTTTTGAAATGGATAAACCAATGGATTTTAAACTGTCTCTTAACTTGCCAAAACTAAACATTGCCGCCATGTGACGGGTCAAGATCTTTATCAAAATATCCATTGTTTTATAATTCCGAATCGCATACCGCTCCACAATATCTCTGAAAAATATCGTATTCAAATACTCTTTCAAAATCCGCTCTTTGATTTGATCATCCTTCGTCAGAACAACTTCAGGAAAACCGCCATATTTTAAATAATTCTCAAAAGCGAATAATAATCGATCTTTCCGTGGCGAATACTGAAAGTTCTGAATATCCGGAATTTGGATATTATGAAAAAGCAGATACTCTTTAAAACTTAAAGGAAATATCTGCTGAGAAATTGTACGGCCCCTTAAAGTAGTAGCAATTTCGCGACTCAGCATTTTGGAATTGGAACCAGTTAGATATAGACGAACGGAGGATTCTGTTTCGTAAATTCTTCGCACCGTCTGGTCCCATTGCGGTACATTCTGGACTTCGTCAAGGAAGAGGTATATTGGATAATCCTGAACAGGATGATACATCTGGCGATAAATATTCAATAGTTCTGAAAGTTCACGACCATCTAAAGGTGCTAAACGATCATCTTCATAATTCATGTAAATAATATTCAATGGTGGGACAGTTTTTCGCAATTCGGCTATCAACTGAAAAAATAACGTACTCTTCCCACTTCTTCTCGGCCCTACCAGAACAGGTATAAGCGGAAAATTTAGGATATTATTTTTAACAATTCTTGGAATAAACCGCGGTAATTTGTACTCAAACCACCATTGAAGGTAATATCGTAACTTTTCCATATTAAAACCTATCGTTCACTATAATATACAATTTGTAACTATTATTGTCTATTATATTCAACAATAAAGATAACGTTCCTTTAAACATTGCGCGGACAGGAAGCATTTTGTTTTTTGCAACCATTTTGCCACCAGTTAAAACTGGTGGCTATTTATATAATTTTATTAAAAATTTTAAATTTGCCGTATGGCATCCCTTTTGGGATAATTCGTAGATAGAGCAACAGGCTTGACTTAATTAACCACCGAATGAATTCGATGGTTATACAATTTCCC
>CAYLYM010000222.1:0-1686 GCA_964387645.1 uncultured Calditrichaceae bacterium | reverse complement strand
TACTGCGAGTTCATCCTGATCTTCAGGATAAAGAGGTTGAATAAATTGTCATCATTTATGAAATGTTTTAAAAATAGAAATGAATATCGCGAATTCTCAACCGAAGGTAGAAAAATATGTCAATGCTTATCGAACAGACTATGAAAAGATTTTAAAGATTAAACCGGGAATAACCGACTATGGCGCGATTAAGTACATTGACGAAGAATCAATTCTATCCCAATTCGATGATGTTCAAGAAGCCTTTATAAATGAGGTTCTACCTAAAAAATTAGATTATATAAAAAATATTTACAAAGTATTTCACTTGCGATAGATCTCAAAATTCTTATTTACACTATATTTAAATGAAAGTTTTGAATTAGTCGGGGTTAAATGTGGGATAATTGAGATGTTAATTTTACAGCTTCCTGCCCAGAAATAAATGAGTGCTTATTAAAATATTATTTAAAGAATGAAGATAATATAAAAAATTATAAATTGAGAATAGCGAAATTACTTGATGGAAATGAAAACCTTGAAAAAACGTATCATCTGGAGATGGGGAAGACCTATTCTATTCCAGGAAACTGAAAAAAAAGCTGAAGAAATTCAGTATTGAAAATAAATGGTTTGGTATATTAGAAGACGTAATTATCTCAAATGGTCAAAATAAAGATGATGCCCTGGAAAATGCCTTAAAAATAGTGCCTGGTAAGATGAAAAATTTTATCTATGTTTTTAAAGTGAAATAGACAGGGTCTATTATGATTTTGAAATGGATCATGGGTAAAAAGAAGTTTCATAAGAATTTCTTTTCATTTTTTCTACAGCTAAATTATAGAAGCATAGGAAGATGGAATCATTTAGGATATAAAATATCTCCCTTTTTTCAAGCTTTTGATTTAAATCTTAACCTTAAATTTTCTTCTACTTCAATTAATCTTAATTTATCTCTACCTGTGAAGATTTATTTTTGTTCATCTGTTTTCTTTTTTAATCCTATCTTCCTCTTTTCAAACGAAAATTTTTCTATAAATTTTTCAAGTGATTTGGGAAAAGTGCTTGAGAATTTGTAATCAAAAAGGATTTATTACGCATGAGGCGTTGGCGCATTATTTTAATATTTTTTTTCTTTTTATTTAGTAATTGGATCGAAGCACAAATTGTGGAAGCTATACCCGGGGAATTAATAGTTCAATTGAAAAAGGGGACTTCCATACAGGATTTTTTAAACAAACCCAGCGCAAGAAATCTTAAGCCCATTAAACAATTATCTAAACGATTAAATATCTGGCTTTTTTCTGTGGACCAACGAGCGACTTCCATTGAAAACGTTGAAGTAAATTTGCTTTTAGATGAAGAAGTTGAAGTGGTACAAAAAAATCACCATGTTCAACTTCGTTCGACCATCCCAAATGACCCCCATTTTTACCAACAGTGGGCATTGCATAATACCGGACAAACCGGTGGAAAACCTGATGCGGACATCGATGCGCCGGAAGCCTGGGATATCTCCACCGGTGATAAAACGGTTAAAGGGGATGAAATTGTCATCGCCGTCATCGACGGAGGATTTGATTTAAACCACGAGGATATTCCTTATTGGAAAAATGTGCACGAGATACCTAATAATGGTATAGATGACGATCACAACGGCTACATCGATGACTACGACGGATGGAATGCTTACAATAGCAATGGGAA
>CAYLYM010000221.1:0-1687 GCA_964387645.1 uncultured Calditrichaceae bacterium | reverse complement strand
TCAGGAAGATGCCTATTATAAAGATTTGTCACACCTTCCTTTTGAAGAGAGATCGAGATTTAACTTCGATCATCCTGATGCTTTGGACCATGATCTGTTAATTGACCATATTAGATTACTTCTTGAAGGAAAGAGCATTGAACATCCCCTTTATGATTTCAAAACTCATACACGCAAAAAAGAAACAAAATCAGTTGGACCTCATGAAATTATTATTTTAGAAGGCATTCTATTATTGGCAATACCCAGGTTACGAGAATTAATGGATATAAAAATATTTATTGATACACCAGCGGATATTTGCTTCATACGACGTTTACAACGTGATATGAGGGAAAGAGGACGTTCAGTTGAGTCAGTGATCAGGCAATACCAGGAGACAGTACGCCCCATGTATTTGCAATTTGTAGAACCTTCCAAAAATTATGCTGATATTATTATTCCACATGGTGGTAAAAATAAAATCGCCATCGATATAATTAAAACCAAAATTCAACAATTGTTATCTTGAATAATTAAAGATTTAGAAATGAAAACTTCATACTGCAACCGGAGGGAAATATGTTGCCCATTGTTCACAGAAATATTGGTTGGATTGAAGTTATATGTGGAAGCATGTTCAGTGGAAAAACGGAAGAACTTATACGTCGTCTTCGCCGTGCTATAATTGCAAGGCAAAAGGTAAAAATTTTTAAACCTAAAATAGATACTCGATATAGCGAGGATCACATTGTTTCCCATAGCGATTTAAAGATTCCTTCATTGGTAGTTGAGAACGTTTGGGACATTTTGGAACAATCTCTGGAAGCCCAAGTGGTTGGAATCGATGAAGCTCAATTCTTTGACGAAGATTTGGTAGAAGTATGCCAAAAACTTGCTAATATGGGTAAACGTGTCATTGTTGCTGGTTTGGATCAGGATTATCGTGGTGAACCATTTGACCCCATTCCACAACTTCTTGCTGTGGCTGAATATATTACTAAAACCCATGCTATATGTGTTATTTGTGGAAATCCTGCGAACCATACATATCGGAAAACCTCTGATGAAGCTCGAGTAATTGTAGGATCGGATGATGTTTATGAAGCCAGGTGTCGCAACTGTTTTGTACTACCTCGAGAAAAAGAGAGTCCGGTAAAAATCACTAAACGAACATCGAGAAAGAAAAAGAGGAGTAATGAATGATACTTGATATCCTATTCGGAATCCTTGGACTTTTCTGTTTAGTCGGAATTGCCTTTCTTTTTTCGGAAAATAAAAGACGAATTAATTGGCGATTGGTTATCATAGGTATTGTATTACAATTGTTATTTGCCATTTTTGTTATCCTGGTTCCGGGCGGGGAATTAATCTTTAATGCTATCAGCAAGTTTTTCGTTACTGTAATTAATTTTACCTTCGATGGAGCACAATTTGTTTTCGGAATTCTTTCTTCACAGGAAAAATTTGAAAAAATCCTTCCCGAAGATATGCGTAACATGGGATTTGGATTTATTTTTGCTTTTCAGGTGCTACCAACAATTATCTTCTTTTCTTCATTGATGTCGTTATTATATCATTTGGGAATTATGCAACGAGTAGTTCAGGCCATGGCTTGGATTATGGCTAAAGCCATGCGAGTAAGCGGCGCAGAATCTCTTTCTGTTGCTGCCAATGTATTTATTGGCCAAACAGAGGCTCCCCTTGT
>CAYLYM010000220.1:0-1762 GCA_964387645.1 uncultured Calditrichaceae bacterium | reverse complement strand
ACCTATATTTTTTAAATCTTGCAATTTAATATAATAATTTTTACCTCTTAGTTCCTTTATTTTTAATAGGTTATGGACATTTTCCGGGGCAACTATTTAATCTTTTTCTGATGCATACCATACTCTTTAGCAATTTTACCAGCAATAATCAATTCTTTATCAGCCATAGGCAACTCCTATTTAGTTTGATAGAAATTAATCAAAACTTTACCTACATCACTGTTATCAATAAATTTTCCAAAGACAGGATCAAGCCCATCCACTTCATAATTAAACATTTGACTTCCCTGCCCTTTGGCATAAAATGGTATTAATGAATTAGTGTGACTATGAGAATGGAATTCCATGCCCGGCATATTACCTTTTCCCTGATTGGTAAGTGGGGGCCAGACCTGTTCAATAGGTAATTCCGGTGAACCTGTGTAATCAGTTTTGGCATTGGGCCCGGTTAAATAACCTGTTTCGTGATCTCCTGTAACAATAATCAAGGTTTCATCCCAGGAACTATTATTGTTCACCCAATCGATAGCTGCACTAACCGCTGCATCAAAATCAAGTTTTTCTTCAATCAAGCGACCTGGTTGATTGGCATGCCCGGTCCAGTCCAAAGCACCTCCTTCAACCATCAAAAAGAAACCGTCAGGGTCTTCATCCAACACATTAATGGCTCCCAAAGTCATGGTTTTTAAATCGGGGACACCTTTATTCAGTGACACTTTGTAAGGTGCAGCCATAACATCTCCCGACCGATTAGCCTGAAAAGTAGCCCCGACTTTTGCCAAGCCAAACACCCGCTCAGGTGTTTGGCCTGAAATTAGACCTGCAAAATCAGAACTATCTTCTATGAGTGCCCAAAACTCATTTTTACCATCTCCGTCAGCGTCATTACCGGCTTTACCTTCCCGCAAGGCTGCAAAAGTGTAATTGGCAATATATTTAAAATTAGGTTCCTTCAGTTTCTGCCCATCGTCATCATATTCTGGATGACCTGCGCCCATAATTACATCCACTCGGGATTCGAATATCATATCCTGGGCAATTTGCTGGTAATTTTTTCTGCTGGAATTATGAACCACAAAACCTGCTGGTGTAGCATGACTAAAAGGAACGTTCGTAACCACGCCGGTTGCTTTTCCGACCTCTTCCGCCACTTCAACAATATTCTTTAATGGTGTATCTGTTGAATCTACACCGAGTTTACCATTTGTTGTTTTATGACCTGTGGCCAGAGCTGTAGCCGAAGCGGCAGAGTCAGTTGGTTTTTGCAGAACATAGTCAAAGCTTTTCCAGGCCTTGGTTGGATCATAACTACCATCGGCCGGAAAAGTACTCATGGCAAATTTTACAGGAAATTGTTGATATACTGCCTGGTTAACTTGGCCAAATTTAAACAATTCTGAAGCCGCTACATGATTATAGCCACATCCGTCCGCAATAAAAACAATAATATTTTTGGGTGGTTCTACTTTCTTTTGACAGGCATTTAATATCAAAACAAGAAAAATCAAACTCAGAACAAGTTGTGCTATTCTTCGCATTACCATAACTCCTTTTTTTTTTAAAAAATTATAAAAATAAATATTTTTCTCCATTAATTCAATCTAAAATGCCTTTAAATAAAATTTAATCACAAATTCCCGATGCTTAGTATAAATTCAATTAGAAAAGGCCAAAAATGGCAAAATTGGAAGAATCATTTTAGTCTTAATTAAGCGAGAGAGATTTCCCCCTATATCTTGAGATATTCATTATTCCCAGGATT
>CAYLYM010000219.1:0-1774 GCA_964387645.1 uncultured Calditrichaceae bacterium | reverse complement strand
TTTAAAACCTGCTTCAGCGGTTTTTGGGAAATTGTATAACCATCGAATTCATTCGATGGTTAATTAACAAAAGCGAGAACAAACCTGTCATTTCGAGTTCCACCTGGACGGGAGATAAATCTTGGAAAAGAAAAGATTCCACTCCCGCCCCGGCGGGATGAGAAATCTTATTATTGTAGAGTTAAAAGCACAGGAAAAGTTAATATAAAATAACATATCTCGGTTATCGAATTAGTTGAATGCCACTCGGTTTAAAGCCTGTTGGTCTATCCACGAATTACTCCATAAGGAATACCTTACGGCAAATTTAAAATTTTTTAATAAAATTAAATAGCCACCAGTTTTAACTGGTGGCAAAAAGAGTCCACAGATTATCCCATAAGGGACTCCTTATGGTACGCGGATTAACACGAATTTTCACAAATCTACGATCCTCGATTTTTGATTTGTTTGGATCAAGTTGTTTGAAAAAATTTTTATCTACATATTTCTTAATTTTTTAAAAACCGTGCAAAAAAGGTGATTGTAACCTGAAATTGTTGTATATTATTCATAAATAAAAAAGAATCTTAAGTTATGAACACAATTCTTGTCGAAATAGATCATATTGTTCAAAAAATTGTGGAACATTATTCTCCTGAAGCCATCATTTTATTTGGTTCATTGGCCAGCGAACAGTATGGGATAGATAGTGATATTGATTTATTGGTAATAAAAAAGACTTCTAAAAAACCGATCTGGCGTCGTGTGGAAGTGCGGAAAATCGTCAAGAGCGATTTTCCCATGGATATTATTGTAATTACACCTGAAGAATTTCTAAGGTTAAAACAATCACGAAGCCCTTTCCTTTCTGAAATACTTAAGACCGGTAAGATTTTGTATGAAAAAGACACCTCAAAAAATTCCCATCTCCTCGAAATGGATGAAATTCGCTGAGGAGGATTCAAAAACTGCTTTTTTATTATGGGAATCGAACAGTAATCTTTTCAGAATCATTTGTTATCATTCTCAACAATTTGTTGAAAAGATATTTAAGGGTTTACTGGAAGCCACAGGCCAGAATCCTCCCAGAAGCCATGATATTTATGCGTTATTAAGAAGGTGCATTAAATCAGGAATTCAGATCCCATTGTCTGAAGAGGATGCCCATTTTCTTTCTTCTGTTTATATCGATTCACGGTATCCACCTGATGTGGGATTATTACCAGGGGGTGAACCCGGAGAAGAGGAAGTTGTTTTATGTATCAGAATTTTAGAAAGGTTAAATGATTGGTTAAATACTTTTACAATTAAAATATAGAATGTGATATTTTGAAATTTTTTTGATGTGTGCTTGAATGAGAATAAGGATCATAACTACAGATTGTACAAGTTTTCACGGAAAATTAATGAGCGGAAATATCGCCCATGAATTTTTTTAGATTACACTGAGATCTAGCAGATTGTTTTCCATAGTCTTTTCAAAGTAAATCTGTGAAAATTAGCGTGAGTAACGTGTCGAGGTGAGATTACTTCTCAATGACACCTGATATGGTCATTCCGAGCGAATGCGAGAAATCTTATTATTGTAGAACTCAAAGCACAGAAAAAGTTAATAAAAAATAACATATCATAGTTATTTAATTATTTAAATGCCACTCGGTTTAAGTCAAGCCTGTTGGTCTATCTACGAATTATCCCAAAAGAGCTGCCTTACGGCACATGGATTGGTAAGGTAAAAGAATTAAGGTAAAAGTAAAAAGGGTATAAGTGACGGGTGACGAGTGACGCGTTA
>CAYLYM010000218.1:0-1791 GCA_964387645.1 uncultured Calditrichaceae bacterium | reverse complement strand
GAGTCATTCCTTTCTGCTTCATTTTATCGAGAGCCTTCATAGCAGTCTCATTCAATACCTGGTCTGCACTTTTCATGCTATGAAGTTGCATTATATCCACATAATCTGTTTGTAAACTTTTTAAACTTGCTTCTGCAGATTTTAACATCTCTTCTTCTGAATTAATATGACATTTGGTTGCAACAAATACCTCTTTTCGTCGAGTCTTTAAAACATTTCCCACAATAACTTCATTGTTACCATTCATATAACAATGCGCTGTGTCGATATAATTCACTCCTTTATCCAGAGCATGATGAATCACATTGGGATCTGATGTACGCATGGCACCAAAGCCTACTACCGACACTTTCATCCCGGTTTTGCCTAACCCACGATATTGAACCACCACATTTGATGATCCCTTCTCTTGGGCTTTCACCTTCCCTGTAAATGGTATGGTAGCAGTGGCCAATCCTGCAACTGCTTTTTGGACGAATTCACGCCTTTTCATATTTATTACCTCCATTTTAATAAAAATAAATTATGTAAATAGATCAATTAAATTAAAACCTCTGCAATGCAGGATCGAACATAAAAGCCCAAGCAGGATTCTTAATCGCAAATACATGAATTTGACCATTTTCAGATAATTTTTCTATTTTTGTAAAGGTTCTCATACCTAATTATTTTACACAGAAATCTCAGTTCTATTATTTTTTTCATAGCAGAACATGTTGGGCCGAATTCCGCTACGGGGGGAAGAGAGATATGTAATTGATAAAATTTCATATTCAAAATAAGAGTTTCTATTAAATAAGTTCATTGTTTTCCGCTGTTCTCATTGGAATTATTAACCTTGATTTTCCGTGATAATTTGTGTAACTCAATATCCTTTAATCTTGCTACCTCACAAAATTTACTTTGAATCAATTGACTATTGCAATAAAAAGTATTAATTTTTATATTAAATTTCTAAAAAATATTAATTAATGATATTATTCCGCAATATTTTGCTCATGTCATTCGATATTTTTTGTGATTTTAATTTCGCTCCACAAGAATCTCTGACAACCAACTTTGCATCAAGGATGCAGCGGTAAGGGGGTTCTTTCCCTTCAATTTTATTTAAAACAGTTTCAACTGCCTTTGCGCCTATTTCATCTGTTGGCTGATGTATTGTGGATAAAGGTACTGGCGCAACTCTGCTCCTTTTTATATCATCAAAACCGACAATGGCAACATCTTGCGGAATTTTTAACCCTGCATCCAATATTGCTTTCTCAAATCCTAAAGCCGCTAAATCGTTATATGCAAAAATAGCTTCTGGTCGATCTGATAATTTAATAAAATCTTGACCAATCTCATAACCGGACTCATAATCGAACCACTCCCCTCTTAAGCGTAGGTGATATACATAGTTTTCCCGATAAGGAATGTTAAATTCCGCTAACGCGCGCATATACCCTTTTTTTCTTATCTCCCCCAGAACACTTCCTTTTTGTCCATTGATATATCCAATTTTTTTATAACCTAATTTCAGAAGATGTCGGGTAGCCAGATAACCGCCAAATTCATGATCAATTCCCACATAGTACAAATCTTCATCTGCGATGAATGAAACAATAGCATATGGAAATCCAGTTTGATGGAGCCTTCGGATGGAAGGAGTAGCTACATATTCACGCGTCATCGAAGCGATGATAAGCCCCTGAACCCCCATATCTAGAAATTTTTCAATCTGTGATTCTTCTTTTTCTGATCGATTCGCTGTACTGGAAATAAGGAGATTATAATCTTGTTCAGAAAGAT
>CAYLYM010000217.1:0-1966 GCA_964387645.1 uncultured Calditrichaceae bacterium | reverse complement strand
CATTGTTTTTAATTGCTTTACTAAAGCTTAGATTAAATTTTTCTTCTTGGGTTGGACAGGCACCTGGATCCAATATTGGCGGAAAATTCATGGTTTTTATATGGATCAGTATTTGGATTTGTGACACATTTGCTTATTTTGGTGGAAGTTTGCTTGGTTACCATAAATTGGCTCCAAAAACCAGCCCCAACAAGACGATAGAAGGAGCTATCTTTGGTTTTATCGGCGCTGTGATAGTTTTTGTTCTATTGAGTCAGTTTATCAATCTTAACATCCCAACTCTACATCTATGGTTTTCTGCCATCATTGTGGGCATATTTGGTCAATTAGGTGATTTGGTGGAATCACGCTTTAAACGAGATGCAGGTGTTAAAGATACTTCTTCCCTGCTTCCCGGGCATGGGGGATTTTTCGATCGATTTGATTCACTTATCTTTGTGTCACCATTTTTCTTCTTATTATTCTATTTTCTCAGACCCTGAGTATCTGATGAAAAAGAATCATAAAAATAATCAGCTTTTAATTGTAAAGAATCTTTCTCTTGATGTGCTAAATGAGAAAGGAAAATTTCCGCTTATCCGGAATGTATCTTTTACAGTTCACACTGGCGAAACGTTAGGGATTGTGGGGGAAAGCGGTTCTGGTAAGACAGTAACTTGTTTAAGTTTAACCAAACTTTTACCCCAGCCACCTATTTACTATCGTGAAGGTGAGGTTATTTTCAATGGTGAAGACATCTGGCAATGGCCGGTTTCACGGCTGCAACAAGTAAGAGGAACCGGAATGAGTATAGTTTTTCAGGAAGCTTTTAGTTCTCTAAACCCTGTTATTAAAGTTGGTCAACAGGTCTCAGAAGTTTTTCAAATTCATTTTGGTTTGAATAAAAAACAAGCCAGAGAACAGACCATCGCCCTTTTTCGGCAGGTAGGAATACCCAATCCAGAAGCTCGATATAATCATTATCCACATCAACTATCCGGGGGACTTCAGCAGCGTGTTATGATAGCCATGGCTCTGGCGGGAAATCCCAGTTTACTCATAGCAGATGAACCAACCACCGCTTTAGATGTAACCATTCAAGTACAAATCATAGAATTATTAAAAACTTTGAAAAAGAACCGCCAAATGGCCATAATTTTTATCAATCACGATCTGGGATTGATTGCTGAAATGTGCGATCGCGTACTAGTTATGTATGCTGGAGAAATTGTGGAAGCAGCTCCAATTAGAAATTTATTTAACAATCCAATTCATCCCTATACCCAATTATTGATGAATAGTGTTCCTCAGATTCGCCTGCCCCGGGGAGAATTTATAGAAATTCCTGGTAACATGCCTTCCCCAGCAGAGTACCCTACAGGCTGTGCATTTCATCCACGCTGTCCATTCGCCAGTTTACAGTGCCAAGAAAAACATCCTGACTTAACGTTGTTTAACTCCAACCACACTTATAGGTGCTGGCATCCCAAACTATAAATTTATTTTAATCGTTCAACTTGAAGAGGTAACTTGTTCGATTATATCGTCTAGAAATATACGAACCAATATATTGGGCCAATTATCATTCTTGATCATCATTATGAAAAAAAGTGGAAAAAATTCAACTTTCAACATATGAAAATATTTTAATGAACACGGGAATGAGTATTTTATTATTCTTTGATTCTTCATTTGAACAAAACAAGTTTTATTTAGAATTTTTACACCCAATTCATCGCTAAGTAATCACATAATATTTGGAATAATGTAGATTAAATTTCGAAAGTGGTTGTAAGATTAGAATCGCAACTTTATTTTAATAGAGAAATATTCATCTTTGAATAATGACATTAGAAGAAGCTTACAAATATTGTTTAGACCTCGCTCGATCTCATTATGAAAACTTTCCGGTGGCCAGTCTCTTAATTCCTGCATCTTATCGATCGTATATTGCTGCAGTATACGCCTTTGCCCGAACAGCGGATGA
>CAYLYM010000216.1:0-2200 GCA_964387645.1 uncultured Calditrichaceae bacterium | reverse complement strand
ATCGCCTTTCGGAGTGCATTTCCTCCGTATGTTTCGTTGACGGCAATCTTAGACATGGCAAAATCTGCCTGGCTGAGGACAACACCGGCAGAGTTGATGCGAATAAAAATTTCAGTTACCGTTTCTATATCCAGATTGGAATTAAGTTCAATCAATCCAATGGGATTGTTGACAATTCCCTTTAAAGATTCCAAACTTTCGTGGATTTTGTCTTTATTATTAATATTATTCCGTAAACAGTATTCATCTACCGCCTTTAGCATTCGAAAATCCGGTGAAAAAATTTAAGAAATATCGGCAATCCAGGTTTTGTCTTTTTGGATGGCCGGGTTTGAAACCTCGAATTTTCGTTCAATCGGATGAAAGGCAATGACGATACGTCCTTTGCGGTATGATTTGTTAATAACCTGCTCCCCTAACAGAGCAGCCATTAAGGCGGTAACGCGTTGTTGGCCGTCTATAAAGATGCGTTTACCGGCTGAAATACTTCCATCTTTAAGTTTTACATTGGGATTACGCCAGGCGATAAGATACCCGACAGGATAACCGCGATAAAGAGAATCCATTAAATCACGCACTTTGGTAGCATTCCAGACGAACGGGCGCTGGATTTCCGGAATGGCTATTTCCCCAGATTGCACCCAGGTAAGCAGCGTTTGGATGGGATGTTGATTGACAGAGTATTGCTGAATAATCATTTGTACCTCAATTTTTCTTACAATTTCTTTTTAATCATAAATATCTATATTGTGTTTCATTAACGCTTAACCTTTTTACTGTTTATTAATCGTTTGAATTGCAAACTCTTTGAACCGAAATTGATTAACAAGCCAACTTCAAGCCCATAAGCCTCCAGATAGTTAATAGCCTGAGCAAGATGAACATCTTCAAGCGCTGTTATAGCTTTTAATTCTAACATTACTTTACCTTCCACCAGAAAATCGACGCGGCGTGTGCCGATTTGTTGGCTATCATAATAAATGGGCATCTCAAGCTCGCGTTGAAAGTCAAGCCCAATTTTAGTCATTTCAATAGCCATTGCACGCTGATAAATGACTTCCTGAAATCCATTGCCCAGAGTGGAGTGCACTTTCATTGCTGCACCAATAATTTTTCGAGTGATATCGGCATGTTTGTAATGTTTCTGGTTCATGGCACCCTTCATCGTCTGAACCGCAGATTTTCACCGATTTTTAGATTTCGCCGATTAAGATTGAAATATCAATTTCATAACTAAATAAGTTAAAAATTATATCTATTACAATTACACTAAAAGCCAATCTATTTACTCTGCGGAATCTGTTAATCAGCGTAATCTGTGGTCCAGACATTTACCCCCTCCAATTCCTCCAGCTCCAAATCCTGCACCCGGATTTGCGCCGTCATCAACTGGTGCAGCAGGGTGCGGAAGAGGGACTGGAGCACGGAACGACGCTGTTCGTGGTTTTCAATTTTGCTATCTACAAGATCAAGAATTTCTACAATTCTGCCTTGTTCAGCAATATCTGGCAATGGAATTAGGAATCCTTTCAAGCGTGTTGCGCTTATATTGCTTTGACTAACGGCACGCGTTGCGATACTTTTAAGTCTTTGTTGTGTAATATCGCTATTGAAATGATGATTTAAAAAATATGGATTTAATCTCGTCTGGTCAACACGGAGACGAATCAAGTAGGAAGCAAAAACATAATCTCCTTCAATGTCAAAAATTGCAGTGCGCCCTACTAATTCAAAGCTATTAGTTCTATTAAAAAGAATATCGCCTCGTTTTAATAAAAATTTTTCCACCTGAGACTTGTCAATGTTTACCCGTTGTAATTCTTTAAGCACAATTTTTCCATTTATCTGGTTAGTCATTCTAATAATAGGATAATTTCCATTCTCATTTCCTCTAACCGACAAACCATACTGAACTAAAGTCAGTATCTTCCCCAACTCCACCACCTCCCAACTCTCCGGAATAGGGCCAATTTCGGTCATCTTCTGCGGCTCGCCGCGGACGCCTTCGGTGAAGAGCTTGCGCATCAGCGCTTTTTTCAGTTCGGTGGTAAGGGCGATGAGCCGCTCCTGCTGCTCAATGGCTTTTTGCACCAACGACAGCACGGAGGCTATTTTGCGTTGTTCGGGAAGTGGGGGAATGAAAATCTCTATTTCTTTCAATGTATCCCGAGTAATCCCCTGAATCGTTGCTCCACGCTTA
>CAYLYM010000215.1:0-2229 GCA_964387645.1 uncultured Calditrichaceae bacterium | reverse complement strand
TTCCAGAAGATTTCCAATAACAGGCAGGAGGTAGCGCTGATTTTTTGAAGAAATATCTGGCATATTCCCAGAAAGTGGATATACATTTTCCGGCGGAAATACCATCTTTGAGTCCAGCTTTCCAAGCTATTACAACAGAAAGAAGACAAAGCTTCATACTGCTAGATTTTACCTACGAGTTGGCACCAGCAGAAATGGTTGTGTTATGAGTGTCATTAATATCAAGTCAATAATCAATTTTTAAAAGAATTGGCATTTATATCATCATTTTAAAAAATAGATTTCAACACCAAGATGGACCCGACGGCTCGGCATAGGAATAAGCAAATTATCTCTGTAATTTTGATTCAGCACATTAGTGATGTCGAAGAATATCGAATACCTTCGCCTTTGCCAGATAATCCGTGTATCAAGAATGAAATGATCTTCAAAATCCATACGGTCTTCGTACCTGAAAAACCAGTTTTGGTTTAAAGAGTGATGAAAAAATGTATATCCAATCCCAACAGTGAGTTGATGACGCAAATGATTAAGTTTATACTTGGAAACCACGTATGAACGTCCAAGGCTTGAGTGTAAATAGGCGTAGTTAAAAGAAAAATAGTTCAGGCGAAAGTGCGGGATAAAATCAGGCGGTAGCCATTGAAATCCCATTTCCAGACCTGTCGTATTAAGTTTTGTAATGTTTTGAGCATACCATACACTATCGGGAACCATCCAGACCCAATCGATGAGATTTTGACTCTCTCGCCGGAATATGGAGAATTGACTACGAAACTTAGAATTTTGAAAGCGGTGTCCCACTTCTACCGTCCAGGCTTCTTCTTCATGAAGCATTGGATTTCCCTGATTATTAGGATCAGAATAAAATAATTCAGTATAAGTTGGAACCCGAAAGGCTTTCCCGAAAGACGCGTATACAGTGTGGGAAGAATTGACTTTAAATCCAAGGTCAAATCCTGGCCAGGTTTTCCAACCCAGGTTAGAGTAGTGGTAAGCAGAGGTTCCCAAAGTGAGTTTAAGATTATGGAGTATTTCTTTTTGAAACTGAACGAATAAGCCACCACGAGAACGGTCATGGTTTCCTAATTTTGAGCTAGCGATGAATTCGCGGCTAAATTCAGCACCCAAAGCGATGATGCCCAGTCGAGACATTAAGAATGTTTGTAATTCACCTCCATAGACATTGGTGGTGTGGAAATTTTCGTACCATTCCGGATGTTCTCTATTCCAGATGTAGTGGTCTTTATTATTTCGCCAGTAGATTTTCGGAACAATCTTAAAATGATTGTGTTGGATTTCCAGACCTGAATTAAAGAAGGATGTTTCGGTATGTTCCCATTGTCGGGTCGAAGTCGATCCGTAAAAACTATTTGCGCCAAACTTCTTATCGTTATAACCAAAAACTATATTCAGGCGGTCTGAACCCAATTGAAAAGTGGATTGGTAAAAACCCTGTAGCTGGTTGTATTCAGTATTTTCCCTGTACCCGGCAGAAGTTTGTCGTGTCAGAGAAATGTGGTGCTGTGTTTTACCTACTGGTATGGTGAATAAAAGATTATTATAATAGGTTTTGTTCGAACCCATTACAGCTTGCCAGTTTAACTGGTGTGTTCTGGCCGTTTTTGTAATGATATTAATTACCCCTCCAAAAGCATTTGGCCCATAAATGCGCGAACCCGGACCTTTTAATATTTCAATCTGCTCAATACTGGAAAGGTCAATCGGCAGATTGAAATTATGATGGCCTGTCTGAGGATCGCTGAGTTTTATACCATTTATAAGAACAAGGGTTTGCTCAAATGTTGCCCCCCGGATACTGACATCAGCCTGTGCTCCGGCAATTCCTTGTTGCCGTACGTCTACTCCTGCTACGTATTCAAGTAAATCCTGTATGTTTTGAACAGGACCATTGGAAATTTGAGAACTGTCTAAAACGGTAATACTCCGCAAAATATCTTCAAAAGCAGTTGGGATGCGTGTTGCTGTCACTACAATAGGCTGATTTAGTTCATAAGAAGGAAGGCTGTCGTTATTTGCGAGTGTCTCTTCTCCGTAAAGCAAAGTTTGAAAATATAAAAGGAAAGCGAGAAAAATTGGTACGAAAAAAAATTTCTTGAAATCCGTCCTAAAAAATTTCATGTAAATCCCCGCTTTAAACATTTAAGATTCTGTCATTAATAGAAAAATAATTTTATGATTTAGTTCACCGAATTACAAACTTTTTTT
>CAYLYM010000214.1:0-2259 GCA_964387645.1 uncultured Calditrichaceae bacterium | reverse complement strand
CCCAGATTTTGCAGTAGATCGTAAATTATGTGAATTATTTCTAATAAAAACTAATAAATACACCAGACTAATTTGTGAGTAAAATTATTCATCAATTACATAAAATATTTTGATTAAGTATTTAAATAACAAATCCTTGCGTCTTAACGTCTTTGTGAGAATGAAAAATTTGGGATAAAATTTTTTCCAATGGTCACAACGAACACAAATCTCCCTGCTCTTACCGGCACCCTGATTTGGTATTACTACATTTGCCACAGGGAAGTATGGCTTATGGCGCACCAGTTAGAGGCGTATCAGGACAATCCTTTTCTGGAGTTGGGACGATTTTTGCAGGAAGAAAGCTACGCCAGAGAGAAGAAAAGCATTCGCCTGGAAAACATCGAGTTAGATGTGATTAGCCGTAAAGATGGTAAACTGATCATCGGCGAAGTTAAAAAATCTTCTAAGTTTGAAAAAAGCGCCATGATGCAATTGGCCTTTTATTTAAAGCAATTAGAAAAATATGGTCTTAAAATGGAAGGAGAGCTGCTTTTCCCGAAAGAACGCAAACGGATTACTGTAAAATTAAATGACGCCTTAAAGCAGGAATTGAACCGAGCCGAACAAGAAATTCGTAAGATTGTACAGATGGAAACGCCTCCCTCCGTTAAGTCTGTCCCTTGGTGCCGTAATTGCAGTTATCGCGAATTTTGTTTCAGTTGAAGGGGAAAATAATGGAAAGATCATTGTACATCTTTTCCGACGGTGAAATTAAACGCAAGGGTCACACGCTCTATTTTGAAAGCGATGGCCAGAAAAAATACATTCCGGTAGAAAACTGCAAAGAGATCTTGATTTTTGGCGAAGTAACTTTCAACAAAAAATTCCTGGAATTCATTTCTCAGGAAGAAATCATTCTCCATTACTTCAGCCATTATGGATATTACATGGGTACTTTTTATCCCCGTGAACATTACAATTCCGGCTACATGATTATCAAACAGGCTGAACACTACATGGATATTGACAAACGAATGTACCTTGCTAAACGTTTTGTGGATGGAGCATTTAGTAATATGTTGAAAGTTTTGCAGTATTATCAACGCCGCGGTAAAAATTTAGCAGAAACGATTTCCGCCATCAATTCCTTAAAAAAGCAAATCCCCATTGCCAAAGGCATTCCCGAATTGATGGCCATTGAAGGCAATGGCCGTGGGCTTTATTACAGGGCATTTGATCGAATAACGGAAGACGCATTTTTTCAATTTGAAACGCGCAGCAAACGACCGCCCAAAAATCGGATGAACGCTCTAATCAGCTTTGGCAATTCTATAGTTTATACAGCTGTGCTAAGTGAAATTTACAAAACGCACTTGGACCCGCGCATCGGATTTTTACACACCAGTAACTTCCGTCGTTTTTCGTTGAATTTAGACCTGGCGGAGATATTCAAACCGATTATTGTAGATCGTGTAATTTTTACACTAATTAATAAAAAAATGCTCAACCCTAAGATGTTTGAAGAGAAATTAAGCAAGGTAATTTTAAACGACAAAGGTAAAAAAGCGTTTATTGAAGAGATGGAAAATCGGTTTAAGAGCACTATTAAACACAAAAATTTAAAGCGCAATGTTTCGTACCGGCAGTTGATTTTGCTGGAAGCATATAAACTGGAAAAACATTTGATCGGAGAAAAAGATTACCAGCCTTACGAGGCCCAATGGTAAATATCAGGAGGCACGATGTACGTCATTTTAGTATATGACATGGGCGAAAAGCGTGTAAACAAGGCCTTAAAGATTTGCCGCAAATATTTAAATTGGGTGCAGAATTCCGTATTTGAAGGTGAAATTACCGGTGCAAAATTAACCAAATTAAAAGGTGAGCTAAAACGCATTATGGATGATGAGGAAGATTCGGTAATTGTTTATCAATTTCGCACATTAACATACAGCAAGAGAGAAGTAATTGGTTTGGAAAAAGGAGGCGAATCGTACATGCTTTAATTTTCTGTCGCCCCTTAGTAATGCAAAAAACGCTGGGCATCGACAAAATAGAAGGATTTTGGTTAATTTCAGTAAAAATTAAAAATTATGATGCAAGTAAAGGAGAATTTATTTAAAATACAGCAGACAAAAGAAAATTGAAAAAAGTTGTCAATACGAGGGAAAAATTGGTTTTGAGTCTACCTATGAGGGATTGAAACGAAAAGTAGGGTAGGAGGAAAATAAAATGGCTTGGTTTTGAGTCTACCTATGAGGGATTGAAACCTGTCTG
>CAYLYM010000213.1:0-2339 GCA_964387645.1 uncultured Calditrichaceae bacterium | reverse complement strand
GAAAAACCAAAAATAAATTTATATCCATTATTTAATTTTAATTTAATAAATAAATAAAATCCAGAAGAATATTTCCATAACAAATCCATTGTTTCATTTGTATCTTATCATTCCAGACAATAACAACATTTACAAAATAAAAGGAATTTGAAAGATGCAGAAATAACTAAATACAAGAAATGCGATAATGAGTCCCACTCCAAAAATCCAGTGCGGCCTGAGAAATTTATATGCTTGTGGCGAGAGTAATTTAGGCAGAACTATATACAGAGCCAGAACAATCCAGAGAGCTTGCAAAGGAGTTAAGAGCAGCCCATCCATAACAGCTCCCATTTTAACTAGAAAAACTGGTTTTAGTCCAAAGGTAAAAACAATAATCATATTGGTAGTAAAGAAGAAACCAAGAAATAAACGGAATTGAGTTTTCCACTGGAATTTCTTTTGAAAAGCAGGAATACAAATTCTGAAGCTGTCGGCCAGCAGCCGCGGCCAGCCAGCTAACTGCCCAATTTGAGTCCCCAAAAGCGCTGCTGTTCCAGAAAGGATAAAAAGGAAACTCCCCATTTCCCCCCATTTCGAAGAAAATATTTTTGATAATGTAAAAGCCACCTGAGGACCTTCCGGAGCCAATTGATTCGAGCCAAGAATTCCAGCCCCAGCAATTAGAAATCCAATCGTAACCACATTACCAATAACCATCGCCAGTGTTGCATCCGTATAAACTACTTTTAACCATTCCTTGATTTTCAATGCAGTTTTCTTACTCATATTTCTTAGCATTTCCACATCAGCGGGAACACCATACCCTCTTCCCCGAGTAGCACCATAGCCTGCACCAACCACCCAGTAAGTGTACCATACTTGACTGGCAAATCCCCCTGCTGCCCAGCCAAGTAAAGGTAGTATTTCTCGCCAGGGATTTTGGTTTATTCCATATTTCGAAACTGCCCACTGGGGCACCTCCGGTAGTTGAATTAAAAAACCTTTTAAAAACGTAATAATACCAGGAAAAACATTTCCTGCAACATAAAGTGCACCTATCACAATAATCAACACAAAGAAACTCATGATGATCTTAAGCAGATCGAAAAGACCAGTCCATGCTATTGTTAAACAAAATATCGTTACCAACCAGGAAGCCAATTGTGGATGAATAGAAGTCAAGCTGCTCAGGAAAATTCCAGCAGCAGTTGCGATAGACCCAATGGAAATAGCCGCACTGATAAATTGGGTTACTAAAACAATCCAGACTACCCAATGCCGTGGTCCGGGGATACGGTCAAACATATCGATCATTGCTTCGCCTGTACAAACTGTATACCGTGCCCCGCTCATTCCAATCCAATACTTCAGAAATATCCCTATAATAATAGCCCAGATTACTCCAGTACCTAATATAGCACCCGTTCTCGTGGCTAAAATTACCTCCCCTGATCCGATATATTCGGCACACCAAATAAATGAAGGACCAACCAATGCAAAAATGGCTAATCCCTTCGGTGGATTTTCAACATTATCGTCTAAAGAAATTTTATGCGATTTCATGGATTTAAGCAGTCCTCCGGTATTTTACCTTGCAAAAGTGCCACCATATTTTTTGCCGCCCGTCTCTGTAATTCTACCGCTGCTGTATCAGAATACCAGGCGTAGTGTCCGGTAGCAATTACTCGAGGGTGCTTTAGCAAGGCCAATTGCCGATGGGTAGGCGGTTCATCCCAATAAACATCCAATCCAGCACTATGAATGGCACTTGTATTGAGGGCGTTTAACAGAGCCTCTTCATCCACCACAGGGCCACGGGCTGTATTAATTAATATTGGTTGTCGAAACATTTTCTCAAACGCTTTGGAATCAATCAGACAGGTAGTTTCTTTGGTAAGATTACAGTGCAGTGAAATCACATGACTTTCTATCAGCAACGTTTTCAGATCGCTACGAATTGCTCCTAATTCCCTGAAATGGCTGTCTGGTTTATAAGGATCAAAAGCTAATACTTGTTTAAAAAGTCCAACAGATTTTTTGCATAATGTCCCGCCAATCCGTCCCAGGCCTACAATGCCTAAAGTTTTATCATGAAATTCGAATATGTGCTCATTTGGTGGTTGACCAAATTTCTTATGGATCAATTTCTGTCCCATGGGTAAACATCGGGCACAAGCATACATCATGGCCAGTGCATGATCGGACACAGCGTGATTGGCATAACCCTGAACATTGGCCACTTTCACGCCCCTGGCCGAAGCAGCTTGCAGATCGATATTATCATAACCTACACCATAACGCACAACTGCTTTTAAATTGGGGAGTCTGGAAAAAAAATGTTCATCAAGTTTACTCCA
>CAYLYM010000212.1:0-2429 GCA_964387645.1 uncultured Calditrichaceae bacterium | reverse complement strand
CACAATACAACGATTTATTCCCAGACACCATGAATACTTTCATTCATAAAGACTATGCATGGTGTTTGCAGGATTTTTTAAAAATTTTCTTTTCTTTTCAAAAAAATGTCTCATTTAAATTAGTTTCACGTCTCTCTTTAAAGGACCTCATCAACAACAATGTTATTTTTTTAGGTAGTTTTAAACGAATCGGTATTTTTAAGAAATTCTTCCAATATTCCCATTTTAAATTTCAATTATATTCAGAGGAAACCTCAGTTGACTGGAAAAATAAATTTTGGCTCTATCCGAACCAAAAAATCCTATATAAACCGGACAATAAAGATACAACTATTATATACGAACGTGTTGGCTCTGTGTTGGATTCACATAACGACTATGCTATAGTGGCCAAATTCCCCGGTCCTAATAATAACAAGATTCTATTTTTTGCTTCCTTTTATTCAGCTGGAATTTATGAAGCTGTACGAACCTTTACTCAAAGAGAATCTTTAAGGGCTGTAGAAGAAGAGATGAGAAGTCAATTAGGTCATATCCCAGAAAATTTCGAAATTCTTTTTGAAGCAATTGGCATAGATCGAACAGGTTATAAAATTGAAATTAAACAAATTCATGGGATAAATTCAAATATAAATATTTGGCATCCATCAGAAATTATTTTATCTAATAGTCCTTAAAATTTTCCTTTTTTATTTAATTCGTTTTTTAATGTAAATACTTTACTTATAAAAATCGGGATTTAACTTTGGCAATTTCGCACCCACTTCTTTCAACCAGCGTGTTAGACGCGCGTCTAACTCTTTTACCTTATCTGGCATCTCTTCAGAAAGATCATGGGTTTCTGAAAGGTCTTCTTTTAAATTAAACAGCTCAAATGTTTTTCCCTCGTAACGCTTGATCAATTTCCAATCGCCCGCACGAATGATGCTGTAAGGAACAACATCTTTGCCCCGATAGTGTGGGAAATGCCAAAAAAGTGCGTCGCGTTCAATCGTTCCAGTTTTTTTCAAAACAGGCATTAAACTAACACCATCGATTATCCGATCCTCAGGTAACGGGACACCAACCGCTTCACAAATGGTAGGAAAATAATCAATGCTGGAGATTGGCACATCGCTTATTGAACCCGGTTCAATAACTCCCGGCCAGCGAATAATCACCGGTTCGCGAATTCCTCCTTCATAAGGATAACCTTTCCCTGCACGGAGAGGCTTATTACTGGTTATTGGAATTAATCCGCCATTGTCGGAAGTAAAGAACACAATGGTATTTTCCGCCAGACCTTCTTCTTCCAGCGCCGCCATTATTTTTCCAACTGCCTGATCCACTGCCTCCACCATAGCTGCATATTCCGGATTCTTCTGATCGGTTGGCGCTTTGGCCTGATATTTTTTCACCAATTCCGGCTTGCCCTGAATGGGCGTATGCACGGCATAATGCGCCATATAGAGGAAAAATGGCTCATCTTTATGTTTTTTTATGAATTGAACGGCTTCATCTGAAAGACGGTCAGTAAGGTACTCTCCTTCTTTACGTGGTTCCAGTGTTGGAATACATCCTTGTTTTTTACGACAGTAGGGATCAAAATAAGAAGGTGGCTGGCCAAAATCGCAACCGCCAATATTGTAATCAAAACCTTGCTTATCAGGATACCAATCATCTGCTCCAAGATGCCATTTCCCAATGTGACATGTAATATATCCAGCCGATTTTAATACTTCAGCAATAGTTACCTCTTCTAATTCCATCCACAATGGATTTGGCGGGCACAACAACTTGCGGTCTTTTCGGCTCACGTATTCAGTGGGATTTTGTTTATTTTCAGGGATTTTCCCTCCCTGAAACCTGGCACGGATCCAATCGGTGATTCCAATTCTGGCCGGATAGCGACCAGTTAAAACAGCGGCTCGAGTTGGCGAACAGACCGCACATGCTGCATAGCCGTTTGTGAATTTCATACCCTGACTGGCTAATCGATCAATGTTCGGCGTCTCGTAATAATGACTCCCATAACATCCAACATCTGCCCAACCCAGATCGTCTACCAGGATAAAGATGATGTTAGGTTTTGAAGGTTGGACACCAGTTTTCTGCTTAGAACAATTCCACAAAACCATTGAACTGAAACCCAGACCCAAAATTTTTAAAAAATTTCGACGATTCAATTTTTTTTTCATGACCTGATCTCACAATTTTTGACTTTAATATCTCAAATTTAATAACCAAGCTTAAAAATACTTGATTAAGGAAAGAACATGACCATATTATCTCTGTTTTTTATGTTAAATATATAATCAACAAAAAATTTAAACAAATATAAATCCAGGAGATTTAAAACCTTTATTCATTTACTCAATTAGTTTACAAGAAAATAGATGCTTAGTATAAATTCAATTAGAAAAGGCCAAAAATGGCAAAATTGGAAGAAT
>CAYLYM010000211.1:0-2441 GCA_964387645.1 uncultured Calditrichaceae bacterium | reverse complement strand
TAAAGAGTTGAGACGGGTAATTTATTACCAAAAATTTGTTCAATTTGGGCAAATAGGCGTAAAGCCATAAAAGAACTGCCACCTAAATCAAAAAAATTGTCATGGACACCAATTGTTTCTACTCCTAATAAGTCTTTCCAGATATTTGCTATGATTTCTTCAGTTTTATCTTCAGAAGTAGCAACAGTTTGCGATTCTGTTTGTTGTTCAGATCTCGATGTTTTTTCAGCTTCTTCAAAACTAATATCAAAGGTAGAATTTATATCGTTATTTCTTTTTCCTGGATCAATCCAATAACGCTTGCGTTCAAACGGATAGGTTGGCAAGGGTACTCGTTTTCTTTTTTCATTTTTATAAAATTCTTTCCAGTCTATTTGAATTCCATATTGCCAAAGTTGGCCTAATGTTCGTAGGATAAAATCCAAATCGGGTATTTTTTCTTTAGGATGACGAATTGACGAAATTATTTTTTGTTCCTCTTTCTTTCCAGGTTGTTGCCTTGCTAACATTGTTAAAGTGTGACCTGGCCCAACTTCTAAAAATACTCTATTTGGTTCTTTCAGTAATTCTTGAAGACAATCAGAAAAACGCACTGTTTTACGCAATTGATTTGCCCAATATTTAGGATCTGTGGCCTCATTTTTAGTAATCCAGGTTCCGCTGACATTCGAAACAAAAGGTATCTTCGGTGGATTTAGACTAACATTATTCAAGTAATCAGTAAATTCGTCTAAAATAGGTTCCATCATTTTAGAATGGAAAGCATGTGATGTATGTAAACGCCGAAAATCTATTCTATCTTCTGAAAGTTTTTGTTCGAGTTGAGAAATATTTCTATTTTCACCAGATACAACACATAGAGCAGGACCATTTATAACAGCGATAGATAATTCGTTATTTAAGTACGGTTTGATTTCTTCTTCAGATAAGGGAATGGCAATCATTGATCCTGGAGGACGACTTTGCATTAAATGCCCTCTGATGGCAACGATTGACAATGCATCTTGAACTGAGAAAACGCCTGATAAACATGCCGCAACATATTCTCCTATGCTATGACCAACGAATGCTGAAGGTATGATCCCCCATGACATCCACAGTTTTGCTAACGCATATTCAATAACAAAAAGTACCGGTTGAGTTATGTAGGTTTGTTTTATTTTTTGGTTGGCTTCTTCTATAGAAATGTCATTGGGAAAAATTATATTCCGTATGTCGAATGATAGGTGAGTCTCTAGAATTTCAGAACAAATATCGACTTGTTCTCGGAATTCTTGCTCAGATTCATAAAGTCCTCGTCCCATATTAGCATATTGAGAACCTTGCCCAGAAAACATAAAAACAACATCTCTACTTGGGATCGTATCATGTACAGTTATGACTTTTTGATGATCAATTTCTTCCAAAACATTAATTGCTTCATCAACATCATTACAAACGAACATTCTACGATGTTCAAATCTCTTTCGACCCATTTGAAGTGTATAAGCAATGTCTGCCAAATTTATTTCTGGATTTTGTTGCAAATATTTTACAAGATTTTGTGAGATTTTTTCAAGAGCAGATTTTGTTTTAGCAGAAAGTAAAATTAATTTTTTTGACCGTGACTGACTGGAAAGTTTTATTTCAGGAGCTTCTTCAAGTATTACATGAGCATTAGTTCCACCTACTCCTAAAGAAGTAACACCAGCTCTTCGAGGTAATGAATTTTTTCCCCAGTTGATTAGTTTATTATTTATATAGAAAGGGCTATTCGATAAATCAATTTTAGGATTTGGTTGTTGAAAATGTAGGGTGGGGGGGATCATCTTATTTTGAAGCATTAAAGCTGTTTTGATTAATCCTGCGACTCCCGCGGCAGCATCTAAATGGCCAATGTTGCTTTTGATAGAACCTAAGGCACAAAAATTTTTCTTCTGAGTTTGGACTCGAAATGCTTGAGTTAATGCTTCAAATTCAATAGGATCTCCCACTGGAGTACCTGTACCATGTGTCTCGATATAGGTGATAGTTTCCGGGTCTATATCTGCACTTGCCTGTGCCATTTCTATGACTTGAGCTTGTGCATCTACACTGGGTGCTGTAAAACTCATTTTGTTTGATCCATCATTATTTATCGCAGTTCCACGTATAACAGCATAGATATGATCACCGTCATTGATGGCGTCTGACAATCTTTTTAAGACTACGATTCCGGCACCATCACTAAAAACTGTACCATTGGCTTTTGCATCAAAAGGGCGACAATGGCCATCCGCAGACTCCATACCACCTTGTTGATAAAAATAACCACTATTTAATGGTGATTTTATAAAGCTACCACCACATAAAGCCATGTCACATTGATAACTCATGAGGCTATCAAAACCGAGACAAACAGATATTAATGATAAAGAGCAACCAGTATATATACTTAAACTAGGACCTTTTAAATTTAATTT
>CAYLYM010000210.1:0-2636 GCA_964387645.1 uncultured Calditrichaceae bacterium | reverse complement strand
TAAATGAAGCAAATGCTAAATGTTATTAACGGATACACATACCCATCTGCACTTTAATCATTATCAAACTGACTTACCGGGTGTATTGAAACGGGCTCAGGACAATGGAGTTCAAAGAATCCTAACACTGGGGACTGATTATCATTCCAGCTGTTCAACCGTTAACATCGCTAATAAATACGATTTTATCTTCGCAGGAGTCGGTATACATCCCACGGAGGTAAAAAAAAACTGGAAAGAACATATTCCTGAAATTGTTCATCTATTGAAATCAGAACCAAAAATAATAGCTATTGGAGAAATTGGTTTAGATTTGTACTGGAAAGATGTTCCACTAAGCGACCAGATTCCAGTTTTTGAAAAAATGCTAGATATTGCTGAAGAATTGAATCTTCCGGTTTCTATTCACAACAGAAAGGCACAGAGGGAAATGCAGCAGGTTCTTCGTAGTTTCGGTATAAGACAACTACGAGGCGTTATGCATTCTTTTGCAGGTAATATTGAAGATGCCGATTTTTATCTCGATTTAGGAATGTATATCTCGTTCACTGGTGTAATTACTTTTAAGAACTTCAAGCAAATGGAAATTGTTAAATACATTCCACTGAATCGGCTGCTATTGGAAACCGATTCGCCTTTTCTTGCTCCAGTCCCTCATCGTGGCAAACGCAATGAACCTGCTTATATTCAATTTACCGCTCGGAAATTAGCTGAAATTCACCAAGTTTCTTATAAAGAAATTTGTCAAATTACTTGGAAAAATGCCAATAACTTATTTCATTGGGAGTAAAAACAAAAGTCTGATCAGGAAAAAGTGGAATCGAAACACTTCTCATTTATACGATACGTGTATTATTTAACAATTGAAGATAATCTCTGAAATATGAGTCAAATAAAAAAGACAGAAAATAAAAAGAATGTAATTTTACTTTTTACATATCAATAAGTCCATTTATTGACACTTTGTTAAAAATTAAATAAGAATAATTTCTTCTGTCCTTCTTAGTGTACCATATTTAATAAAGATCGCGAGGTATTTTTAATTAATATAAACAGCCGATCAAATCTTTTTCCTTTTTTTAAAAATAGGATTTATGCCTATATTCAAAATAAAAAAACTGGATGGAAAGACAAGAACATTTCACATCGCGTTGGGCTTTGCTCTTGGCTACTATCGGGATGGCCATTGGTGCAGGAAATATCTGGAGGTTCCCACGTTTGGCTGGACAGTACGGTGGTGCTTTTCTTATACCTTGGTTTATTTTTCTTTTTCTCTGGTCAATTCCACTTATCATGATTGAATTTTCGCTGGGAAGACATACCCGAAAAGGTGTAATAGCCTCATTTGCTACTATCATGGGACCTCGCTATACCTGGATGGGAGGATTTGTGGCCTTTTGTACTATGGCTATCATGTTTTATTATTCTGTTGTAACTGGATGGGCCTTGCGTTATTTTTTAGTGACGATTACTGGCCAATTATTAGGAATCAATCACGATCAATTCTGGTATCAATTTACTTCAGGTTTCCAACCATTGATTTTTCATTTTGTTGCCCTCACTCTGGGCAGCATGATTATCTATCATGGAATTGTTAATGGCATTGAAAGAGCAAATCGTATTTTATTACCATCGCTTGTGATATTGCTTATTATTGCCGCTGCACGCTCTTTAACCTTACCTAATGCTGCCATCGGATTAAACTACTTTTTTCAAATCCGAATAGAAGACCTCATAAATTATCAAATATGGCTGGAAGGACTTTCACAGTCGGCCTGGTCAACTGGAGCTGGATGGGGATTAGTATTAACATACGCAGTTTACATGCGGGAAAACGAAGATATTGTTTTAAATTCTTTTATTACTGGTTTCGGTAACAATTCTGCTTCATTGTTAGCTGGTTTGGCAATTATTCCAGCAATTTTTTCTTTAGCCCCCTCCATTGAGGCCGCTGAATCAGCTTTAAAAGCAGGAAATGACGGATTAAGTTTTATTGTGATTCCGCAACTCTTCAGTAAATTACCTGGTGCGACATTTTTTACTTCAGTCTTCTTTCTTTCCCTGTTTTTTGCAGCCCTGAGCTCGTTGATTTCTATGATTGAATTGGCTACCCGGATATTTATGGATTATAATTTGCCACGTAAAAAAGCTTTACCGTTAGTTAGTCTACTTACAGCGTTATTTGGTATTCCCTCTGCACTTTACATACAAGTTTTTAAAAACCAAGATTGGGTGTGGGGGCTGGGACTTATCATTAGCGGATTATTCTTTACAATTTTAGTTATAAAATTTGGTGTTACCAAATTTCGAACAATATTAATTAACATTAAGAGTAATGACTTTCAGGTTAGTTCTTGGTTTGATTATACGGTTAAGTCTATTATTCCTATAGAAGCTTTACTCCTCCTTGCTTGGTGGCTTTATCGTTCCATTGGATGGAATCCTGAAGGATGGTTTAATCCCTTCAGTACAGAGAGCCTAGGTACATGTATTTTCCAATGGATGATTGTTATTTTTGCTCTTTTTCTTATGAATAGATATATTTACCATAATCTATTTAAAATAAAAAAACAATTATGAAAACCAGTGCAATCATTATAATGGTATTTATGATCACCTTTTTATGGGGTGGATTT
>CAYLYM010000209.1:0-2651 GCA_964387645.1 uncultured Calditrichaceae bacterium | reverse complement strand
ACTAAAATGATTCTTCTAATTTTGACATTTTTGGCCTTTTCTAATTGAATTTATACTAAGCATCGGGAATTTCTGCCTGGAAGTAAGCCATCTGAAAAACCACTTGATTTTAGAATAATCAAAATCTAAATTTGTTTGCTAATAAAGGGCCCATAGCTCAGTTGGTTAGAGCAGTCGACTCATAATCGACTGGTCCCAGGTTCGAGTCCTGGTGGGCCCACTAAAAGAAAGGAGGTTCTGTTGAGGATAATACTTTTCTGGGTGGTAAAATCACAACGTCAAGGCAGAGAAATATTTCTAAAAAAATGCACTCAAAATTATTCTGAGTGCATTTTTTTTATCTGTTAACAATAAAGCTAATAGGAGGAAAGTTTGAAGAAGTTAGTCAAACAACTCATCACATTACAGGAAATTGACTCTCGATTTGATGAACTTCAATTGCAAAAAGGCGATTTACCTCTAATGATAGAGGAAGCCGAAAAAAAACTGAAGGAAAAATTAAAGCAGAAAAACGAATTAAACGAGAAAATCTCAAAGGGGGAATCTGATCGCCAGATGTTTCAATCGGAAATTGAAGCCAGTAAAGAAAAATTAGCAAAGTATGAAGAACAGCTCTATCAAGTTAAAACCAATAAAGAATATGATGCTATTTCTCTCGAAATAGACACTAAGAAAACAGAAATTAATGAATTAGAAAACAAAATTTTACAATCATTAGAAGAAGAAGAGGAAACTAAAAAAATCCTTGATGAGTTAACAAAAGACATAGAAAAAATTGAACAAAAATTAATAGAATACAAAAACGAACTTGAGGAGATAATTAACCATACAAAAAATGAAGAGGCACGCTTAAAGCACGAACGCGAGAAAATTATCCGAGAAATTGAACCTCGATTTTTACGTCAATATGAGCGGATTAGAAAGGCAAAGTCAGGTTTATCGGTTGTTCCAATAAAACGAAATTCTTGTGGAGGTTGCTATTCTACCATTCCACCACAACGTATTATACAAATTCGGGAATTAGACCGATTATATACATGCGAGTATTGCGGACGTATTTTGGTCTGGATAGATGAATCTGAATGATGTTTTATCATAAACACTATTCACAACAGATCAGACGGTCGCCCTGTGCAATATCTATTTTTGTATTGCACGGGGAGGAAAGTCCGAACTCCACAGGACAGGGTGCCTGGAGAAATCCAGGGCTGCTAAGATGAAAATCTTGGCAGACGGAAAGTGTCACAGAAACTATACCGCCGCTTACTCAGTTTAAAATTTATGAATTGTGAAGAATAATTAGTTTGTTTGAAAGTATATTATTATTGTGAATTTCATTTTTTTCAAACTGAGTACGCGGTAAGGGTGAAATGGCGGGGTAAGAGCCCACCGGTCGGACCCTGATAAGGGTACCCATGAAGGGTGCAGAAATGCCCGAGCCGGACAAACCCCACCCGGAGCAAGGCCAAATAGGGGAGAATCCTCTTGTGAGGGCGAGATGGTCCGTCTCGTTTTCCGTAAAAATTACGGAAAAAACTCCCGGGTAGGCCGCGTTAGATAAATGACCGTCATCACACATCCTTACTAAAAGGAAGTGTGATACAGAATTCGGCTTATCGATCTGTTGTGAATAGTTTTTTATTTTTTTATAAAAAATAATTGGGAGCTACGAATTTTTCAATCTGTGAGTTAATTCCAATCTACATATTTCCAGAATCTCGCAATATTATACATCAATCCTCATAGATTAACAAACAAAGGAAAAAAACAAATATGCCAAGAAGTCCCAGAGTTGAATTACAAGGATTCGAAGCCAGGTATTACGATTCTCTCCTTAAATTAGGTACTCTGGGGAAATATGAAAAATTTATTCAAAAAGCTATCATGGATCTTCATTTGAATTCTGAAGAAGTAATATTGGACCTTGGGGCGGGAACGGGTAAAAATGCTGAGCTCATCCTCAGAAGGCTGAATTCCAACAGTAAAATCTATGCGTTAGAAATCGGTGAAGAAATGATAAAACAGCTCCAAAGGAGACAAAGAAGATATTCTCAAATTCACATCATTCGGCAGCGGATTGAGGACTCCTTTCAACTCCCTCAACCAGCTACTTTAGCCTTCATTTCTTTCGTTTTACATGGCCTGGATCATGAAAAAAGACGAGAGGTACTTCAGAATGTTCATCACAATCTAGCTGAGGGAGGAAAATTCTGCATTCTCGACTACAATCATTTTGATATAGATGAGGCGCCCTGGTATCTGCGAGTTTTTATTCGAAAATTTGAATGTAAACCTGCAGCGGATTTTATCCAAAGAGATTGGCCAACCATTCTCGAGCAAAATGGTTTCAACAAAATATCTCAAAAATTTTATTTCAAGAATTATTTAAGATTGCTTTGTGCATTCAAGATATAATCGAAAATAAATATTCTCCTCAAAAGAAATAAAAATAACTGGAATAATGCCTTAAGACCTATTCTCAGAAATTCGTTTTCCTGAAGCACCAATCACATAGATATTTCATATTCAATTCTATAATCCTTTTTAATAATTTCCTCTATTTACCTGATTTAATTAATACATTATTGATTTTTACATAATATTAAACCTTTGAAAAATTATCTTGCATTAAATCCATTATTCAGCTATCT
>CAYLYM010000208.1:0-2820 GCA_964387645.1 uncultured Calditrichaceae bacterium | reverse complement strand
ATATGTATGAAAAATGCAACTCAAACAGATTTTGATTTGTATTAAATCACTTGATTAACAACATTTATACTTCCTGGCAAACGACAATTAAAATTCCACTCAAATATAAAAACGACGGTATTTTTGCGGTACTATTAATAAAAAATTAAATAAAAATTTAGCAAAATATCCTTCAATATATGGCTTTAACTTTTATAACAAAATATACCTAAAGAAAAATATTCAGGTATTTTTCACAAGAAATATTCCAATTTCTTTAAAACCATATTTAAGAAGATTAAAATCATCGAAACAAAATTTTCCCTATTATTTTCAAAATAATTATTCTAAAGAAATTTTAGATAATAAAGATTTTAATATAAAATAATATATTAAGAAATATTATCGAGAGTTTTAACAGTTGAATGGCTAATCAGAGAAGAATTTATATAATTTATCTGTTTTTGAGAATAAGCGATTATTCAGTATTTCAATAGATATACAAGTCTTGCAACAAACTCAATTTTTTTAGAGTATCTTCCTAATTGCATTATCTCAATTGCTCATCCATACAATATTAACTTTGGAGGAAAAATGAAAATTGGAATTGTTGGTTGTGGTGAAATCGCTTCAGCCCATTTATCAGCTATTACAAGAGCAATACCTCAACCAGAAATTTTTTTATGCGACATTAACCAGAAGAATGCTGAGAGATTAGCACAGAACGAATTTGTCTTCAAAACTTATACCGATCTAGATGAAATGATAACAAAAGAAAAATTAGATGTTATGCATATTTTAACTCCACCTCCAACTCACTATACCCTAGCGAAAAAAGCTCTTCAAGCAGGCTGTCACGTCTTACTTGAAAAACCAGCAACGGAAAGAGCCGATCAATTAAAACAGCTATATAAAATAGCAAAAGAAAAGAACAAAGTTCTTTGCATTGATCATAGTTTCTTAGGTATGCCTGTAATATTGAGAGTTAAATCAAAAATAAAATCAGGTTGTTTAGGAAAATTAATAACTGTGCACTGTCATTTTGGTGCCTCTGGTGCAGCAAACGAAATCCCTTATGCTGATCCATATCATTGGTCATATAATATCTTTGGTGGAGTATTAGCAAATTGGGCACCCCATCCAGCAAGTGTGATTATCGATTTGATGGACCCTATCAAGGAGTATAAATTTCAATTCCTCAGGCGTAATATTCTTCCCAACAATTGTCCCGATTTACTTCACGTAATGGTTAAAAATGCCGATCAAATAGGATCTTTTACGCTTTCAATGGGTCATGGGAATAATGAAAGACATATCGATATTCTTTTCGAAAATGGTACAATATTTATAGATATCACCAGGCAACTATATACATGTATTAGTTGGAGTGGTCCACAAAATTTTGTAAAAAAAGCACTGTCGGGGATAAAATTTGGCTTATCCCCAATCAAAGGCACCATTGAAAATGTATTAAATGTTGTTAGAGGAAAACTTTCAAGAGATCCTGGAATTATGAATATAACTAATAATTTTTATAATTCTATTAATTCTGGAGATGAATTGTTGGTAAGTAAAGAAAATGCTGAAGTAGTCACCGAATTACTCGAGAACATTTGGGAATCGTTTAATAATTCTAAAATTTAAAAAAATTTATTACAAATTCGGAGGTTAATAAATGAAAGTGTTTTTAACTGGATATACAGGTCTTTTAGGTCATCACATAGCCGAAGTTTTACATAATCATGGTTACAAAATACGTATTTTGTTAAATAAAACTACCGTTCCTTGGCGTAAATTTCCAAATGACTGGGAATTTTTATTTGGTTCAATTGATGACCGCGAAGTTATAAAAAAAGCGGTTAAAGATGTTCAGGTGGTAATTCACTGTGCCTGGGCCTTCAGTCCGCAAACGACTGAAAGGCCAACCGTTAATGAGAGAGGAACCGAATTACTGATAACGGAAAGTGTTGCTGCTGGAGTTGAATACTTCGCATTTATTAGTTCGGTTGCAGTTTATGGAATGAATGTAAATTCTAACCAAATTATAGACGAAAACTCATCTTTTGCCACTGGAAACCAGGCAAATTATATTTACCCCTCCGAGAAAATAAACATTGAAAAAATGCTAATAAATGTTAACAGAAATGAAACAAAACTTGGAATTTTTAGACCAGGTCCAATTTTTGATGAAAATAATAGTCCGATTAACAAAATGATTACAATTGGAAAAATCACTCTTGGAGTTGATATTGGAAAAGGAAACAATCACATGGCATTTATTCATACAAGAGATGTAGCCGATGCAATTTTGAGATGGATAGAAAAAAGTGATAATAATTCAGTATTTAATGTAACACCTTCAAATTGCATCATTCGCAGGAATTGGTATAAAAATTGGGGTAAAATAAATGGTTTAAAAATCAGACCGATATTTATTAGAGCATCTATTTTTCGTCTATTATTTTTAGGTGTAAGAATTATTAAAAGATTATTAAGAAGAAAAAGTATTGCAAATTACAACTATGCCATAGCTTGTGCAACACGGAATATTATCTATAGCAATGAACGTATCAAAAGAGAGCTCAACTGGGAAGATAAATTTACATACCCATACACAAATTAAAGAAGAAGAATGAAAATATTAATTGTAGTACCTGATATAAGAAAACTTGGCGGAATAGAACAATATTATTCAAAACTAAAAAATAAATTTACAATAGCAGTAGAATATTTTACAATTGGTGAGAGATTAAATAAAAACAGTAATAAATATCAAAGGTACTTTCGATTAATTAATGACTATTTCCGATTTATAAAAGTATTAAAAAAGGAAAAATATGA
>CAYLYM010000207.1:0-2893 GCA_964387645.1 uncultured Calditrichaceae bacterium | reverse complement strand
TTTAAAGAAAAATATCGAAAATTAGAACAATAAAAAAGGAGACGGTATGAAAAAACATGTAATCATGATCGTATTTCTTTTAATTTTTCAAAATTATTTATCTGCTCAAGACAGATTTGCCTTTAAAGCGGGCATTAACTATTCCGCTTTCAGAGACCAACCAGACCTATCACTCAAAAGAGGCATTTTAGTTGGAATGAGTCGGAATTGGAAAATTTATAAAAATTTAATGATCACAGCCGAAATAAATTATTTAACAAAAGGCGGAGTTTTAAAAAATATAACCGTTACTCCAATTGCTACGGACGTTCCTTTATGGGAATATGATTTACATTGTCTGGTGGGACATCTAGAAATACCGGTAATGCTAAAATATTCATTAAAATTAATGAAACATTCTATTTATTTTTATTCAGGTCCTTCCTATGAATTTGGGATTAAAGATTACAGCAAACTGGTGAGGAAACGATTATTAGTAGAAAGTGTTTTAGAACCTGATGATTACAGGTCTGAATATTTCTGGAATATTGATCCTGGACTATTTCCAACACCAAATGGTGGATTTTGTCTTAATATGGGTATAGGAATTCAAATAAAACCATATTGTATTGAACTTAGATATAATCGTTCCAATCATATTGTGAAAGATGTTGCTGGTATATATCCTGTAAAAAGAAGATCTCATGCAATAAATCTCATCTTTGGTATATATATCAAATAGAATTATGCATCCTCAACAGTTAATTATAAAAAAGGAGAAAGCCTATGAGAAACATTTATTTTGTCCCGGTTGTATTTTACTTACTAACTTTTTTATCCATAAGTAAATCCCAGATACTTACTGACGGTGTGGGTTTGATACCGCCATCTTGTCAGGTAAAATGGACTCAAGCCGGATTAATTCCCGATATTACTCCAACTGAGGCTGATAATGTATTTATTGTAAATCCTCCTCAGGCTGGGGTAGATTGGTATCCTCAAATTAAATCTAAAATTGACTCTGCAAAAAACGTACCGGGTATTTCTATTGTTTATTTACCATCTGGGAATTACCGTATTAGATCACCCATAATATTAGACCCAACGTATAATAATATAATAATTCAGGGTGCAGGACCAGATCGCACTATCCTGGAATTTGAAGTGGGAAACAATCAAAAATGTTTTGAAATCAGTGGAAGTACATCGGTCCCCTTATTAAGTTTGAATAATAGCATTAATAAAGGTTCCAAAAATATATATGCCACTAATTTAAATCAATATTTTTCTTCGGGTGATTGGATAAGATTTAGTGAGTATTGGTTTGATGTGCATAATGATATTGATATGCCTAATGAAGAAGATAGATGGGCCCAGGGATGTGTTGGACAAATTACCAGACTCGATTCTGTGACTCAAAACGGCGGGATAATGAAAGATGAGGCATCTAAATATTATGATGTTAATAATGACATAAGACTGTACAAAATCAATCCAGTTATGAATATTGGATTGGAGAACTTTAAAATAAAAAGAATAGATACAGGATATGGTGAGGGGGGATCAAACATTAAGATGAAATACGCCGTTAATTGCTGGGTAAAGGGAGTGGAATTAGAATTCACCTGCGAAAACCATATACAAATTGAATATAGTTCACATATAGAAGTTAGTGGATGTTATATGAATGATGCGCGGTATCATGGCCCTGGAGGATATGGGTATGGTGTATCATTAGCATTTAGCACGACTAATTGTTTAATTGAAAATAATGTATTTCGAAGGCTTCGCCATTCTATGATTGTATCAGCGGGTGCTAATTGTAATGTATTTACGTATAATTTTGCGACTGAACAAAATTGGGATGGTGATGAATTTTATGAATGGCATCCAGATGGTAGAGGGGCTGAAATTTGTCTACACGGCAACTATCCGTATGCAAACCTATTTGAACAAAATATAGTAGAACAAATTCAAGCAGATGGCTGGAATACACCTAATGGGCCATATAATGCCTTTGTTAGAAATTGCATTTGGGATTTTGAAGAAAATCATTCTTTTGAAATGATTTTAGTTGAAGCCCCTAATTCAAGTGTTTTAGGTTGTGAAATAAATGGCATAAATACATGCAGTTTAATATATCCTTCGAATGATTGTGATGCTACAACATTTTGTGTAGATATATATGGAATGTATAATGGCGCTTATAGGTCACACGACTATATGGTGTACCATCCGCACGAACTGGCTGCTTTAATGGATGTGTCATATTATTATTCTTCACGTCCAGAATTTGTAACATCTGAATATAAATGGCCTTCAGTAGGACCCTGGTATACAGAGTTGCCAAATGATTCTATTCCCGCAGAAGGACGATATTTCTCAGGAGGTCTAAAAACTTACCTTGCTCATCCTACTTCTAAAGGAAACAATACCACCAGCGGAGAGCTTCTATGGGATGAGACCTGGACAGATGGTCACACACTTTCAGGTAATGTTACAGTTCAAGATAATGTAATTTTAACAATTGCTTCCAATGCAACAATTTATTTAAATGGTTATTATGTTAAATGCGTCGGTGATGGTCAAATTATTCGTCAAAATAATGTAACAATACAGCCCAAAGATATTCAAGTAAAAAGCGGTTCAACCATAAAAGGTCTTTATCCAACCATCTCTTCTGCCGTGGCAAATGCCGTTTCAGGTCAAACGGTGTATCTTGCCCCGGGCACTTATTACGAAACTGTCTACATGAAAAGCGGGGTTAATTTGAAAGGAAACAGCCGTTATAATACCACTATTACCGGTTATGTCAAATTCAACAGCGTGAATAATGCCACCCTGGAACATGTTACTGTGCAAAGTCCCATTGACCTGAATTATTCCGCTAATATTAACATCTGGCATGTGGATG
>CAYLYM010000206.1:0-2940 GCA_964387645.1 uncultured Calditrichaceae bacterium | reverse complement strand
TTCTACTTAATCAAAATTTAAAAAAGATTGCTTATTTCCCATTAAAAAAAATTGCTAATCTTTGCTTTTCAAGACGATACAATGGTCCTGGAAACCCAGTCGAATTTGCCGTTCATGATTCAAAATATTATTACCTTTACTCTTTAAATAAAAATTATATTTATTCCTGGTTACCCTTCATTTTTATAGGCATCAACGGATCTATATTTTTCCTTCTTTTAATATTACACCGTATCATAACCATTCTGAATATTTACATCACCTATTTTTTCTTTTCCCTGCGCAAATCGAAACACGGTATCCTCATTCTCGATCATAAAGGTAGGATATTTTACTTCAATAGTCGCGTGCAAACACTATTACATTTTTCTGAACCTATTTTTGAAAAGCAACATTTCACCAGGATTTTTAAAGAATGTCCAGCTATTGCTGAATGTATTCAAAAGGGAATGTATCTCCAGAAAACCTATCAATGTGACATCAATTTCATCGATGCAGATAAACAGTTTAAAGGAGAAATGATTGTTACCCCTTTCCGGACTTCTTTCAATTTTATTTATGCTTATTTAATTGAAATACAGGATCACACTCAACCAATTCTTACTGATCGATTAAGGGTATGGAGCCGCTCTGTCCAAAAGATGGCCCACGACATTAAGCAACCACTCTCCTCAGTTACTCTCAATCTGAAAGCATTGCAAATACGACTGGAACAGATGGATATCTCAGACCGAGAAGAGATTCAGGATGATCTCCAGATGATGAAAACCGAACTGGAAAAGGTTCGCCAAATTACCAACAATTTTCTTAAATTCGTTAATCTGGAAACACCCAAATTCCAGGTGATCGATCTTTCGCAGACAATTCGCAATAGCTTACAACGTTTTACTTCTTTATTCGATAAAAATCTTCAAATTGAATTGGAGCTTGATTCAAGTATAAAAAATGTCTGGGCAGATCCACAACAGTTGGAATTGGTATTGCATACTCTCATCGAGAACGCCATTGATGCAATGAAGGGACAGGGACATATTAGAATAAGTACCATGCTGGTTCATAACTTGGAAGAAAATTTCAACAAATTTGTTCAGATTGAAATCGTTGATAGTGGCCCCGGAATTGACTTGTCAATTAAAGATCAAATTTTCGAACCTTTTTTTACCACCAAAACCAATGGTACTGGTATGGGTCTTGCGATTGCTAAAAAAATAGTGGAAGATCATAACGGACAGATTACAGTGTATTCCAAAAAGAAAATTGGGACGGTAGCTCAAATAACCTTGCCGGTTAAGGAAGAAAATGGTGGAAGCTCGATTCAGGATTCTTGACAATAATTACTACGTACTGGATGCTTGATGAAATAGTAATGGAAGTTCAAAAACGATAAAAAAGCTGGAAAGAGGTAGGTTTCATTTTGACTTTCCTCTGGAACGAAAATTGCACTTAAAACTATAGTTTAAATGAATTAATAATTCCGAAGAGAAACAGTAAACAAATTTCTCCATTATACTAAATTGGGAATGAGAAATGTCCTTTAAACTTCTTATCGTTGATGATGATGAGAATTTGCTCAAATCCTTACAAAAAATTCTGAAGCTGAAAAATTATTCAGTTGACACTGTGGCCAATCCAGTTCAAGTCGAAAAACTGTTAGAAAACAATCATTATCATTCCATTTTATTGGATGTCCGAATGCCTGGTATAAATGGGCTGGATTTGCTAAAAATGGTCATGCACAAATCGATAACTACACCTGTAATAATGATTTCTGGCCAGAGCAATATCGAGATTGCCGTACAGGCTATTAAAGAAGGGGCTTACGATTTTATTGAGAAGCCTATTGATCCAGATCGGCTATTTGTAACCTTGAAAAACGCGTTACAGAAACACGAACTCCTGCAAGTTAAAGAAACAATTTATCAGGAATTGGCCAGTAATTTCCGGATGATTGGTGAAAGCGCTGCACTGAGGAAAATTTTTAACATAATCCAGAAAATAGCTAACACCAATACAAAAGTTCTGATTACCGGGGAGAGCGGAACGGGCAAAGAACTTGTTGCATGGGCAATTCATCACAACAGTCATCGGCAGGGCAAACCTTATATAAAAATAAATTGCGCCGCTATTCCTTATGATTTGTTAGAAAGCGAATTATTTGGACATAGAAAGGGTTCATTCACTGGAGCAATTGCCGATCACAAGGGTAAATTTTTGGAAGCAGATGGGGGAACGCTTTTCCTGGATGAAATCGGAGAAATGGACCTCCATTTACAGGCTAAATTGTTAAGGGTGCTGGAAGAAAATGAAGTGGAGATAATTGGCGACAATCTGCCCAGGAAAGTGGACGTGCGTGTCATTGCTGCGACTAATCAGGATGTGAATCAGTTGATTAAAAAAGGTAGGTTTAGGGAAGACTTATTTCACCGTTTGAACGTAATCCGGATTCATATTCCGCCCTTAAGGGAGAGAATAGAAGATGTTCTTCCACTCTCTTACTATTTTTTGAAAATGTTTTGTGAATCCTATAATCGTCAGATATTGAATATTCATCGCCAGGTAGAAGCATTTTTGATGCACTACCACTGGCCTGGAAATGTAAGGGAATTAAAAAACATTATAGAAAAATTGGTGATTTTTACCGAGGGTAATGAAATTAGAATTCAGGATGTGGAAAAAGTTTTCGAAATGGACCAGGTTGTCTCCTTCGGAATTTCTACATTATCCAATGAAAAAATCTTAGATCTTAAAACGGCTCACGAACAGTTTGAAAAGCGCTACATTCTTCAAACACTCCAGAAATTGAATTGGAAGAAAGGGGCAGCTGCAAAAGCACTGGGTATTGATCGTTCCAATTTATTTAAAAAAATGAAAAAACTGGGGATCATTTAGTTTTTGAATAAACTGTACCTGCCCTCATTTACAACTCCAGTTTTTACATTT
>CAYLYM010000205.1:0-3044 GCA_964387645.1 uncultured Calditrichaceae bacterium | reverse complement strand
GGATCCATTGAAATGTCTAATTTCGATACGTGCTTCATCGCTCCATTCAATCAAACCTCCCGCCAACTGAATTGCATCGCTTAAACGGTCGGAAGCTCTTAAATAATAAGTTCCTGGATTTTGAATCTCACCTACGACATACACTCGAAATTTTCGTAATTTGATCAAACGTATAGAAAATTTTGCTTCTTTAAAATATTTCGATAAAGTTTCTTTAATTAAACGAATTCCCTCAGCAAGACTTAAACCAGATACTTTAATTTCTTTCGAAGCAGGAATAACAATATACCCTTCAGGTGAAACATCTACAAAAAATTGATTTTCAAAAGGACCCCAAATTTTTATTAACAACTTATCACCTGGTCCTAAAATATATTTAGTGGAATCGATTTCTTTTTCAAGCGCTTGTTCTAAAAGTTGTGGTTGTGATACAATTTGTTCATTTGTCCGTTGAATTTCTTGAAAATCGATATCATATACTCGTGCCCGTTCTTGAAGTCTCGCTTTTTCTCCTTGCTGAGGATCTATAGCAAAAACTATGATATATAAATACATTAAAAAAAAGAATGATGATAATAAATATTTCAATTCATTCCTCCATTAAAATTTTTACTATACGTTCTGCCGCATGCCCATCCCAGAATGGAGGAATTTGTCCCTTCTTCCACTCACCAGCCAAAATTTTACGAGCATTCTCTATAATCTTATTAGTATCCGTCCCTAAAACCTCGTTCGTACCAATATCTTTTGTAACTGGTCTTTCTGTGGTTTCTCTTAAAGTTAAACAAGGAATCTGTAAATAGGTGCTCTCTTCTTGAATACCTCCAGAATCCGTCATAATAAATTTACAATTACTTTCAAGTTTAATAAAATCAAGATAACCAGTAGGCGGCAATAAAATTAAATTTTTCATTGCATTAATTCGGTTTTCCAAACCGAATGCTCTAATGTTCTTTTGTGTTCTGGGATGGATGGGGAAAATAATAGGTATATCCTTTTGGATGACTTCAAATGCCTTTAAAATTTTAAGGAAATTTTTAAGTTCATCTACATTATTAGGTCGGTGAAGTGTAACCAGAGCATAAGAACCTGGTTTAAGACTTAGACGGTTCAGAATATCCGACTTTTGCGCCCTATCTAGATAATAAATAAGAGAATCGATCATTACATTTCCAACAAAATGGATTTTAGAAGGATCCCTACCCTCTTTAATTAGATTATTGGTGCCTGATTTTTCTGAAGTAAACAATATATCCGCAACGGCATCAGTTACAACACGATTGATTTCTTCTGGCATTTTACGGTCAAAGCTTCGTAAACCGGCCTCAACATGAGCAACTGGGATCCATAACTTACTGGCAACAAGGCTACAAGCAACGGTTGAATTCACATCGCCTACTACCAAAACCATATCCGGTTTTAATTCCAAACAAACTTTTTCAAATTCCAACATAATCTTTGCCGTTTGTTCAGCGTGAGTCCCTGATCCAACTCCAAGATAAACATCCGGTTCGGGCAAATCTAAATCGTTAAAAAATAATTTGCTCATCCTTTCGTCGTAGTGCTGACCCGTGTGGACCAGGATGGGATCAAACTTACTATTCATTGATTGCATGTGCCGTTGAATCGGAGAAATCTTCATAAAATTTGGACGTGCACCTACTACATTTAAAACTCTTTTCATCAAAATCCTCCAAAATAACTTAAAATTTATGATATATCACTAAAAAAGGCAATGAATTTTATTTTCAATTTGCTTTACACTTTTTAAATTTTATCCTTAACTTAATTATTTCTAAAATTTAAAAATATAATATAATAATTTTTTAACATTTTCATTTGATATTCATCAAATAAAGAAATATATAATAAATTAACAGAAGAAACTATAAGAAAGGTGGTAGACTTACATGGTTGGGTTGTGAAGTCCTAATTTTCTTGTAGCAATTTTTGCGGCTTCTTGTTCTGCAGTTTTTTTGCTCCTCCCAACACCTGTTCCAACTTTTTCTCCCTTTAAGAATACCGAAATTTCAAACTTTTTATCATGATCGGGACCACTTTCTTTTACTAAACGATACTCTGGTAAAACTCCGAGTTGCGATTGTGCATATTCAAGAAGAATGCTTTTGTAATTTTTAAAAAGTTCTCTCTGCATAATAGATTTAAAGCAAGAAAGTAAATGTGTTTCGACAAATCTTTGAGCTTCTTCAAGTCCCTTGTCCAAATAAATTGCACCAATAATAGCCTCGAAACAATCTGCCAAAATAGACTGCCGTTTCCTTCCTCCTGTTTTTTCTTCTCCTTTGTTGATTAGAACATAATCGCCCAATTCCAATTTCATTGCAATTTCAGCAAGCACCGGTTTACTTATTAAAATCGATTTAATTTTTGATAATTGTCCCTCAGTTCGTTTGGGAAATTTATTGTAAAGAAAATGAGTTACAATAAGATCTAATACCGCATCACCTAAAAATTCTAATCTTTCATTCGATGCTATTCTATCTTCGTTCGAGACATTCAGATAAGAACGATGTTTAAGAGCTGTAATAATTAACGAGACATCTGAAAAATAAAGATTTAACCTTTGCTGAAGTTGAGAGGCTACTTCATGTGCTTTCCTGTTATGTGTATATTTTTGTCTGGTATTATTTTCAGTATGTGTTTTAAAAAATTTTTTAAAAATTTCCAAAATTAAACCACCTTATCATTACAATAATCCTACAGCTAAAACGGCGTTATGTCCACCAAATCCGAAAGTATTGCTTATAGCCAATTTAATTTTCTTTTCATAAGCTATATTGGGTGTATAGTTTAAATCGCAATCTGGATCAGGATCAGTATAATTAATTGTAGGTGGAATAATACCATATTTTAAAGCCAGTACAGAAGCGATTAATTCAATCCCACCCGCAGCACCTAAAAGATGTCCAGTCATGGATTTAGTGGAACTAATATTCATTTTATAAGCATGATCCTTAAATACGGTTTTAATAGCTTCTGTTTCATTCTTATCATTATAAGGAGTCGAAGTTCCATGAGCATTA
>CAYLYM010000204.1:0-3145 GCA_964387645.1 uncultured Calditrichaceae bacterium | reverse complement strand
TGGTAACTTACAATGTATTTGAGAATGTTGATTTGAGTTTGTTTGGGAATTATTACTTTGGGAAAAAAGGAACGGCTTATGCGAGCAATCTCGGTAATGGAGGGATATTCAGGCTTAGAGTTTATTTTTAATTGCCAACTAAGGGAAACAACCCAACAGATAAAAAAATAAATCCGTTTTGTTTTTCTTCAGCGAATCAGTCTATAGTAAAAATCTGCTAAAGGAAGATTGTTTAGGTAAGTTGGTATTTTAAATTTATTGGGAGCGATATTAATCGACGATAATAGGAGAAAAAAATGAGAGAAAAACTACTTAAAAAATTAGCTCAATGGCACTCAACTTACCCCTGGCGGATGTTTGGTGTTGTACTTGTGTTAACGGTTATTTTTGCATTTTTTGCCACTCAGTTAAAACAAACCATGCGCTGGTCTGATTTATTGCCGACAGATCATCCTATGACGATTCAGTTCAACAAAATTATTGAAGAATTTGTATCGTCTACCAGCATAATTGTAGTTGTGCAGGGAGAAGAAGAACGCATCAAGCAGTTTGCTGATGAACTGGCGCCGCGGTTATTAGCAGCCGTTGATACCAGCAAAAATGCTTCTATTCAAGAACGGATAAATAAAATTAATAAAAAAATAACTAAATTACAGACTGAGCCTGGCAAGGAAGCTGAAATAGCCAAACTTCAGTCCGAGATAGAACAGCTCCGTACACAGATTAATAAGAAGTTGATTCAACGAGTTGATTATAAAACTGAAGTTGATTTTTTGCGTAATCACGGCTTGATGCTTGTGAAAGAAAAGGATTTAAAAAATCTGAAGGACATTTACACAGATCCCAATCTTACTGGATTATTATTTAACATCAACAACTCAATGGAAAAGGAGTATGTTGGTCAGGAAGAGTCCATTTCCACTCGAGAGAAAGAAGATCAGGCGGTAGTATTTCTTGACGGTATTCAAAACCTAATTCAATTGATGCAGCGCTATGCTCGTGGTGAAAATGTTTCTGAAAAAGAGGCGCATGCTGCTGTAAATAAACTTCTTTTGGGCGAACCTTATTTTTTATCGTATGACAAAAAAGCGCTAATTATGAATGCCATTCCCAATTTCACCATGTTTGACGTTGATCTACTTGTAAGAGGGACAGAAATTGTTCAGGGCATTGTTGATGATTTATTAAAAGATTATCCTGATGTTAAAGCAGGATTAACCGGCATGATACCTCTTGGGCACGATGAAATGGTTTATTCTTCGCAAAGCTTGGGTTATACTACTGTAATTGCAATTATCGCAATTTTAGTGCTGTTAATACTTGCATTTAGAATGTGGGTCGCTCCGGTTTTAGCAATGTTTAACCTGCTTGTCGGTATTTTGTGGGCGATGGGAGTATCTGCTATCGTAGTGGGACAATTAAATATTATGACTTCGATGATGGCTGTTATTCTATTGGGATTGGGAATTGATTTTTCTATTCACCTTATTTCTGGTTTTACGGAATGGCGCGCTGCGGGAGATTCCATTGCTACCGCTATGGAAAAAACATTTTTAAAAAGCGGAAAAGGGATTCTAACAGGCGCGCTTACCACTGCCTGTGCTTTTTTAACTATGATGATTAGCAGTTCTCGCGGTATGAAAGAAATGGGGCTGGTCACTGGAACAGGACTGTTGGCAATTCTTTTTACTACATTCTTATTTCTTCCGCTTATGTTGGTAATAAGAGAACGTCGTTTAGATAAAAAACAAGAAAAAGGCAAAGCTGTAAAAAAACATGTGAAACGGGATATCTCCTTTCGATTCCTTGGGAATACCGCACAATGGATAGGTAATCACTATGTATTTACTATTCTTGCCGGAATTGTTATCACTGTTTTGTTAATTTTATCAGGGATGAATATCAAATTCGATAAAAACTATATGAATTGCGAGGCGGAAGGATTGGTATCGATCGCTCTTAATGACACAATACAGAAAAAGTTTGATTTAAGCATGTCTTATGCGCTTGTTTTAGCTGACAATGTAGATCAATCCAGGGAATTTGCAAAGAGATATCGCGAGTTGAGCTCGGTGGCTATGACCGAAGATATTTCAATGTATCTTCCTTCGGTGGAGGAACAACAAAAACGGATCCCCTACATTAATGAAATTCGTAAAAAAATCAACTCAGTATTAATCAAATCTGCTATACTTCCCAGCGAACTACCTACTTTAAAAAAAGAGATTGAACGTCTGCAAATGAATATCATGGAAATACAGGATATGGCTTTCATTGGTGGACAGGATAAGGTGGATAATAAATGTAAAGAGATTGTGGGAGACCCCGATAAGCCTGATTCCGAAAATCTCATTCAGAAATTACTGCAGTTATTAACTGTAGATGGTTCATTGGCTGCCAAAAGACTATCTAAATTGCAAAAAGACTTTGCTCCTTATTTCAAGGAATCTGTAATTAAAATGTGTTCTACTAAACCTATTCACTTAAACGATCTTCCGATTTCTATTCTCGATAGATACAGCAATAGAACCAGAGACCTATTTTTGGTAACCGTTTTTCCTGCGGGAGATATCTGGGAAAATTCCGATTTTCTTTATCGCTTTACAGATGATCTGATAAGAGTCAGCGACAGAGCTACTGGTTTTCCACCCGTTTTTCGTGCTTTAATAGATATTATTAGTCGTGATGGCCGTAATGCAGTATTGTTAACGATTTTAATTATTTTTCTGTTATTATGGGTAGATTTTCATAGCATACGCTACTCACTTATCGCCATAATTCCCTTAGCTGTCGGGGTAATCTGGATGATAGGTCTCATGCATCTTACAGGTCAACAGTTAACCGTTGTAAATGTAATGGGATTGCCAATGATTCTGGGTATTGGTATTGACGATGGTGTGCATATTGTCCATCGCTGGAGAATAGAAGGTAAAGGAAAAATTTTCACTATATTTGCCAGCACGGGTAAAGCTATCTTGCTTACTTCGCTTACAACAATGTTAGCATTCGGCTCGTTGATTTTTTCTATCTGGCGCGGTTTTGGACAACTTGGCGCAGCCTTATTTGTCGGCGTAGGAGCTTGCTTTTTAACAACGGTGATTATTTTGGCTGGGATTATAGGATTGATTGAAAAAGGGAAATAGAA
>CAYLYM010000203.1:0-3146 GCA_964387645.1 uncultured Calditrichaceae bacterium | reverse complement strand
TTTTCGATAGTAAGGAACAAAATATTTAACAGCAATCCAGGCTGCCAGAGGTAGAGATAAACTGAAAACAAAAGAATTCCAGTTACCACTGTAAGCATTCCCAGGTAACGCCAGAAAACTAATACTGCTTATGTAAGTTCCAAGTATGGACAATCCAACCGCCCAACCAGGTAATGAACGGCTGGCTGCCATAAAACCCTCAGTGGACCTACTACGCCGTATAAACCAGGAACCAAATGTCACCACACCGATTAAATAAACTACAAATACTATAAAATCAATCGAGCGAAGATCCATAAAAACATCCTTCCAGTTGGGTATGACCCTACTATATTAACTAATTGTTTTAATTAACCGTTCTAAAATTCTGGATACATAAAACATTTTATCGAAAACTCTTTTCAAATACGCTTTAATAGATCAAACCTAATTCCATTACCATGAACTTATTCAGGCCAATTTCCATCTGGCATATCTTTTAATTCTAATTTATTAGGGTCAATAACAACATGCTTTATACTTTTCCTCTTCCAGGTGTATGTTATATGCACCAGGCCATCGGATGTTTGAATCACCGCCGGATAGGAATATTCTCCTGGCTCATTTTCTAATACCAATGCCGCTTTCCACGTTTTACCGTCATTCGAAACCGCAACATTCAATGGTGAGCGGGGTCCACCCCACTTTCCCATTACCATTGTTGTGTGATTGTAAACCAGTAAATGTCTTCCATCTCTAAGGGTTACGGCATCAATACCAGAATTGGGGTTAGGTAAAATGGTTTTGCGTAACTGGCTCCAGGTTTTACCGCCATCATGTGACCATGCCTCAACTATCTTATCATTTTTACTGCGGCAAAGAATCTGAAGCGTATTTCCAGGATGGATTAAAATAGTGGGTTGAATCACCTGTAGTTCCTGATTTGATTTTAATGGCCCAACAATCTTCCAGGTTCGTCCCAGGTCGGGTGTTAATTCCAGATGTACTTTCCATCCTTGATCCTCGGTGCTTGAGGGACATAATAAATAACCATTTGCTAATTGGACAGGTTTATTTTTAATTGGACCCAAAATATCCTCTGGTAAACGGCAGGGCATAGACCAGTTTTCTCCATGATCATTCGAAGTCATCAGCATTCCCCACCATTGCCGTGGATTTGGTCCTACCTTATAAAAAAGCAATAAAGGTCCTTCATTCGGTTGAAACAGAACCGGATTCCAGCAGGGATAACGTTTTTTAGAATGCTGAACACCATTAGCGACTTCTTTCGGTTCTGTCCATTTTTTACCATCCCATCTGGCAACCCAAATGCCAACATCTGGATGTTTCTCTTCGGTACCACCAAACCAGGCGGCAACCAAAAAATTTCCCGATTCAGCAATGGTAGAAGCATGGCATTCGGGAAATGGCGCTTTTTCAAAAATTAATTCAGATTTGATGACTCCAGGTTGGGAAGTCAAATCGCTGGAAACCTTAAGCATCGGAGGCTCTCCTTCTACAGTATTAAAAATAACAGTGATGAAAAACAGCCAATAATAAATAGTGCGCAAAGTTAACATGGATATTCCTCACATACTTTTTATTAAGTTTATCGAAAATTTAATTTATCTATTATGATTCTGCGACCTGTTCTACATTGTTTCTTCTCAATATTTGAGCGGTTTTCAATTTCTTGTTTAACTCCTATATCATTCAATAAGTTAACTTTTTTGTGAAACGAATCAACTATTCATGTTACTCTATGCGTACCCATCTTTTTGACAGTCCTCCACCACAATATAGGATTCTTATATTAAACAATTAGTTAATCGGGGGAAATTTTTCAAAAAAATTGTCCACTCTGGCAAGCACCTTCTCACTGTTGAAAAGAATGTTAAATAAACAGTTTTATTTGAATTATTCTTTAAGCAAACCCAGATCGCGTAAATGTTGCTGGACGATCTTACGTTCTTTAGCCTGAAAACGATGAAAAGGTTCTGCCATAAAATCATTGCAAATTCCCATACACGATAGAGAACATTTAATTCCTTTAATAACACTTGAACCATATTTCCCCACACTGTAAATAGTAGAACGTATTTGAATAATTTTTTCATGTAATCGCATAACTTCTGCTAAATCGCCCCGTTGAGACGCATCATATAAATCTACATAAAGTTTTGGGTAAAAATTCGCGCCACCACAAACACCTCCATGACCACCCAAAAGCAGCGTCTCTGCCAACAATTCTTCTGGTCCGATGAGAAGAGAAAAATTTGAATGATCCTTGAACAAGAATTTAAGTTGATGAAAATAGACCATATTTCCAGAACTGTCTTTTAATCCGACTACACCAGGCATTTGAGCAATCTGGTATACCGTTTCAGGTTCATAAAATAACTTAGTGTGGCTTGGCATATTGTATAAAAAAAGTGGGAGTGGCAGTTCTTTTAAGATATGTATTAAGTACTCCATTAATTCCGGTTGACCAGCAGGAAAATAATATGGGGGAGCCAGAACAAGCGCATCAGCGCCGTTGTCTGCAGCAAATTTTGCTATTTCAACTGATTCAACGAAGGCTGAGTCAGTAATTCCCACTAAAACCGGTAGCCGTTTCGCCACCTGTTTACAAGTTCTTTCAATTATTTCCCGCCGCAGTCTGTGACTTAAACTGGGTGCTTCCCCGGTAGTGCCCAGGATGAAAATACCGTGAACACCGCCAGAGATTACATGTTCAATCAAACGTTCTAATCCTTCAACATCCAGCACATCCCGATCTAACAAAGGCGTAACTAAAGGAGGAATTATGCCTGATAATGGTTTCTCCATAATCTGTTCTTTTTTATTTATCTTTAGAAAATCTAATTATTTATTTTTTTACTAAAAACAATTAATTTTTAAATTAAAACACTTTTCAAAAGTTGATTTTTAGATTAATAATTATTTTTTAGTTAAACCCCGCTCTCACAATGTTTATGAGAGGATGAAGGAAAATAAATTAAAATTATCAGAAGTTCCTTGTAGATATATAATAATTTCTCATAATGTGAAAATATAAAAATTAACGTTGATTTTCAACTCATTCATAATTTTTAATAATGAGTAGCATGTTCTGACATTCATGATGCTGTTTTTAAAGTTTTATGAATAAACCTCGTTTGAATATC
>CAYLYM010000202.1:0-3156 GCA_964387645.1 uncultured Calditrichaceae bacterium | reverse complement strand
CGGGCTGCCGGATATTCAAAAAATACACCGGATGGAGTATGGAAGAATATCGACAGATTTTTCAAAAGAAAAAACAATATGCCAGGCAATGTTTTGCAAGAACAGGATTATCTTGCTTAAATGGGATGACAAAAGATGAGAAAAAATTCGCACTCTCACAATTTAAAAATCAGCAATAAAACAGACGACTATTCCAAAAAAATAGAAAAAATGCGTTATAAAGCTTTTCATGTTTCACTTATACCCGCCGGCTCACACAAATTCATAGCCTACAGTCATTATTCAGGCCAAACACGGTTACTCTCCTCTGCTCAAGGCCGGTTGCTCCTTTCGTGCCGGTCATTTGATACGCTGGAAAATCATGCCCGAATGTACTGGTTGAAGTGGCACAAAGAAAAAGAAATGAATCAAAGTAAACTGAAACGGTTCATCTTCTCTCAGGTGGAAAAATTTCTTACTAACAATAAGAATCACACTACCATTGCGAAGAAATATTTTGGATCAATAATACAGGAATTAGAAAAGCTTGCCCAACAGGAGTTACTTATACCCAAAGAGAGATTGGAAGATGAAATTAAACAGGTTTTTTTGTCCAATAAGTGGAACAGAACCGATCTACCCATCACCTGCATTGGTATTCCCACCTGTCATCGTCCATTAAATCTTAAAAAAAATTTGCACAGCATAATCCATAATTTCCTGACTTACAATCGACAACCTCATCTGGTGGTTGTCGATGATACCAGAAACCCGGAGATAGCTCAACAAAACCGCAATATTCTGATCGAACTCCATAAAAAATTTAAAATGCCCATATATTATGCCGACAGGTCTCGCCGTGAAGCCTATGCCCGAATTCTGGCTCACCATTGCGGGTGTCCGCTCTCCGTGACCCGTTTTGCTTTGTTAGGTGACCAACGGTGCGCCTTAACCACCGGCGCTGCTCGAAATGCGCTTCTGCTTCACACTACCGGCGAACTATGGGTTCACCTGGACGATGATATTGAAGGAAAAATACTGCAACCGGCCTCTTCCCGCACTTCCATTGCTTTAACCTCATCGGTTCCATATAGCACCTATTTCACTGATCAATCAGGCTGGGAATCTCACTCAATGATATCAGCCGAGATAGATATGCTCCACCATCACGAACTTCTACTGGGGAAACATGCCGGCGCTATTCTGTTTGAAAATTGCTACAATAAATCCATTGATTTAGATAATCTGGAAGGTGATTTATTAAAAAAATTGAAGAAGCCAAACAGCAAAATCGGGTTAACATTTTTTGGCACCTATGGTGATGCCGGAGTTTATAATACTTTTCATCGCTTATTTCTCAATGGCCAATCATTTTATCAATTGGTAGCCGATGAGAAAACATATCGAAACAATTTACTCACCCGTCAGGTCTTGCGGGTACCACAATCGATTACTATCACTGACCATTCTTTTTGTATGTTCATGTGTGTGGGCGTAGACAATCGCTCTCTCATGCCTCCGTTTATGCCCGTGCAAAGAAATAGTGATGGGGTATTTGGCATCCTTTTACGGTACTATTTCCCGAATACTTTGAAGGGATTTTTACCAGTTGCTATTCGTCATACTCCACCAGAGGAGCGTATTATGACCAGAAATGATTTCTTTTCTAAAATTCCCTTCAACCGTGTTAATGATATTATGACGAATTTAATCCATTACTTATCTCCGAATATTAATTTTGTTAGACCGCAGGACGGCCTCAAAATATTGGGCCAACAACTGATGCATATCGGCAATCTACCTGATAAAGATTTTCTTGAATTCATAAAATTGTGCTTAATAAAAAGGATGGCACGGCAGATCGCTTCATTAGAACAGCGGTTGCAGGACTTTCCAGATGCGCCTCAATACTGGCAGGAAGATGTTAAAGCGGTTGTCCGCCATCTCCAGGGGGTAATTGAGACTTCCCACCTTTACCGTCCATCAGACCTGCATGGTACCGACGAAGAGCGTCATCAACTTTTAAAGGAACTCATTAGAAATTTCGGACAGCTTTTATACTGGTGGCAAGAATTAACCGAGGCAGTAAAAGAACTTAAGAAGAAAAATGAGCCTTTGGTCTTATCTGTTTTATCTTAACACTATGAATAACAAGAGTTACCAAAATTGTTAAAAGATTTTTATTGACAGTACTAATTTTATTTATTATCATTTAATCAAATTTATAATATAAATCCGTAATAAAATAACAGTTAAATTAACATTTAATAAGAATTAGGATCATTAATTGAAAATCCTTATCTCAGGAAATTTTATTTCACATCATTTCATAAATAAAAGGAGGTGATAAGCATAATTAAAAAGAACTTTTAGATTTAATTATTATTTTATAAAAGAAGAAAAACTTATCAAAAAGGAGGAAGGTAGGAATGAAAAAATTGAAAAATTATTTTTTAGCAGGTATTCTCGCAACCACTTTCTTTAATTTGAATCCTAATCACGCAAAAGCTGATTATTGTGATGATGCATTACAAATGTGCTATGATCGTTGTGATGAAATTTATGAATATCCATATTTAGAAGTAGTATGCCAGGCAGGATGCTTAATTGGTTATCTCGACTGTATTAACTCGTAATGTTTTTTATAACAAGTGGCCACTTGTTCAAATAATTTGTCAGGAAAAATAGGTATATATCATGAAGTATTTTGCTTTTTTTAGTATTTTAGTTTTTTCCATGCTGATTAGTTGCGGTAAAAAAGCAGTAGAAGATTCGTCTGAACTGTCAAATAAAATGGATAAAAATATTTTAATTCCGAAGGGTGTTAAGCTTTTATATACTCTCGGAGGGGATTCCACACATATTTTCTATCAAATATCGGACTTTTATGTAGATCAATCCACCGATCAAATTATTATCCTTGATAAAGGTATTTTTCAAATTCAGATTTTTGACTCGAACGGTACTTTAATACGTGTCGCTGGAACAAAAGGAGCCGGTCCGGGTGAATTTTCTAATCCTTCCCGTCTTGCGGTAACCAGAAACTTTATCTATGTTAGTGAGTTACTTAAGCCTATTATACATCAATTTGATAGAGAGTTAAACTTCATTAAAGATATTAATACCAATGATTTACTTGTTGTTCGGATTGCACCCTGCCAAAAAGAAAATTTATTG
>CAYLYM010000201.1:0-3171 GCA_964387645.1 uncultured Calditrichaceae bacterium | reverse complement strand
CGGTAATTTCCACACTTTTTTCTTTCTGTCCCACCGGCAACCTTTGTGGCTTTTTAGACCAGAGGAAGGTCCCAGGCTCACCCATTTCTATGCCCATCACCTGTTTGTAAAGGAAAAGCAGGGCACACAACGCCTGCTTTTGTGTCGAAGCTGATACCCTTTCCTTTACGGCCAGATAATTGATAAATTCCTGAATTTCCGGTTCGCCCAGCTCCGTCTTGTCAGTCATAATTAAGGCCTTTGATAAAGTTCGAAAGAAAGAAAAATGTTTTTACAAAGAATAACCAGATCGCAAATGATTCTCTTTCAAATAGCCGGTGCTTTATTAAAATTAAACGCAAAATGAATAATAAGCTTCGTGTCTATTAATACGTTTATATCTAGCTCCGTTTCAGAATTATTAGATAGGGATCTTTCTTATAATCTTTAAAATATAATTTGAATTGTTTTTATCGTAAAAAATTCTTTGTCTATTGTCAAGCAAAAAACGAAAAAAATCACGATAACAAATCTCACAGGTTTCAAAGTCCTGTGAGATCCAAAATTTGCCTTAATTCCTGCCTCAACTCTCTATCTTTTATGATTGCTCCTTCTTCGTGAAATGAAAGAAAGGCCTCAAGTCCTCCGCACCAGTTGAGTACTTTGTTCCGTTTCAATTTTGTTCAGGCTCTCAAGCATAGCGCCGGCTATGAAGACCACAGCCATGTCCTGAAGTTTTCGCTTAATCAGTGTTTTTTTGGATTACCATGATTGTAAAACACTGAAAAAAATTCCACAGTTGTAGAGTGATTCGTAAACTACCAAAGAAGCGAATCATTTGCTGGGTTTTCCTGATGATTTACGGCGATATGATATTGCCACAATTATGTTGAAGATACTGGGAATTAAATCTGTTCAACTGTTGACCAATAACCCCAATAAAATTGAAGGCTCGGAAAAATTTGGTATTGAAGTTGTTTCCAGAATTCCATTACAGATTCAACACAATCACATCAATCGTTTTTCTCTGATGACTAAAGCTTTTAAGTCAGGTCATCTTCTGGAATTTGATGAGTTGCCGGAAGAGTTAGATTTAATAAGAAAAAAAAATTAAAATATCTATTCAACATACTCATGGGTGAATTGAATTTTCGGTATTATCACAGTATAACTTTTTATCTTCCGATCTTTCTCAGATAGATGAACTAATCAGTTGGACGCTACTCTGTAAAAGGTTATTGGGATAATAATACTTTCTAAAATTATTCATAAAGCAAATATTTCTCATGGGTTTCTTTAAATTTTTCTACATCATCTAAAAGCCACTTTTCAATTTCTGAAAGGTCTTTTTCCTCTACCAGTAGTTTCCGTAACCAATCGTTGCCAGCCAATATATCAAACGGTAATCTCTCATACTCATACTCATAAGGCGGTTTTTTCCATTGAAACTTTTGCGGATATCTTTTAATGACTTCTGAGAGGATGGCGAGAGCCGTTAGAACAGGCTTGTAAGCAATACGATCGGTAACATGGATAAATCCGCCTTCACAGATTTGCCCTGCATACTTTTGAAAAGTAGGTTGAAACTGGATGGGGCGAATATACACTCCAGGCAAGTTTAATCTATTCAGATATGAACACAGTTCCCAACCGTCTAACCAGGGAGCGCCAAAAATTTCGAATGGTCTGGTGGTTCCCCGACCTTCTGATAAATTAGTTCCTTCTAACAAGCACATACCAGGGTAAACCAGTGCCGTATCATAACAAGGCATATTGGGTGAAGGCATCACCCAGATAAGACCAGTTTCCGGGAAATGCATTTCCCTTCGCCAGCCTATCATTTTCTCTACTTGAAGCGTTAATTTAGGAAAATACTCATTATTTAAATAGAGTGCAATTTCTCCAATTGTCATACCATGGCGTTGTGTTAATGGGTAAAGTCCAACGAAACTTTTAAATTCGGGTTGCAATAAAGTACCTTCAATGTGTTTGCCACCGATTGGATTGGGACGATCCAGCACCAGCATCGGAATTTTTAATTCCTGACAAGCTTCCATACATAAGGCCATCGTCCAGATAAAAGTGTAATAACGAGCGCCAACATCCTGGAGGTCAATCACAAAAAGATCAATGTTTTGCAATTGATAGGATTGCGGCCGGCGCATTTTCCCGTATAACGAAAATATCTTTAATCCCGTTCTACGATCGGTGCCCCCTTCCCATTCGATCATGTTATCCTGGGTATGTCCCCACAAACCATGCTGCGGTCCAAAAACTGCCTCTATTTGAAAAAAATTATTCTGATGTGATGGATACATAATTTCCAGAACATGTTGCAACTGGCTATCGATAGAGGCTTGATTACAGAGAAGGGCAATTTTTTTACCTCTTAATGGTGTGAATTCTTTTTCGATCAGTACATCCAGTCCAATTTTGACCTTCATCAACCACCCGACTTATGATTTAAACCAATTCAACAAACCTTCCCACAGTTCATCTGGCGAATGAAATAGTTGAGTTTTTACGGGAAGTGATTGCAGGAATATTCTCCCGTACATTTTTTTAATGACGCGATTGTCCAGGATAATTACTGCGCCATAATCGCTTCGATGTCGAATAAGTCTACCAAAACCCTGTCGAAATCTAATAACAGCTTCAGGAATGGTATATTCCATGAAGGGATTTCCTCCCTGCTTTTTAATCATCTCGGCTTTAGCCTGAACAATCGGTTCAGAAGGCACATCAAACGGTAATTTAGTAATCAAAAGTATCTCCAGAGCTTTACCAGGGACATCAACCCCTTCCCAGAAGCTGTCAGTGCCAAATAGAAACGATTTTTCGTCCTCTTTAAACCGAGTAATTATGGTATGCCGGCTACCGCTAATGCCTTGAGCAAAAAGTGGGACTTTCTCCGTTTCAAAAATCACACGCAGGTTACCATACATATCGTGCAACATGGAATACGAGGTAAATAAGACCAATGTTCCCCGTCTTTGTTCCCTGACTAATTGGGCTAAAAATTCCTGAACAGCCGGCTTGAACTCTACTGAACGTGGATCTGGAAAATAAGTGGGTACGGCCAATAGAACCTGTTTATTGTAATCAAAGGGTGATTCTAATAAAAGTGTCCTGAGTCTTTCTTGTGGTACTCGATCTAACCCTACTCGTTTGAGAAAATAGTCAAAACTCTTT
>CAYLYM010000200.1:0-3180 GCA_964387645.1 uncultured Calditrichaceae bacterium | reverse complement strand
TGAGTTGGAAGGTAAAAGTATTGATCATGTTCCTATCATAGCACTTACTGCTAATGCTATGATTCAACATCAACAAATGTGTTTGGAGGCTGGTATGGATGATTATTTGTCGAAACCAATCCGAAAAGAACAATTAGAGCAAAAACTTGAGAAAGTTAAAACACAATCAGAAAAAGATGCTAAAGCTGAACGTAATAAAGGTAAATTAGAGCAAGAACCTCCCATTTTTGATAAGGAGGAGATTTTGGAGAGATTGGAGGGGGATTGGGAATTATTAAAAGAATTGGCCGAAATGTTCATGGAAGAATATCCTGAAATGCTCAGGCTTCTTGAATCTTCCATTCAAGAAAAGCATAGAAAAAATATTGAGAATCATGCTCATTCTATTAAAGGGGCACTGGCTAATATGTCGGCTAAACGGGCTATGCAAACAGCTTTAATGTTAGAGCGCCTGGCGCGTGATGGAGATTTGAACAAAGCGCCTGAAGCTTTTTCTCAATTAAAGAAAGAGGTTGAAGCTTTTGTTTCATCTTTGCAGCATTTTATAAAACAGGCTTCTCCTCCTATGTAAATGGATTCGGGGAAAGAGTATTTTTATGTTGGAAGTACTGTGACCAACGTGGTTATATAGCTCCCAACCAGGGTGATAAAGGTATGGGGATTTATGGCGATATTGTCCAAAGTGTTGAATAATTAATTTATTGCTATAATGGTTTGTGAATTGAATCTGCTTTTTCATAAAACAGGTCGGGCAGAAGGAAAATCGTCTGAAAATTAACTTTTACGAGCTGGGGTGGATGATGTCATCTTACCCTTTGCTTTTGCGTCTGGATATGTTAAATGCAACTGGAATAATCAGCCTCTTTAAAGAAATTTCCTTAAAACAACGGTAGAGGCCCACAGTGGATATCTGTCCTTAAAAGTTCCAGTATGATCGGATAAACGATATTGAAAATTTCAAGTGCTATGGACAAGGGCGTATAGGATTTAATAAGAGGTAAACTGTATTATCTTTCGCAGATCAATCCATGATTTGACTTTATTTCAAACATTAAAAATAGATTTATACTTGTGGAATTTTTTAGATTATCAAGCTTTTCTGAACAAATTATTTGTGGAACAAGAATTGTTAAGTGAAATTACCGAAAATTTTATTCAAGAATTACCAAAAAATATCGATAAAATAGATGAAGCATTGCAAGGAAAAGATTTGAAATATTTAGAGCAAATTTTAAATACATTTAAAGGAACGATTTCTAAAATTTTCGGGCTTCTTTGGTAATTGAGGCCATTAAAACGATGGAAGAACAGATGCGAAAGAGCAATTTGATTAGTGACGGACAAATGTTTGAAATTCTCAGACAACAGTTATTTAAATTAGAGAATATTCTATCGATGTTAATTCGGAGAGAAGCAGCATGAGAATATTAATTGCTGAAGATGACCCCTTTTCTCGAAAATTACTGCAGCGGCGTTTAGAGAAGTGGGGACATGAAGTTGTTGCAGCGTCTGATGGCAAGGAAGCCTGGGATTATTTTAATAAAGAAGATTTCCAGTTTGTGATTAGCGATTGGATGATGCCGGGCATGGATGGTTTAGAATTAACCCGTCGCATTCGAAGCACTCCCAAAAATGGTTATGTGTATACTATTTTACTCACTGCTAAGGACCGTAAGGAAGATCTAATTCAAGGGATGGAATCTGGAGCCGATGAATTTTTGGTTAAACCGGTTGATATTGAGGAATTGAAAGTACGAATGCGGGCTGGTGAACGGATAATTCAACTGGAAAAGAGTTTGGCGGAACGAAATAAAGCCCTGGAAATTGCCAATCAACGGATGAAGAAAGATTTAGAAGCTGCTGCAAAAATACAAGAATCGCTTTTGCCCAAATCTAAACCGAAATTTTCTAATGTAGATATCTACTGGTATTTTAAGCCGTGCGATGAGTTGGCTGGTGATTTTCTGAACTTTTTTAAATTGGACAAAAATCATCTGGCATTTTATGTTTTGGATGTTAGTGGACATGGTGTTTCTGCAGCTTTGCTTTCAGTAACATTGAGTCGGCTGCTTTCTGCTAATCCAGAGGAGTCTAATCTGTTGGTGAGAAAATTAAAGAATTCTGATGAAATAGAAATTGTTCCACCCAGTGAAGTTGCTAACCAGCTTAACAGGAGGTTTCCTATAGATCTGGAAACTGGTCAATATTTCACTTTGCTTTATGGAGTTCTTGATGTAGATGAGAAACACGCGAGGGTGGTTTCTGCTGGTCATCCGGGAATGGTTTATCAACCAAATGAAGAAAGAGCAAGGATTATTGAATTGCCGGGACTACCCATCGGCATTCATGAAGAAATTAAGTATGAGGAAAATGTGTTTAGCATGAATCCAGGAGAGCGTTTGTTTTTGTACTCTGATGGGCTGATTGAAGCGACCAATCCCAGAGGTGAACAATTTGGGAAAGCTCGCCTAGTGGAAACCCTTACAAAAAAGAGAACTCTACCAATCCGCGAAACGGTAAATAGTGTTATTAATGATCTAACAAACTGGCGAGAAGGGGAACCCTTCGATGATGATGTAACATTGTTGGGAATTGAGGTGAAATCTTAACCTATTTTTAAACAATAAGAAACCAACAGAACTTATTTCTTAATTTAACGTGAGTTCGATATAAAATGAATTAAGTGTTAGGAACATGGTTTTTCGACAGGCTGGAATTCGCTGAGATAATGGTTTGGCTCTCTTTCAGGATGGAAACCGCCAGAGTCGTGGCGTAGGTTATCCTCCATTGGAGTCATATGAACTTTATAAGAGAATGACATTTAGAAACCATCTGTTTCTTAAAATGAACTTAATATCAGAAAACTGGAAAAGTTAAATTATTTTTTCCTAAAAAATCGTCAAAAACGAGGAAATTAGGAAGAGTTTGACTTGGAACCTTCTTTATTATATAGACATGAGTTTCTGTAAAAAGGAAGCTTTATATTTATTATTTATATTGTTAGTTTTATAAAGTATTTCTATCTATGCTGAAAAAACTTAACCATTAAAGATTTTTATTTTAACCCGTTGTGCTAAAAAAAAGAGATTGGCATAATATTTACTTAAATTAAGATTGGTAAGATTAAAAAAACAAGGAATAATGCCATGCACAATCTCCGTAATAAGTTCGACAAAATTT
>CAYLYM010000199.1:0-3217 GCA_964387645.1 uncultured Calditrichaceae bacterium | reverse complement strand
AAAGATGAAAAATCATTTCTCCCCCTTATATCTTGATATATCGAAATTCGAAGATGTCTTAGTCATCAATATCTCGTTCATTAATTTATTTTTTGTGGAACTTTCTAAAGATTTTGTTAAAAAAAACGAAATAGATAAAAAGTTATTTTAAGAAAAGTTGTCAAAGTTGATGACTTTTAATGCAAATAGTTAAAAAACTGCGGAGAATACATTAAAAAGAATTGCATTTTCCATAATGAAGGATAAAGAACAAAAAAATTATTTTCTATTTTCTATTTTTGAAATTAAATTTGCGCCTGTTTTAGACCAGAATTGTAATTATTCAAAAAAAAGAAATTGTCAGAATTCTTTATAATCGAAATTATACACTGCAGAGTTTGATAAGAATGGAGAGATAAAATAATATTAATTAAGACAATATTTGGTAATAATCAAGTCAGTATAATTGTAAATTATACTTCAACATATTATTTTCAAAATTAATAAGAACGACTCTATGTTCTCTGCGGTGTATAAACAAATTGAGATAAAAATATGTTTAAAATTGAATTTCCAGGGATTCACATGGCGGAGCTATATCTAATCACTAAAAAGAAATTCATACAAATAAATTGCTTTCATTAGAGTAAAATTAATAATTTAAATAGAAATAGACAGTAGGAAGAATATGAAAATCCATTTCATTTTATTCATCTTGTTAACGATAGTTTTATCCACTGGCTTAGGACAGAGCCCTCAGGATATTGAAGAACTGAGACGTTTGATGAAACAATATGAATCTCAAATTGGAAAATTACCCTCAAAAACTACTGAATCTAAGAAAATTGAAACAAGTATCCCATCATTAGAAAAATTCAAGCAACCACAGTTGTCTCCGGCAAAATTCAAGAAAGATACATTAAAGAAAGACACTTCAAAAATTGCACCTCCCAAAACAGCAATCAAAGATTCTGTTGACATTTTTTCGCAGCTACAGCCCTTCGGTTTTGATTTTTTTCAGAATCTCAAGCCCGATCTTACTCCCGATATTTATGGCCCCGTTGATAATAATTATCCAATTGGTCCGGGAGATGAAATAATTATTACGGTTTGGGGAGAAGTGCAGCTTCGTTATGATTTAATTGTGGATCGTGAAGGGCAAATTTTTATCCCTGATGTGGGACTTGTTCAAACAACTGGTTTAAATGTTCGGGAGTTAAAAAATAAACTTCGAAAAATAATGGGGCAATACTATTCACCTCTTGCCACCGGTAAAGCTCATCTGGACGTTTCCCTGGGCAAACTTCGTGCAATCCGGATATTCGTAGTTGGCGAAGTTCAAACACCTGGTATTTATAATGTTCCCGCTCTAACCTCAGTTGTTAGTATTCTGGCATTCGCTGGTGGACCAAAAACATCGGGCTCTCTAAGGAAAATTTTTATAGTAAGAAGCGATTCAATCATAGCCAAACTGGATTTTTATAAATTCTTAACCAAAGGGGAAAAATTTGGAGATGTTCGCTTACAAAATGATGATATTATCCTGATCCCCCCTGTTCAGAAAAAGATCTATTTAGCTGGCGCTGTTAATCATCCAGCAATATTCGAATTGACCGAAGATGAGACCTTAATTGATCTAATTCAATTTGCTGGCGGTTTTAAAGAAGATGCCTACTTCAAACATATAGAAGTCGAAAGAATTGTAGGAAATGAAGATAGAAAATTGGCTGATATTAATTTTGAAGAAATTGCTCACGAAGAGATAAACTTTCCTTTGTTGAATGGCGATCGAATTTACGTTCCAACGATCGATCGTATTTTAAGAAACTATGTAACCATATCAGGACCGATTTATGGTCCGAATCGTTTCGAATATTTTCCCAATATGACTATTTCAGATTTAATCGCTCGAATAGATAGCATAAGAGGCGATGCTTATCTGAAGCGGGTGCAGATTACTCGAACACTTCCCAATGAGAAGAAGCAAATTTTTTCGGTTAATTTAGAGGCCATCTTAAATCATGAACAAGGTGATGTATTTTTAGCGCCACGTGATTCTATCACGATTCTCTCGAAATTACAGCTTTTTCCACCAGATTCTGTTTGGATCTATGGAGCAGTGAATAAACCCGGGAAATATCTTCTTAAGGAGAATATGACGTTAAAAGAGTTGATTTTTACCGCAGGTGGTTTTAGAAAAGATGCGCTAATTGAAGAGGCAGAGATATCTCGGGTTGACCCTCAACATACCAGTATAGATACTTTGGCTCAAATTCTATATGTAAAAATTGATTCCAACTATACGAAGCAAACACTTTCACCAGATGAAGAATTCCTTCTTCAACCGTACGATAATGTTTTTATTAGAGCTAACAGCGATTGGGAATTACAAAGAAATGTAACCATTAAGGGTGAAGTTCGATATCCGGGTGTATATACACTGCGTCACAAAAGAGAAAGAATTACTGATTTGATTTACCGTGCTGGTGGATTGAAGCCTACGGCATATTTGAAGGGGGCAACATTTATTCGAACTCAAAATAATGTCGGACAAATTGGAATTGATTTCGAGAAAATATTGAAAAATCCCGATGATGAAGAGAATATTATTCTGCAAGATGGAGATGTGATTACAATTCCAGAGCAATTAAATTCGGTAAAAGTTGTTGGTGCAGTTAACTTTCCAAGCAGTGTAGTATATGAAGAGGGGAAAGGGCTCGATCATTACATTAATGCTGCAGGTGGATATACAGATTTAGCAAATAAAAAAGGAGTTTCCATTAGATTAGCTAATGGGAGAGTAATTCGACCCAAAAAGATTTTGTTTTGGAGACATTTACCCCAGGAAATCACACCAGGAAGTACGATTATTGTGCCAGCGTTGACTGAAGTGAAGAAAACAGATTGGTCAGGTGCTATCCGGGATGCTGCTGCTATTCTGAGCAGTGTTGCAACGACGATATTGATTATTAATCAGGTTAAATAAAAACTGAAATAAAATGAGTGAAAAGATCGAAAAAGCAGACAATATGAACAACACCCAGAGTTTTCAGAAAACTGAAGTAGATCTTCTGGATATTCTATACCTCATATGGCAGGGACGAAAAAAGATCGCAATCATTACAGGTACCATAACACTTCTAGGAACGTTTTACGCTTTTTTGGCTACCCCTTGGTATGCAGCAAAAGTGAAAATACTACCCACAACTAATAACCAGGGGAGCATTTTACGACAATA
>CAYLYM010000198.1:0-3229 GCA_964387645.1 uncultured Calditrichaceae bacterium | reverse complement strand
CAAGGCATTTTTCCTTTTTAGACCCTGTAATAAAATATAAGTTAAACGACCTCCTCCGATAAAGGCTATAGATTCAATCTGATTATTCATAACCCCTCCGTAAATTTTTTATTACCAAATAGAAATGTTTGATTTTTTAAGTTCTCTTCAATTAAAAAATATCAATTAAAATTATTCGTTATCGTTTTTATAAAATAAACCCACTATCAGAAAAGACAGGTTTTTCGAAATTAAAAACCTGAAACCTTTGAAAAAATACTAAATCTTTAATTTTTCGAAGGTTTTTTTTCTATTTCATTTTTCAACTTCTTCCCCTGAACACATTTGTCTTGTTTGTTATCAGGATTTTAAATTCCCCCCTCTCTTCTACTAAGGAGGGGGGATGAGAGGGTGTATTGTCAACTAATGAAAATAATTTTTCAAATGTTTCAAATTAATAATTTCAAACAGCTTTTCGTTCTGAAATCAATACTACATCATTTTCTTTTAAAACTTTTTTTATTTTTTCTAAATAAGGTATTATATCAGCATATTCAGTAGATACTAATGTGAATTTCGCGTACGATGGTGCTTTCTCATTCCAACATCCTTTTAACGTGGGTGTTTCTATTTGAATATTAATAATGTCACAAGGATCATCTTTAATTGTTTCATAAAGTTTCTTTAAAATCTGTCGTTCGCCTAAGTGTCCAGTAATTTCCATTTCTATTGTAGTAACAACAGAAAGGAGTATCTTCTCTGCTTTTTCGCGAGCTTCCTCAAAAGCTTTTTTAGTTTGTTTCATTTTCGCTTTTTGACGGACAATTTTTAACACCTTATGTTCTTTTTCAATTTTTTGTATTAAATCCCGATTAGGAAATTCAATAGCTTCTGAAGGGCAAATTGTCGCACATGTAGAACAACCAACCATACAATTGTATGGTCTGGCTACGATTGCTAATCGCTTTTGTTCATTAAATTCAAAAACTTCACGTCCACATGAAACATAACACAATTCACAACCTATACATTTTTCGTCGATTATTACTGGAAACCAAGGAATTTCTGTTCGTGGAATTCCATGCCAATCCTGTTTGCTTAGATCTTTTGCCATGGTATAGCCTCCTTAAATTTTGTTAAATCGGATTTATTTGGTATTTTGTTTATTTTTATCCTCTGATAATCAACATTTGATTTTTGTTAAATCTTCTTGATTATCTAAATAACGAAGTATTTGTTTGTGCCAATCTTGTTTAGCTTTTGAGTCTACTGCAACAATTCCATTAAAATCACATCCACTGATTCAAATTCGGTAATTCTATGCACCATCAATGTTTCCACCTGGTGTTTGTTTACGCTACAGATGATAGTTTCAATTTTGTGGTAGTATCTTGTGTAAGTGCCATAAATTTAGAATCATTTAGATTATGCGAAGATTCTTTCATTGCTTTTTGTCAGATTTCTTTAAGTTATCCAGAATACACTTTTTTGCCATCTCGAGTGTGATTGTGTGTTCCTCACATATCAACTGCTCATTGATTACGACTGCCGGATAAATTGAGACTGGATATTGCTGAATTTCTTCCAAACGAATTACCTCATCAATGGTGGCATCCACTTGCAATTGATGTATGGCTTTCAGGAAAATATCGGGAATGTCCTGAAAGACAGGATCTTCTTCAGAACCAATGGTCTGAATTTTCATTTATTCCCCCGGTTTTTTTAATTATGAATGAGGAGATCCAGCCACAGGGCTACATCAATTTAAGTAGAATATGTTTTCCGTAATTCTTTCAGTATCTGAACTAATTCCTTCTTTTCAGGGAAAGAAATAGCTCCTTCCGGGCAGTCTTTTGCACAGGCGTTGCAGCCAACTACACAATTGTAAGGATTAACAACCTTCATAGATAGATTGTCTTGAGAAAAAACATCATTATCACAAAAATTCAAGCAATTACCACAATTATTGCACAAATTTTCATCAATAGTAGGATACCAAGGAATTTCCTCTCTAGAAATTCCCATGTAATAACCAGACATTACTGTATCTCCTCTAATGCTTTTTTAATATCTTCAAAAGCCTGTTCGGTATTTTTAAATGAGATTGATACCGGTTTCCAGTTGTTATTCATAACAAGCCCAGCACGTTCAAATCCATCGCGCAGCTATTTTTTTTGCTTTTCTTCCTTGCAGGCTGGTGTTACATAATACACACCTTCTTTTAACAGATCAGCTAATAAATTCTCTCCATCCTCTTCACAAATTCTGGGATGTAAAAGCATATAATCTTTAGGTAATTCCATGCGAATACGTTCGCTCAGTTCACCGAAATCAATATTTTTCATGCTGGGACAGGAAAAGCTGCAAGTGCACATTAAAACCGCCTTTTTCATTTCGAATACCTCCGTTATTTTTAATTATTGATAAATTAAAATTTTGTTTTTTATTCTTTAGCAAATTTTTCATGAACTTCATACGCCTTTTTGGCATCATGGTAAACCACCAATAACGCTTTTTTAAATATCTCTTCCTCTTCCGGCTTGATTTCAGGATTTAATGAGCATAAACCTTCCCAGAGCGCTTGCGCTGCGGTTTGATCACTGGAAGGAAAGGAGAGGATTGTTGAGAATACAATCTGTTCTAACCCCCAAACAGTACGTTCTTTTCTTTCCACCATAAGCTTAAATGATTTTGGTGATGAACAACAACCCATGTTGACCTTCCTTTCGTTTAATTTGTTTTAAAAATTATTATAATTCGTCAATTAACGAAATGTTTAACAAAAAATCAACATTTTTTTTAGAACGATCTGATACTAGCGAATTAATAAGGTTCAGAAATACGTTTTAATCATTGATTCATTCCTTAAGTAATGGAAGAAGAACTTTAGCATAAAGATTTGATGTATTGTAATTGATGGTGCATTTTACCCAATGATCTTTTTTGCTTTCGGGTAATAAATTCTGCATCGCGCAAAATGGTTAGATGTGCTGAAATGGTAGAAGGTGTCAGATGTAGTACCTGTCTTAACTCGCAAACAAACAATAGTTTTTCAAGAAAAGGCATTGCCAGTATCTTGATCCCGTTCTGGTATGTAAAAGCTTTAAATGTTTTTAACAATTGATCATTCATAATTAAGCACTTTTAAAAGATTGCACAGATAAAATATATACCACCTATAAAGACAAATATACTAATGGACGGCCAGGCATATAGTCCGGGATGGGTAATCCCACCAGGTTTAACACAG
>CAYLYM010000197.1:0-3259 GCA_964387645.1 uncultured Calditrichaceae bacterium | reverse complement strand
TGTTGGGGCAATTGTTTACTTTTTTTCCAAAGAAGCCAAAGGACATGGTGTACCCGAGGTAATGGAAGCCATTGCCTTAAAAGATGGAATTATTCGACCGCGAGTAGTAATTGCCAAGCTTTTAGCATCCTCTATCTGTATTGGGTCGGGTGGTTCAACAGGTCGAGAAGGTCCGGTAATCCAGATAGGTTCAGCCGTAGGATCCACCATCGGTCAATTTTTAAAAGTCAATCCAGAACGAATAAAAGTTTTTGTAGCTTGTGGTGCTGCTGCAGGCATTGCCGCAGCATTCAATGCTCCGGTGGCCGGAGCACTTTTTAGTGTTGAAGTTATTTTAGGAGATTTCGGTGTTGCTCAATTCAGTCCAATCGTCATTTCATCGGTCATGGCCACGGTGGTTTCCAGACATTTCCTGGGTGATTTCCCCGCCTTTGAAGTACCCCATTATGAACTGATTAGCCCTCTGGAGCTTATACCCTATGCCATTTTAGGACTTTTAGCTGGACTTGTGGCTTTACTATTCATTAAAGTGCTATATAGTTTGGAAGATTTTTTTGATGAATTGAAATGGAATGGCATCATTAAAACAATGTTGGGTGGATTAATCGTAGGTATAATCGGAGTATGGGTTCCACATATTTACGGTGTCGGTTACAATACTATGAATATGGCACTTCTAGAACAATTATCTTGGGTGGTGATGTTAGCTTTGATATTTGTAAAAATTCTGGCTACCAGTTTAAGTTTGGGATCAGGTGGGTCGGGCGGCATTTTTGCCCCTTCTCTGTTTCTTGGAACAATGACTGGTGGATTTTTCGGCGCTCTTGTTCACCAAATACTACCCCGATATTCGGCAACATCGGGTGCCTATTCCCTGGTGGGTATGGGAGCAGTAGTAGCCGGGGCTACTCATGCACCTATTACTGCTATTATTATCATCTTTGAACTCACTAGCGATTATAAAATTATTCTCCCTCTAATGATTTCATCCATCATTTCTACTTTACTAACTACAAAATTGAAAAAAGAATCTATTTATACTCTAAAGTTGATTCGTCGGGGTGTGGACTTATTCCGCGGACGCGAAATAAATCTCCTACGTTCTCTAAAAGTATCAGAAGTCATGCGTAAAAATCCCATTGTCATCCCACCGGATATGCATTTTAAAGAATTACTGGAAGTGATGGTAAACAGTCCACGAAGTCAATTGTATGTAGTCGACCGTAAAAATGACTTTGTTGGTATCGTCTCCCTACAAGAAATTCGACGCGCTTTATTGGACCAGGAAATCCTGGCTGACTTACTTATTGCACTGGATCTGGTGAATACCAATATCCCCAGGGTTAAAATTACCGAAAATTTAGACACTATAATGAAATTGTTCGGAAAATTTGAAGTTGATGAACTACCTGTATTCGCTGAAAACGAGCCGAATAAAATCATTGGTTCAATAAACAGAAAAGACGTCATGGATGCTTACAATCGAGAGTTAGTGAAAAGAAACTTGAGCCAGGAATTTACGTCTACAATAAAATTGCTGGATAAAATACAGACTGTTGATATTATTGACGGATATGTTATGGCTGAAATTCCCATTCCAAGTTCACTCGTCGGTAAGAGCATCCGGGAATTAGACTTTAGAGCAAAATATGGCGCACATATTCTAATGATCAAAAGAAAAACAGATGCAAATCAATTAAACCAAATTGTTCCAACACCCAACGAGACATTACAACAAGGCGATTTACTAGTTGTTATGGGAAGTAAAAAAAGTATAGAAATTATAAAACATACAGCATGAAGCAGATTCAAGATTTTTCATACCGGGACTCAGAAGGTAAGAAACATAAAATAAAAATCATTCATCAGGATGAGCATATCTTGGCCATAAATAAACCGGCAAGATTGCGTGTTATTCCTGATCATTGGATTCCAAACCTGCCAAATTTAAGAGATCTTTTACAACAAAAGCTCAGCTCGTTATACAAAAAGAACGAACAATTCGTTTGGGTAATACACCGAATAGATGCAGATACCAGTGGCCTTGTTATTTTTGCCAGAAATCCATATGCACATCAAACTCTTAACAAAGCATTTGAAGAAAACCAAATCCAAAAAACTTACTTGGCCATCGTACAAGGATGTCCTGAACAATCTGAAGGAGAAATTAATTTGCCCATTGATACCAAACGACGATCAAAAGGCAGGGTTCGAATACACCCAGAAGGTAAACCTTCCTCAACGAAATATCGCGTTATCGAAAAGTTTCGTGATTTTGCATTACTGGAAGTTTTACCTCAGACAGGGCGAACTCATCAAATTAGAATTCACTTACAATACATTGGTCATCCTCTTGCAATAGATCCCCTGTATAATAAAACAGATAAAATTACTATTTCTCAATTAAGAGGCAAATGGATAAAAACAGCTTCAAACGAAGAAAATGCCATCATTTCCAGACTAAGTTTACATGCTTACAAATTAAAATTTCCCCACCCAGAAACAGGTAAACTCCTTCAATTGGAGGCAGAGACACCAAAAGATTTCAATGCATTTTATAAGGCGTTAAAGAAGTGGAATACTAAAATTTAGGAATAAAATTAATTTATTGATATTTGTAAATTATAACATTTGATGCTAAAGATAATTTACATATTCCGCAAAACCTTTTTGAACCATTGTATCATTAACATTTACCCATTTCCCGGATTTTTCTAACCACACTTCCACCAAATAACGGCCATATTTGCCTTCCCTGTCTTTGATGGTTCCCAGAACCACCTCTTTTCCCAAGATCAGCTCCCGTAAATAATCCCGAGAAGCAAGCCCCTTTTGGCGGTCTGCTCCGCGCAGTTCTGGGGCATTAATCCTTGCCAGGCGGAATTTCTCATTCCTCACCCACGTTTTCATCCCCAAATCTACATCAGCCCGTAACGTGTCTCCATCATATACAGAAACAACTTTTGCCCGGTAAAAATAGAGTTTATCCTCCATACCTTCTCCTTTCCTGCTTTTATAAAAGTTAAACGTTTCTGAATGGGTTCGTCAAAAATAAATCAAACATATTATTTCTTAAAAAAAACAGAAAAACACTACGTTTCAATTTACAAATTTTTTAATTAAATCCCGTCACTTTTTCATTCATCACATGTGCAAATTCTTCGAGTTGTACCTTACCAAAATACTGCAGATTTTTTCTATTATTTAAAAAATTGTATTTAATATAATACCTGTCTCCTTCGGCTGTTTGAGTATTTTT
>CAYLYM010000196.1:0-3346 GCA_964387645.1 uncultured Calditrichaceae bacterium | reverse complement strand
ATGAAGGACGAACGAATGAGGAACGAAGGAAGAACGAAAGGAGCGAGTGTGACAGGATGACGGAAAAAGGGTGTGGGATTTGGGAAATAGGGAAATAGGGTATAAGGGTATAAGGTATAAGTGACGAGTGACGCGTGACGAGTAACGAGTGACGCGTGACAAGTGACGAGTGACAAGTGACAAGTGAGGAGTGACAAATTGTAATTGCGGAAAGTTAAGTATTTCAGATTTTCGATTTTTGATCTTTGATCTTCGATTGAATATTGAACATTTGAAATCAAAAATCAAAAATCTAAAATTTGAAAATGACCACAAATGACACGAAGAAGTGATTAGTGATAAGGGATTAGATATAGGGTATATGGTATTAAGGAAATAGAGGAATGTTGGAATAATAGGATGAAATACGTTAATGACGATTGCCTTGAATTCGCTTTTCCAATTTTCTAATTTTAAAATCTTCAAATCTTAAATGACAACAAATGACACCGAAAACCAAATGACCACAAATGACTATGGACTATTGTCCAGTGACCAATGAATATTGAATGATAACCAATGTAAACAAAGGAAAGAATAAAAAGGAATAAAGAATTGGTGAAAAAGAATATATTCAATCTTCTAATCTTTTAATTTCCTAATTTCTTTATTGCAAATTCGTGGATAATGATATACTTCGGTTTGCTGTAAAAAATGAATACATAAAAGGAACCTGTTACGATATAGTAAATATAAACGAAAGCCAGAATAATCTAATTTCAATGAAAAAGGAAAGAAAAATGAATTATAAAAAGAGAATAATAGCCGATTCCCAAATTATGCTTGGTAAGCCTGTAATTAAGGGAACAAGAATTACAGTAGAATTGATTTTGCAACGCTTATCGGAAGGCATGACGATAGAAGAATTATTGGAAGCATATCCCCATTTAACCAGGGAAGATATATATGCAGCTTTGGCTTATTCAGCAGAAGTGATTTCCCGGGAGGAGATGATTGCTTAAATTCATTGCTGATGAAAATATAAATAATAAAATTATATTAAAATTACGTCAAGTAGGTTTTGATGTTGTTTCTATTAGAGAAAGTTATCCTGGTTTATCTGATGAAGACATAATAGAGAAAATAATAGATGAGGATTCAATATTATTAACCGAGGATAGTGATTTCGGTAAATGGGTTTTTGTTCATAAGAAAAAAATCGGTGTCATTTATTTGAGATATCATTATCAAGAAGCGGAACAGATCAGTCAAATATTAATCAATATAATAAATAGATATCGCAAAAAATTATTAAATAAATTCATTGTCGTAACTGTTAAGAAAATTCGGATTAGAGATTTAATTTAATTTCATTTGTTTTTCATAAAATAAGGTGATGCAAGTATTGTCAACATAGAAAGCAGGAAAGCGGTAAGCAGAAAGCAATATTTAATAACAAATGACCACCAATGACTACGAATGACAATAAATGACATGAAGAAGTGATAAGGGATTAGTGATGAGTGATTAGGAATTAGTGATAGGGTATTAGTGTTATGCTTACGTGAAAATGGCCTGGTATGATATTGGAGAAAAAAACAAGTGCCAATAGATTTAATTGTTTTTACAAGGCCTATGTATTAAAGGTTTATAGAATTAGATAGTTTGTTTTCGAGAGAGATTACTCAAAAAGGTAAAGTACTATATGAAATAGAGTAACTAAAGAGTGGTTGTAATTTGCAAAGGACGATTTAGATGTTGCCGAAAATATTAAAGAGGTAGCGCATTTGACAAACATGGTCGCCTATCATTCGCATCAGGTGATTGAAAAATGTTTTAAGGCGATCATAGTAGAGATGGGGAAAAATATACAACGAACTCATAATCTTGAAAATTTATATGGAAATGTGAAAGATTTGTTAAATTTTAAAATAGGCCTTGAACTTCTAAGAGAACTAAATGAAACTTACATTTCCGCACGTTATCCCAGTGACCTTGGATTGCTGCCTTACGGGAAAGCAACAAAAGAAGATGCTGATAAGTTTTTTATTTTGCCAGAAAAATCTTTAATAATATCACTGAATTTCTTGAGAATATGGAGTAGTACGGAAACCGGTTAGAGTGATTGTTTTTAGGAATTAAATGATTCGCGCTGGAGTTTATTCCATACCTAACATAGGACAGGGAAGGCTGTTTTAATCAGTCATTTGCGCCGGAACACAGCGGATAGTGGGTCCGGAGTACTCCTATGGAGAATCTCTTAAGTTCTGGAAATAGGTACCTGCTTCCGTGGGGACGAAAGATTGATGTTTCATGATTTGATGATAATATGTTATTATAGTAGTTAACAATTGAAAACTGTCCTGTCATTATTTATATTTAGATGTTATTTCTATTAAATATTCTTCCCAACATTTTTTTGCAGACGGCCCCGCTGTCTGTAATTGACGTAGCGGAGCTGTTGTTAAGGTAAGATAAAAGACAAAAGAATAAAGACAAAAGACAAAAGAAATAAGAAATAATCGAAAATCCAAAATCTGAAAATGACAAAAAATGACGCGAAGAAGTGATTAGGGATTAAGTATAGGAAATAGGGGAATAAGGGAAAGAGGAAAGATTATTTTTTCTTAACTATTTTTAGAAAACTTATAAATTGCCAGTTTTTGAAATACCTAATGATATAAATAAACATGGAAAAGTTTCACAAATTAATTATAAAAAAATCAAAACAGTTCATTTTGTATACACCTCATGCAATTCATCAAATGAACTCTGAAAAGAGAATGATAACAACAGATGAAATTGAAGAGAAAATTAACAAAGGTAAAATTATTGAAGATTATCCGGAAGATAAAAGAGGGCATAGTTGTTTAATAAATGGTAAAATTTCAGAAAGACCTTTGCATGTGGTATGTGCACCGAAAGACGAATATCTCGCAATTATAACAGCTTACATTCCGGATGATTCGAAATGGAATGATAATTATACAAGAAGGAAAAAATCATGAAATGTTTATATTGTGATGGGGAATTAAAAAAAACAGAGACTGTGTTTCATGTGGATAGAGAAGGTATTCATTTGACAATTGATAAATTGGCAGTTTATAAATGTGAGGTGTGCGGGGAAATCATGCTGGATACTCCGGAAGTGAAATTAATCCAGAAGGTTTTGAATCAATTGGAAAATACACTGAAAAGGGAAGTAGCATAGGGGGGTAGATATAGGTATATAAAGACGTAAATGGAATGAGGAGATAGGGGAATAAGGTATAGGGGAAATAGGGTATAGGGTATAAGGTATAAGTGACGAGTGACACGTGACGAGTTACGAGTTGTAGTTATCGGAGATTAAATATTGAAGATTGAA
>CAYLYM010000195.1:0-3357 GCA_964387645.1 uncultured Calditrichaceae bacterium | reverse complement strand
CCAATCTGGTCAAACCAGTACTGCTGAACTCCTAAAACAAAATTTGCGCAATAATCCGTTATTTTTCAACATAGACATTTGCACTAAAACAAATTATACATTGCCCTACTATGCAGCATAAAAAGGTGGCGTTTTTAAAGAAAACTGCCCACTCAATATTGTGCGAAGCAAGTATGTTCTAAATAATTTCTATAAAAACGTCTTAAAAATTTTTATAGTCTATTTCAAAATATTTGGTTATCAAATGTCCATTTTCAAATTTCTGATAACCTAAAATTTTAGAATCAATCCAAAAAGGTAGAAAACATTCAGTGCAATTGAGTATCTTTTTCAGATCCAATTTATCAACAATTTCTTTTTTGGAATTATGTAATTTAAATATGTATAACCCATCACTCAAATTTAATAAAACCATATCATTTTTCTTATTATAAACAAAAAAGGATTCACCCGTACCACCTAATTCATCAATAACCTTTTCTTTTTGAGTTTCAATATTATAAACAGAAATCTTTGTACTCGCTTCTGCACTCGTCTCTGGATCATACGCGAGAAAAATATGTAGACTATCTATAATATCATATCCTCGAAAACTCGAACAATCCTTTAATTTTTTAATTTCATAAATATTATTACCTGTTTGATAAAATAGTCTATCCCCATAAACAATTTTTAGTGATTGGCCATTAACACAATGAGTAAATATTAATATAAGTAGAACAAAAATACTTTTCATCATATGTTCACCCTCTTATTGATTTACATTCGTTTTATCCTTTTCAGTGATATTATGCATACTTTCCCACATCTCTTTAGGTGATGGTCCCCAACCCCAAATATTTTTTACAAAACTTTTCAATAATGAATTACTTGGTACGCTCCTTTGAGCCATCCTTGTGTCAGCTGCTTTTTTATCGGAATTGAAAATAAAAGCAGTTGGTTGATTTTTTTTACTAAAAGAATAATTAGCACCTTGCATTGCATTTTTCTTCCCAACATTAAAAACTTGCGGAACTTTTTTACCCCAACTTCCTGAACTCACCATTTCTCCCGGTGCAACCACCGCCACATGACCAGAACCATTTTCTTCTTTTGAAGCCAAAATTACTGTGACACCTTCTCCAGCATATTTAACAGCCTCTTCATACGATAATATTGATGCATTATCAGAATTACTTAAATAATCAAAAATTTGATTCGCTGTTTTACCATTTAAAGTATTATCATTTCCAGCATTTAAAATATCTATTACACCAAAATTACAGAAAGTCTGCACAATATCACCCTTAGCATTTCTCACTGGCTGTAATCCTGGATCAGCAATAACCTTCATTCCTACTGCTTTTAGCTTCTCAGCGTTGCTCTGCTGCGGAGTAGTTCATTAAACAATAATATTCATAAGAAAAATTTTTATTTGTTATTCTTTATCAAATATTCCGGGACAAATTTTATTGTTTCAAGTGATAACATTCGATTTCCTATTTATATCTCTCTGAAAGAAAATTGTATTATATCGTTAGGATTAATATTTTTCTCATGTAGTTCAGAATCAACGTTTCTAACAAATGTGGATACTTCACTCCGAGTGTCTGCTTTAATTTTAATTAAAGGCTGATTCTCTTTATGTTCAATTATCTGTTTATTTGATTCATATATAACGTAAAAATGGGAAATTTCATAACATTTCAATCTTAAGATTATTTTTTTTGCAATATAAAGTTATAGTTTCTTTTTCTTTAATATTAATAACTATATTAATAGTAAAATTATAAGGATTCTGATAATTATCAGAATTTTTCAAAGAACTTACCCCACAACCAAATTTCCCATTCTTCAGGCCTCTTTACTTAGGAATGAATATATACATTATTCTTTAACAGCGTATTCTGGCACAAATTCGATATTTTTTACTTCAACAATTTGGTTTCCGATTTTTATTTCTTTGAAAGATAGCTGCAGGATTTCCTCAGGATGAATGTTTTTTTCGCGAATTTCTGAATCTTTTGCTTTTACGTAAATCTGAATACGACACTTTTCCATCGGTTTTATTATTATTAAAGGATTATCTTCATTTTGATTGGTTGATCGTTTTTTATATGTGGATTGAATATAAATTATTTCAAGGTTATAATGTCTGGATTTTAATTTTAATTTACTTGTATCCAATAAAATTAAATCATTTCCTTTATTATCTATGTCTATATTTATAAATATTTTATATGGATTATGATAATTATAATAATAACCAGCGTATTTAATTTCCACATTACTAATCTTCGTTTGAAATATTCTATTATATACTTCTCTTTCATTTTTAATTAAAAAATGGCTTGCTGAGGGTAGACAAGAACTAAAAACCACTAAAAAACATATAGCAATGAAACATAAAATGGATCTCTTTTTCATTTAATTATCCTCACATACAGATATTTAATTTTCCGGTAAATTTTACATATAAAGATTTAAACAGAATAAATAAAAGCTACTCATCCTTGCGGGGTAATAACCCCACCTATACTATATAAGTATATGTCCTTAAGTGTAATACCAATAACTGAAAAAATCAATATCTTGAATAATAATCAGCCCAATCGTCTGCAAACCATTCATTGGTATAATCTGTGGAATAAGGATCCTTTCCAAAAAAGTATTGTTCATGAATTGCTCTTTTATAAAAATCACCAATTCCTTCAAAAATTTGTTGATAATAATGAGCTGTCTCGTGTAGGATATTAAACTTGTTCCTATTATAAACTAACATATTTCTTCCTAAAGCAATTCCATCAGCAAAATTCTTATGAATCCAGCCCAATAAGCCTCCTCCCCTATATACAGGTTTATATCTACCTATACCATGTCCTATGGCATGAAAATCTTCCTCCATTTTCCTTAAACCCAAGGTTGCTTCTTTTGGTTCAAAAGCCGGACCATACATAGCAACTGTAACAAAAGAATTTATTGTACCAAACTTCATTCCACGTTCCATCCCCTGAAAAATATTTTGACCAGATACAGCACTTGCCACCATTCCAGAAATAGCGCCTTTACCTGCTCCCCACCCAATTTCACTGGCTATGTTAAAAAGCCAACCATTTCGGTCTGCGGAATACCCGGGAATTAATCCAACAACAACTCCTCCAGCCACTGCTCCTGTTAATCCTGATAATGTAAAATTTCCACCTGTCACAGCAGTTGTTGCGGCCCAACTAGCTCCCTGTCCCAACACTCCATAGGCCATATTTAGAAAACCACTCGAGCCCAATGAGCCAATACCAGCTGAGATACCTCCACTCAGTGCTCCAAGTCCCAAAGCGGTACCAAATCCTTTCCAAGTCCATTTTCCACCAGCCATGATCG
>CAYLYM010000194.1:0-3547 GCA_964387645.1 uncultured Calditrichaceae bacterium | reverse complement strand
CATCCACATGCCAGATGTTAATATTAGCGGAATAATTCAGGTCAATGGGACTTTGTACGGTGACATTTTCCAGAGTGGCATTATTCACGCTGTTGAATCTAACATAACCGGTAATAGTGGTATTGTAACGGCTGTTTCCTTTTAAATGAACACCGCTTTTCATGTAAATATTTTCAGAATATGTACCGGGATTTAGATAAATGTCCCAGCCATAATAAGCCCAATCTATAATTTGTTGTATAGATATTATGGATGAGAAAAATCCTTTATAATAAGAATTCTATATGGCATAATGTTCATAGTCTTCAACTACCCCTCTCTTATCAATTTTACCATCTCCTTCGCAACGAATATATTTATTATTTAAATTGTGAGTATAGTCACCTGAAGCAATAATAAGTGTTTTACCTGAATAAACCAGTATATTTTGCTTTTGATAAAATTTCTTATTATTGATACCCCAAGTTATATTTCTACTAACATTATATCCCACATTCTTGGCAAACTTTAAAATCAGATCACTATTTTGTGAAAAGAATCTATTCACAGTTGCTCTTTGTTCAAGGGTAATATAATTTCTTGTAGCCATGAGATGTTTATATCTGTCTGGGTCTATTGTGCAGGATGAAGGTAAATATTCCGGTTCCTGAGGTTGATAGTTTGAATTTAATGCTCCAGGAATTATAGGATCGAAACTATTAAACATATAGGCATGATATAAGTTTATTAAATGCCCAGCCTCGTGGCTAACTGTCCCTGCAATAGCTTCGCCAATACTTTCTACTGTAGCATTGTTCCCCTGCCATTCGGGGTAATTGGCAAAATTATTGCTGTAAACTTCGGCATAAGCATTTTCATTAATATAGCTACCAATACCACTCACTGCGTACCCAAATCCTTCTCCACTTCTGCCAATATAAACTTTTAAATTTCCCGAAGTTGTGGAAACTGAAATACCATATGGAGAATAACCTGCTGTCACCCTACTGATAATAAAACTTTTTACTTCATCTTGGTTTACATTCTCCCATGGTTGTCCTTGTTTAAAGGCATTGCTAAATCCAGATTCAAAAACTAATTGAATCGAAATACTCCATAAATAAGTAGGTAACATGATTGTCAATATTATTAAGCTCGATATATATTGGAATAATTTTATAGATTGTTACCTCCATTACTTTGAAACTAATTATCAAATGGGGATAAACAATAATCGTATAGACTTGAATAATAATGAATCTATAAGATTAATTTTGCTGTAAATTCATGCGCTGGCGTATCAATAAGTGGACCAGAACATGAATATTTACCAGTTAACTCTGTAGCAGTTATCTCAATATTTGAAAAAACGATAGACTCTACTGGGCCCAATTTGCTCTTAGTATTAACAACGAAACATTTTCCCTGCGTACAATTTCCATCTATTTTTTGCCATCCTAGATTAGCTAACTTTACGTTTCCTTGAAATGGAGGGGCAAGCTGAGATTTTTTTAACTTTATTATTAATGGCCAATCATAATCTCCAATTCTTTTTGTAAATTCTTCAACTGAGAGTCCATCAATTTTCTGCACCAAATATTCAATCTCCGCATTTGTCGGGGAAGTAGATTCCTTGCATCCCCATAAAAATCCATCCAAAAACAATATTGAAATCAGTAAAAATAATTGGTAACGCATTTTGCCTCCCTTTGATTTTTTATTTCAAATTAAATTTAAAAGGAACCAAGTTTTCTGTTCAAAATTTATAATATAAGCGGATTTTTTTCAATAGAGTAAAAGTATTTGAATGTATTTTCAATAACTTCCTGTTCAGGCAAACGACCAATTGCTGTAATATTGGTGGACCTAAAGTAGGAATAATTTCAGATAAATAAGGAAAGTTCTGGTAAAAATTGTCATCACCATCCGTCCTTCCACTTGCATAGTGATCGGTAATTTGATTCATAAAATACATTAAAAAATAAATTGGATCGTTAACATCTGGGTGATATGGATCAATGAAAGGACCATAATTATTATTCCATTCATTCCTGGGTGTATTATTCCATATCTCATTTGCAGTCCACCTATGTAATGATAATTCTACTTCTTCATAGACATCACAATACATACAATTTTTGCATGCATGAGCATCACTGTGTACATGTGCTGGAACAGACATATCTTGCAACAAGTGACACATTCTTCCCAATATTTCATAGGCCATTCCCTTTGCCATTTGAGGATATGAGCACAAATCATATACTGGACATCCACCAGCAGAATACCATTCCCCATAGTTGTATTTTATAGCATAAATAGTACCATTTAGTTTGTAAAGATCAATAAGTGGTAACCAATGAAAATCATTCCCAAAAGCAATATAATTACATAATTGTTCTTTAATTCCATAAATCCATCTACAATCAAAGTTACCATTCACATATTTCATCATTTTTTGCAATGCATTTTCTATAGAATAAGACCAATAAAAATTAAATGATCTTCAACAAGCAGTATCATTTAAATCACTGAGTTTATCAGGTCCATAATCAGCATCCCAAAAATGAGTGATTGTTGTATAAGCTTTTCTTTCATCACCATTTACATTATCAATAAACCATTGAGGTGGAGTTTGGTTAAAATCAGGAGATTTTCCGATTCCATAATGATATACAATGTCATATTCATCTTCCATATGAGATCCAGAAATTATAGTAAAAGAGCACCAGGAAACCCAATTTTCATGCCATGTACCTTCACCAGTGACTTGTCCTATTGTTCCAATGTACTGTTCCATTTCTGACCAATTATTATTAGGAAATGATAACTTTAAAAGTTTAAATGCTTCATTTGTTATGTGTTGATGCATGGTTGATGTGTGAGCAAAAATATTAGAACTTATCATAATAAAGATTATTGAGAAGAAAAAAAATGTTGATAGGATTTTCATGGGACTTACTCCATTGATTGTAATGTTGAAATATTTACTTTAAATAAATAATCATTAAACTAATAAAAAATATTCTTAACATTGCGAAGTATCGATGTTATTTGGGTTGATTATTTACATGAAAAATTATATTAATAAAATACCTGAATAAAACATTTCTTTGCTTACTTGTTCCATTACCTTTTAATATTATTTTTTTAAAAAAATGCAAATTCTAATTTAATATAGCAAAAATTTTAAATATTCAGTTCATGGATAAAGTTTTCGAAAACAAAAAATGATTTCAAAAATTATTCTTATACTTTTATCCTCCAGGAGAACCGTCAATAGGGTTTAATATCATCGCTACAAAAATAAATGTAAAAATAATTCCTGTTGTTACAGCAATTGGCATTAGAATTGATTTAATTGGATTGATTTTAATTTTTTCTATTTTTGAAATTTCTTGAAATTTAATTCTACAATTTTGACCAAGTATTTCATTTTCTTTTATTTCAATAATTTTCGTTTCAATAATTCCTCCATCTTTTAAATGCACTCTGATGCTTTGATTCTTATTTAGTTGTTTTCTTAAATTCTCCGGTTCTTTTTTTAACGCAATATAAGATGAACAGG
>CAYLYM010000193.1:0-3575 GCA_964387645.1 uncultured Calditrichaceae bacterium | reverse complement strand
GGGATTATTTGATTATTTTACAATGAGAAATTTTTGTCGATTAAATCAAAGGTTTTTTAAATTTAATATAACTAGAAAGAATATAAAAATTTTTAGGAAATAACATCCCAGGATATTAGGGAAATCCACAGTGTTTTTGAGAATTTTTCTAAAAATTTCTTTTCGCTTTTTATCCTTCTCGTTTTATATTTTTATTTAATAAAAAATTTTCATTTAAACCTATTATGTTTTATGTCATATTAAACATCGGGTCTTGATTAAATACAGATTTTATTGGAGGAGGACGGATGACAGTGCATGAGCGGGGGCAATGGAGTTCGAAGATAGGTTTTATCTTTGCAGCAGCGGGTTCTGCCATTGGTTTGGGAAATATTTGGCGATTTCCCTATGTTACTGGCCAGAATGGTGGAGCCGCTTTTGTTTTTGTTTATTTGTTATGTGTTCTGGTTATTGGATTACCTTATCTTTATGCAGAATTGGCATTAGGTAGAGCCATGCAGAAAAATCCAGCTGGAGCTATTTCAGCCATAAAGCCAGGTAGTCCATGGATTTGTATTGGAGGGTTGGGTATTGTTACCGGCCTATTCATTTTGTCTTATTATGCGGTTATCGCCGGATGGACTTTTGGCTACATTTTTAAAATGGTTGTTCCTAATCAAATGGAGTTTGATGAATTTGTCTCACAACCCATTCTGGTGGTAGGGCTTTTTGCCATTTTTATTTTTATAACAGTTATAGTAGTTTATGGCGGTGTACAGGGCGGTATAGAACGGTGGGCTAAAATCCTCATGCCTATTCTTTTTGTTTTACTTTTAGTTCTTATTATTTATGCCAATTTTTTGTCTGGTTCGAGTAAAGGGCTGGCTTTTTATTTAAAACCAGATTTTAGCAAGATAACAGGAAAGGTGGTGCTGGCGGCCTTGGGGCAGGCTTTTTTCTCATTGAGTTTAGGGATGGGATTGATGGTGACGTATGGAAGTTATATATCTAAAGAAGACAATCTTATAACATCGGGATTTTATGTGGCCATGGCCGATACCGCTATTGCTATCATGGCCGGATTAATCATTTTCCCTGCATTATTTGCTATGGGTCAAGATCCTGCTGCTGGACCGGGTTTGGTCTTTCAGGTATTACCCGCCATTTTCCGCAATATGCCTGGTGGCATCTTGGTTGGAGTTATCTTTTTTATTCTATTGTCCATTGCCGCGCTCACTTCCACTATTTCATTGTTAGAAGTGCCCACAGCTTATCTAGTGGATGAGAAACGTATTGTTAGAAAAGTCGCTGTGTGGGTGGTTGGCGGATTGACATTTTTATTGGGTCTGCCATCAGCACTTTCTCAGGGAGCGGTTGCCTGGCTCAGCAAACCGATTGCCGGAAATATGGAGTTCTTGAGTTTAATGGATTTTCTATGGGGGAATATCTCTCTGGCTCTGGGTGCATTTCTTCTTTCTATATTTGTCGGTTGGATATGGGGTGCAAAATATGCAGCAAAGGAATTAGCCCGGGGTAATCCGGGATTTGCTAAGTGGGCAAGACTCTGGGGATTTTTAATTCGGTTTGTTGTTCCGATTTTTATTTTTATTATTCTTTTGAATTTATTTAAAGTTTTTTAAATAATTTAGATAGAAGAATTTAGAGTCGTACTCATAACTGGTGGTATTTGATTGTTGGAAAATCAGGAGGTATTAGATGGATAATTTGCTGGAGCGATTGCTGCAGCTTTCCATAACTATTCGGGATTTCATGTGGGGCAACTGGATGGTTGCTCTTTTGGTTTTTACGGGTGTGGTTTTGACCATAGTTACCGGCACGATTCAGGTGAGAAAATTGATCCCTGCTTTGAAATTGGTCCTATTAGGAGCCATAGGAAAAGATTACAAAGAAGATGAAGAAGGTGATATTTCACCCTTTGCTGCATTAATGACAGCACTGGCAGCCACTGTAGGAAATGGTAATATTGCTGGTGTGGCCACTGCAATTGCTACCGGCGGACCAGGAGCACCTTTCTGGATGTGGATTTCAGGATTTTTCGGTATGGCTACCAAATATGCCGAGGGTTTTCTGGGGGTTAAATTTCGCCAAACTGCTGAGGATGGTTCCATGGCCGGTGGACCAATGTATTACATTCGTTACGGATTGAAAAACGAAAAATTTGCTAAATTTTTAGGTGCTACTTTTGCTTTTTGTGGCGCTTTTGCTGCTTTGTTTGGCACCGGAAACATGGCACAATCCAATTCTATGGCGTTGGCTTTTAAAAGTCAATTTGGCGTACCGCCACTTTTGAGTGGCTTTTTTCTTACCATTCTGGTAGGCTTGGTGATTATCGGGGGCATAAAACGCATAGGTGCAGTGGCAGAAAGACTGGTTCCAACCATGATTTTCTTTTATATAGGCGGTGCCTTATTTATCATTTTTACTCGGATTCAATTCGTAGCTGATGCTTTTGGTGTTATCATTGAATCTGCTTTTACTGCACAGGCAGTGGGTGGAGCTTTAATTGGTACTTCAGTACAGAAAGCTATCAGCCTGGGTGTGAGCCGCGGAGTGCTTTCTAATGAATCAGGATTAGGTTCAGCCGCAATCGCACAGAGTGCTTCCAAATCCAGTGATCCGGCTAAAAATGGCTTGATTGCCATGACCGGCACTTTCATCGATACTTTGGTTGTTAATACTATGACCACCCTTACCATTGTTTTAACTGGTGTTTACCTATTCACTCCCGCCGCAGGCGTGCGGTTGCTGGCTACAGGCGGTGCTTTAAGCTCTTCGGAAATTTCTATGCTCCATCCCAAAGTCATTGCTATGGCAGAACAATTAGGATACAATCTGGCAAATGGTGGACTATCAAGCACGGCTTTGACTGCTGAAGCGTTTAACTCTGTGATTCCATTTGGCGGTTGGATAATTGCCATTGCTTCTTTCTTGTTTGGCTACACCACCCTAATCGGATGGTCTTATTACGGCGAACAATGCCTTGAATATTTTGCAGGTGTTAAAATTAAAAGACCATATCGTTTGGTGTATATCGGATTGCTCTTTTTGGGAGCCAACCTGCAGGGACGTTATCTGGATATTGTTTGGAATATTGGCGATATCGCCAATGCCATGATGGCCATTCCAAATCTGGTTGGATTACTTTTCCTGGCTGCACTGGTAGCAAAAATCACTTCCCAGGCGTTTGGGGAAGGAAAATCTCTTTATTAACATCTTTTTTAATACCAGATAGTGAACTATATTGGCTGTGAAATGAGGAACAACCAGGTATAAGAATATTGTTCTTTTTACTTTTTAATTAAAAATTAAAAAGAGAAGTTTATTTAAATTGAACTAATCTTCCCTGAAGTTCAGATCTTCCGGGAAGGTTTAAACAAATAACATTTTAGTTCTCAATTCGATCAAAATTTTTTAAAATTCAACAACTTAAAAAGTCCAACCAGCCTTTATCCTATCACAATATTAGACTTATTAATTAAAAAATAACCCATTATGTGACTTTTTGTCCAATTTTGGAGACTTAATATTTTAATAGGCGGTTAAATAAAAATAAATGGGATTTACCTGCGTATTAT
>CAYLYM010000192.1:0-3685 GCA_964387645.1 uncultured Calditrichaceae bacterium | reverse complement strand
TTTAATACCACCTGACCGGAACGTGGCAATGAAAAGTGAATAGTCGTACCAGGATTAAAAGGATTGGGATAGTTCCTCAAGGTCAGTTTTTGTGGGATGTTTTCTTTTGAGTCTAATTCAGTCAGAATTTTTCTGCTCAACTCCATGCTCTCCAGTTCCGCCCGAGCTGAATTGGCTGTGGGATGGGTGGGATACTCGGTAATGAGCGATTGAAAAATCTGAGCAGACTTCCTCTGATCTCCCAGTCCATAACGATAAATCTGACCCCTGGTGTAAAGCACCTACACTAACAAATCAGTTTCAGGCTGAAGGGCTATGATCTGATCAGCAACATTCAATGCTTTCTCTATTTCTCCCTGCTGGAGATAACTGGATAAAAATAGATTTAATAAATGAGGTTTGAACTTATTCACTTTCGAATTTAAAAGCCATTTGTTTAAATATCCCTGAAACACTGATAATTGGTTTCTATCTCCATAGCAGGACTGCAGCAGGCGTAAGGCAAACAGAGATGAGTGATCAAAACTACGCTTTTCAATGTATTGTTTCAAAAGATCAATAGCTTGACTGTAATCATCTGTAAATTCCATAGGATTGACCTGTTTACCGGATTTACTCCTATTTATCATTCGCTGGCGGATGGATCGCAACAGATACAATCCCTTCTGCAAATCAGAATCTGCCAGGTCCAACCGGTTTTCAAAATTATTCTGGTTAAAGTCCATGGCGCTGCGGGATGAGCAATAATCCCAACATCCAATATTGAAATAGGACTCATAATCATCTGGCGGATAAAGACAATCTGCCGGATCAGCAGCGCTGAATACACCTTCAATGTCTGAATCATAAGCATAGGGTTCAGCATATAAATCCCAGGTATTATTGCAGAAGTTGGCATAAACGGTGGCATAACTATAATCGCCAATTAAAATGCCCTGATTCTTATTTTGAATGGATTCAACATCAATGGTAGGCGTTGCGTAGTTATGAAGATAAATAGCGGCCAGATCGTTGGGATCATTGCGGTAAGTGGTAGAAGATACATTGACTAAAGATGGTACGGCATTATTGACATCGATACCATAATTATAATCCCCCTGGTAAAACTCCACATCTTCCAGCCAGGGAGCCCCACCCGTGATGTTGATGCGGTAATTCGTGCGAATGTTTCTGGCTTTGGTGGTCCAGTTGCCGCCAAAGAAATTGAGATGATAGACATAAGCATTCTGAAGTTCACAGTTTGAAACTCCCGAGGGAAAATTGAGCGTGCCGATATAGGTGGAATAGGGGCTAGAGCCAATGACGTTAACACCTGATTTCATATTAACACTTCCATTAAAACTACCAGAACTTAAATAAACTGTTTGACCAGCAGAACACCAATCTAAAACCCGAGCAAGAGATACACCAGATGAATATAAACCTTTTTCAATATCACCTTCTTTCACCGTTATTTTTAATCCATTAATGGTATTATTGCTGATCAAACAATTTTACCACTGCCAGTGCAGCGAATGTAATAATTATTAAGATTCACCGTAACATCATAAATGGCCAGCGTCTTCCCGTCCGGTACAGTAACAGGCCCGCTGAGCGTGACATTTTGATCCCAGAGCTCGTCATCTTCAATAGTGCCTGAGGTGGTTGGACCAAGATTTTTAAAATTCAATACCCCTATGTGGTCTTTAAATTGAGGTTTTTGTGACGGGTAAACTTCTTCAAATCTGGATTTAACATATTGGTGTAGTTCTTGAACGGATAGTACATGACCCGGAATTGAATTTTCCGGATGGTCTTTTAATCCTTCCCAGGCAAGGAATTGAGTATAATAAGTTAACATTGGATAATTTTTATTACTTGTGCTCCATTTGTCATCACCATGCTCTGTTGCCGTTGATATAACACCACGAGTCATTTGATTGGCAAAAGTTCCTGAACTACGGCAATCAATAAAACAACAAAATTGATTATAATCTTGATTTCCATATGTTAAATAATTTTGAAGTTCCTGCGGAGAAATCCAGTTGTCATCAAACGTTAATATTCCAGAGGTTGATCCATGTCCACAGAAATAAAATAGATCCGTATTTCCAGTTGACTTTGGCATATAGAGTATTTCTTGACTAATTTTGTATTTTGTAACTTGGTCTTGTGTAAAGTATTCTACATTATTTTCGTTCCATCCTTGAAAATAAATTAAACGGTCATGCATTATTCTTGCGCCTCTATTTCCCTCATCATTCTTAAATAATTTAAAATCAGAATATTCCGAAATACCAAAACATCTACCATAGAATTCAGTTGAAAATAATAGATTAAAATTTAAAATGATTATAATAATTACCAGGAAAAAAGATTTCATTTCAGACCCCCAATTTTTTTATCCCGGTATTCTTTATTTCCTTCTTTTCCTTTCCAAAAAATGAGGCTTTTTCAAAGAAATTTGAACACTTGAAAAATGAATTTATTTTCCCGTTTTACCATCCGGGTCATTGGTTATTCCTCCTGTTTTCTCAATAAAACACAAAGACCCCTCGCTTGATTAACTGAGGTATATAAATATTTTTTGATTTCTCATTGAGAGGATTCGCCATGATGGCAAGGTAATCTCCTTTACCAATACCAGGGTTTCTTACCAGAGGGCTTATATCCTCTATCCGGTTATCAAATAATTGGACTTCAAATAACTCCGGAAGATATTCCAGGGAAGAAATATCAACAATTCTATTCACTCCGAGACAAACAACTGCTAATTTTTTGAGATTTTTTAAAGCAGATATATCTTCTATTTTATTGTCTTCTAAGATAAGAATAACCAGTTCTTGTAAATTTTGTAAGGCGGAAATATCTTCCACATTGCCAGAAAATACCCATAATTCTTCCAGGTTTATCAGTTCTGAGAAAATAGATAAATCTTTTCCGGGGTATCTTGTAATGAGTAATTTTTTTAATTCGGTTAATTTTCCAATCACTGAATAGTCTTCTACTGGATTAAATGAAATATCTAAAAATTTCAATTTTGTCAATTTTTCTAAAAGTGAAATATCTGTAACTTTGTTACATCTAAGATTTAAATGTTCAAGATGAATCAGATTGGAAAGGGGAGTAATATTATCAATTATTCCATCTTGTTGATCAATATCAAGATATTTGAGTTTATATAAACCAGATAATGGAGTTATATCAGAAATGTTTTCCGCTGTCATATCCAAAAATTTTAAATTGATACATTTCTCAATTCCGGATAAGGAACTTACCTTATCAGTAATGATGCTTACAAAATGCAGGGAGTCCAGGGATTCCAGTTTTTCTTTTGTTAATATCCCGGTTTGTTCTTTTAAGGCGTATCGAACTTTAATTTCCAGATTGGGATCTTCAAAGGTTGGAAAAGGATTGGGTTTAACAGTAATAACAATGTCATCAGGTTCACTGACTTGCTCACCTTTTTTCAAGATAAGCTGAAAACGATATGTCCCTTCTTTTAAAAAACCTACGGGTTGGACACCAGGATGATCGCTTGTTAATCCAAATAACCATACTCTGGCCGGATTGTTTTCATCCTGAATCCATTCATACCTGACAAGTTCGCCATCATGCACCCCAATACTTCGGGAAGGATCAAATAGAGCGTAACTCCCCACAATGGTCGTCTGATCCGGACCGGCATTGGCTATCAGTGGTTTAT
>CAYLYM010000191.1:0-3817 GCA_964387645.1 uncultured Calditrichaceae bacterium | reverse complement strand
AAAAAGGAAAAATGCCTTGCCATCCAGAATTTTTGTATCTGATCATAATCCTGATAAATTAAAAAAGATCCTTTCCATCTCCCCAGAGACTATCAAAACCAGCATAGAAAATAAAAATGTAGTTAAAGCACAAATACTTTTTTTGTCTATTCATCCAAATGTTTTTGAACAGGTAGCAGAAGAAATAAAAAATCATTTGGAAGCGGAAACAATTGTGGTTTCTTGCATTCCGACTATTACCATGAAAAAAATTTCAGAATATTTAAATGAACACAAACAACTGGTACGAATAATTCCAAATGCCCATTCAATTGTAGGTAAAGGTTACAATCCGTTTTCATTTCATCCTTCAGTAACTAAAAAAAATCGTAAAAAGTTAAAAAATCTCGCAATTCATTGGGGGAAACTAGTAGAAGTAGAAGAACGTGATTTAGAAGCATATGCTATTATTACTGGTATGGGTCCAACCTATTTCTGGTTTCAGTGGTTGGAACTGCTTCGGTTGGCGCAGGAGTTTGGTATAGAAGAAACAAGAGCTAAAGAAGCACTGTCCGAGATGCTACATGGCGCAGTGATTACATTACTTGAGTCGGATTTATCCGCGGAAGAGGTACTGGATCTTATTCCAACTTATCCTTTGAAAAAGAATGAAGAGGAAATTTGTAGAATTTTTACAGAGCGACTGAGCGGATTATGGCAAAAATTGAAAAGTGTAACTTGTTGAGCAAAAATAATAGCAAAAAGAGATGAAAAAATTGGAGATAATTATGGGCTGAAATAATTAGCTTTTGTTTGAGATACAGACTAAACTGAAAGCAAAAAATAAAAAAATTCATTCTTTTGTAATTTCCCTGCATTTCCTGTTTAGGTTATAAAAAGCTTTACGCTACCATAAACCTAAACAGAGTTGTGCAGCAAAAGCCTTATCAAAGGTTTGTGCCCGTAAAACTATATAAAGATGGAAGCTTTATTCTGCACAGTAAACATCTGAATTCTTTTTACTGATTATTGTGAACGGCTGTTTATCATAAAAATAATTCGATCAACTGCAAAATCCGGGATAAAATTTTCGATGAGGTAAGTCTGGAATAATTGTAAAAACGCCTGAATGACTGGTGCGGGATTGCTGGTTATCTGCTGTACCAATTTCATAGCAGTGGTCATCAGTTGCTCTGCCGGTACCACTTGCTCTACTAATCCAATTTGGTAGGTTTCTGCCGCGGTGAGGGTTCGGGAAGTTAGCAAGAGCTCCATGGCACAGCTCCTTCCAATCTGTTGAATCAACCGCACTCCCCCGCCCCATTCCGTGATGACACCATTGGCTGCCTGCCGGAAGGAAAAAGTGACGTTTTCGGTAGCAATCCGGTAATGGCAGGCGGTGAGAATTTCGCAACCGCCACCCAAAGCCTGACCATTAACCGCCGCGATGACAAAGTACTGGCCATTTTCCATTCTATCCAGAATCCGCTTCATCTGTCGCGATAGTTTCAATGCGGTTTCCCTTGTTTTTAATCGGAAGGAGTATTTCAGATCGCCGCCCGATTAAAAAGTCTAATCTCCATCACCAGTGAGAATAACATAACCCACCTCCGCTTAACTTTCCAACCAATCCTGAATCTTTTTCCATTGTTCCATCTTCTCCATATCCATCGAATTATGCACATGTGGACGATTCAGTTGGATAATGGCATTTTTTCTTGAAGCTTTAAGATAACAGGAACGTTACCAATTACCAGAAAAATCAATTCAAAGAAAATTTTTCCCATTCGAAGATAAATTATTCAACAACCGGCAATTTACTAATGATTTAAAAGACTACCCATCAAACTAATACCAGCGCTTATCCCCCAATTTCCCTCATAACGCGTCAGCCCATAGGAAGGATATACTTCCACCGCAAACATAGGAAATTTCCAGACCACTCCCAACCGAATTTTACCACGGTCCTCAGTCCCAATCGGTATTTTGTTAATTGTCGAATGATATCCATTAACTTCTCCAGCTAATTGGAGCCTGTGACTCAATTGCCAGAAGAATCCTGCCCCATAAACCAGAACATCATTCTGCAAATTCACTTTCAAAGGAGCGGATAAGATTCCCACGCCGATATCAGAGAAAATACTCCAGGTACCATATCGATAAGTGGATAAGAGAGTAATGGTGATATCTGTAGTATTTGTTCCAATTCCTTTACTTTGATTGGTATTGGGTAATTTTGTATCAATTCGCAGCCCCAGAGCAGGCCAATATTTTGTTCCAGAAACAAGTTGGGCTATGGTTGCAATGGAAAAATCCCCCACATCGGCAGCACAATGCGAATTATCGGATAATTCAGAATTATCGGGCGTCTTCTCGTAATCCAGCACCTGGTGAATTCCTCCACTCAGTTGCAATCTCACCGTTTTTGCCAAATAATATGCCAGACGTAAAACACCAATCCGATGTAAATTGCCAGTATATTGATAAATAGGAGCAACCCAGTTTTGCTGGAATTCATATCCAACGTAAAAAAGGAAAGTACCGGAAGGTAATGTCTGTAAATAATTTGTCTGAATTTTTAAGGGAGTTCGAGGAGATTTAAGAAACCAGTGGGCAGATTTAATCTCTCCTGCATTCGCAATCGATAGATTCATTAAAAGAAAATAAATGTGAAAGAGAATTACTACTATCTTTGGCATACAGAAAGACCGCAAATTTTTTCTTTGAATAAACACAATCTACTTCCTCTTTTTCATTCAAAAATTTTATAATCATTTAAAAATAAAAATTAAATAGTAATTATGAATTAGAAATTATAAAAGACCGCCTTATATCCCTGACCCTAAAGGATAGACTTTCTAACCAGAGTCGTTTTTCCCAACCATTTATAATTTCTACATCTTCTGCATTTAAAAAACGAGGATCCAGGACCCCATTAAATACATTTGAACTTTAAGATGTTTAAAGTATATTGCTTCTTTATTTATTACACCACTTATTAAATAAACAAACTTATCAAATTGTAAACAACCGTAATAAAACAATAAGCTAATCCCAGTAAATCTTTTAATTCCTACTCCGGTTCTTCAACTTTGCGAATAATGTCACGTTAAATTCTAATATTTCTTTAATCGACGGATCATACGAGCGGCTTGCCTTCTTTATTTATTTGGCAGACATAAGCGTAACTTGCTTATCTGGCTATAGTTTCTTCATAAACAGCTATAATTTTAATCCTATTTTATCCCCCCTTACCTTTGCGGCAATAACTAGCTTCTATTTCATTTTATCTCATTCTATCTCAAAAAGGTTCCTTCAGGATGATACAAGTTGTTGGCATCAGTCGGAAAGGTAATGGTCTCCTATTTAGTTAGATTGTTATATCATCATCTACATGCTTATATCAACACCCCGTAAAAGTTTAATGCACCTGGGCGTCATGATTAACTTTTTGTGCAGTTTATCAAGTCCTTTCTCTCCCCTGCACTGGTACCAACATTTCATATTTTACTCAGATCAATCGTAAATTTATGTTGTCGCAGATTGATGGTTTACATCCAAAATATTCCTGTCCTGTAGAAACAAGCCTCACACAAAATTTGTAACAAAAAACAGTATATTTACCGATCATTTTGTGTTTGATTGGATATTCCATTCAGGCTGCATAATTTGGATCTCATCTGGTATCAATTTTATATAACTTGCGAACGAGAGATGCCCTAAAACTCAGCCATAAATTTTAAGTATAATCTTTATATTTAACACACTTCAATAATATTATAAACTTTTTTCAGATAACTAAACAGAAATAAAACATCCATATTGTTTGCACTTAAGT
>CAYLYM010000190.1:0-3883 GCA_964387645.1 uncultured Calditrichaceae bacterium | reverse complement strand
CACGATTTGATTACAATCATGGATGAAGATATCCGTACCTATACGTTTGATGGTGATACTCCAGTTTCTGCTCGAAAAGCCATCCGGCGTTCCGGACATATCATTATTACCAATCCAGATATGCTGCATCAGGGTATCTTGCCTCACCATACAATATGGATTAAATTATTCGAAAATTTAAAATATATCATCATAGATGAAATCCATCATTATCGAGGTGTTTTTGGTAGCCATTTAGGTAATCTTATTCGCCGTTTAAAGCGGGTTGCTAAATTTTATAACAGTCAGCCGCAATTTATTTGTTGTTCAGCGACCATTGCTAACCCGTCCGAACTCACCGAAAAAATCATTGAAGAACCGGTGACCCTGATAGACCAAAATGGCGCGCCATCTGGTACAAAACATTTCGTTTTCTACAATCCACCCGTGGTGAACAAAGAATTAGGCATTCGTCGGTCGGTAGTACATGAAGTCCGTCGCCTGGCATCTCATCTTTTAGAAACCCGTGTGCAATTCATTGTTTTTGCAAGAAGCAGGGTCAGGGTAGAGATTATTACCAAATATATTAAAGAAGTGGCGAAAAAATTCCATATTCCAGAAGAGAAAGTAAGTGGTTATCGTGGTGGCTATCTGCCCCTGGAAAGGCGAGCCATCGAGAAAGGCATCAAGAACGGGGATATTCTTGCTGTCGTTAGTACAAATGCTCTTGAACTGGGTATTGATATTGGGCAATTGGATGTGTCTATTTTGGCAGGTTATCCCGGTACGATTGCCAGTGCCTGGCAGCAGGCCGGTAGAGCTGGCCGGCGAAATACCACATCGCTAACAATCCTGGTGGCCAGCAGTTCCCCCATGGATCAATTTATCATAGAACACCCCGAATATTTTTTCCAGAAATCACCAGAAAGCGGAATTGTTGACCCTGATAATTTACTCATACTGATGAGCCACATTAAATGTGGGGCATTTGAAATCCCTTTTACTCAGGAGGAAAAGTTCAGTCCAGAAGGCACACAGGAAATATTAGAATATTTAACCGAGCATAATGTACTGCGAAAAACTGGAGGCAAGTTTTACTGGATGAGCGAAATTTACCCGGCAGAAGAAGTCAGTTTGCGTAGTACTGCACCTGAGAATGTAGTCATTATCGATAAAACTCGCGGAGAGAGAGTTATTGGTGAAGTGGATCTTTTTGCTGCACAGATTTTGGTTCATCAAGAGGCAATCTACATGCACGAAACTGAACAGTATCATGTAGATGAATTAGACTGGGAACGCAAGAAAGCTTATGTTAGAGCGGTTGATGTTGACTATTTTACTGATGCCATTACCAAAACTAATATTAAAGTCCTCTCGATTGATGAGGAAAAAGAGGTGTCTACGGTAAAAATGGTTTATGGTGAAATTAATGTTTCTACGGTGACTACCGGTTACAAAAAGATTAAATTTTTTACCCACGAAAACGTAGGGACTGGCAGAGTGTATTTACCTGAAATTGAGATGGCCACGAATGCCATGTGGTTTGAATTCTCAGATGATTTCGTTGCCGAACTCCAAATTTCAGAAAGCGATCTGGGTGGAGCTTTGCAGGCGGCTGCTAATGTTTTACGTAATATCATTCCCATTTTCGTTATGTGTGACCCGGCTGATATTCGAACAGTTCCAATGTTACGTGCGCCTTTTTCGCACCAACCCACAATCTACGTTTATGACAATTACCCCGGTGGTATTGGTTTAAGTTGGAAAGTGATGAATGATCCTTATCCTATCATCGAAGCAGCTTATGATCTTGTCAAAGAGTGTGCTTGTGTCACCGGCTGTCCCAGTTGCGTGGGACCGATCCTGGAAGTTGGCGAAGAAGCCAAGAAAACTGTTCTTTACTTGCTCGACGCGTTAAAGAAAAAGTTGCAGACGTGATAGCTATGAACTTAAAAGAAAAATTAGCAAGATTAGAAAAATCTATTGAGAAAGAGTTTAAGCCCATACATCAAGAAATAGTTTCAGATGAATGGATTCGTACTTTTGAAAACGAGTTAAAAGCTAAAATTCTCACCGAAAAAAATTCTTTTATTATTTTTAAAGAGAATATTTATCCGTTATACAAGGACTTTAATCTGGACTCACGAAATGAAAATGTTTACATATTTTCGAAGATAGGACAGATCGCAGGTTTACCTGAGCTTGATTCGCTTAATTTAAGAGAATGTTTATTTATCGATCTGGAGACAACCGGACTGGCTGGAGGCACTGGGACTTATGCTTTTCTTATCGGCGTGGGACATGTGGAATTAGATCATATTATTGTCAGGCAATATGTACTTCCAGATTTTCAGCACGAATGGCTTGCCTTAAAGCATTTACAAAATGCTCTTCTAGGATATAAATATTTAATTAGCTTCAACGGTAAAACTTACGATATTCCTTTACTTCGGAATAGATTTATTTTGAACCGAATGGTGCCAAATGTTGACGATCTTGTTCATATAGATATCTTACATATTGCTCGCAGAATTTGGAAAAGACGACTCCAGACCTGTGATTTGCAAAATTTAGAATACGCAATTTTGGGGAGAGGACGACTGAACGACATACCGGGAGCGTTAATTCCTCAAATTTATTTTGAATATATTCGGAAAAGAGAAGCTTTGCTTTTACGGGATGTTTTGGAGCACAATTATCACGATATCGTCAATATGATAATTTTAACTATAAAAATTGGCGAACTGGTTCAGTCACCGCTTAAAAAATTTGTTCACCCGGAAGATTTATTTTCAATTGCAAAATATTATTATAATCAAAAAAATTTCAAGGAGGCCATCCCTATTTTACAGTATTTAGCTCAAACGATGCCAGATACTATATCTGGTAAGGAATCCACTTTCTTATTAGCCATGGCAAAGAAAAGAACGGGTAATTCTCATCAGGCTAGTCACTATATGCACCAGTTACTTCAATCAGAAAAAGATCACCCTTTGGCGATCATGGAATTGGCCAAGATTTATGAACACCGTGAAAAAGACCTCCATTCAGCACTCGAGGTAGTTAATCAAGGATTAAAATACATCGATTTTTACGAGCAACTTGGGAAAGCATCACCTTTAGTAAAATATAAACCAGATCTGGAGCATCGTAAGAGGCGTTTACTTCGAAAATTAAAGCAAAAGAATATTTCTAAAAATTATTAATTTTTTGATTACATTTTGTACTTCTTCTTCACGTGGGGTAACTTTCGGCCACAAAGATTTTAAGATTGGGGGAAAAGTAATGCTCAACATGTTTTATCAGTAATAGAGAACTAAAAATCCAATCTTGCCGTCTGGTTAATCCATCACTTTGCTGTTACCGCCGTAGCCAAACACTGATCCTTGTTGGACTGGTGTAGCCGATTAGAGCGAAACAGAAATCAACTCTGGCAGGCACGATCATGAGAAGCTCTACATTTCCATGTGCTAGCCGGGCTCTTCCTGCGATTTTAAATTATCAAAAAACAAAAGATTTTCAGAATTGAAGAATTAATTACATTAATTTTTTTCAATTCCCAATAATTGAACTTCAAAAATCAAAGTGGAGTTGGGAGGAATAATATTTCCAATACCTCTTTCACCGTAAGCCAAATTTGGAGGAATAACCAATTGGCGGACACCACCGACTTTCATTCCGGCAACGCCTTCATCCCAACCCTTAATAACCCTTTGTTTTCCTAATAAAAATTTAAAAGGCTTGTTTTTTAGAACCGAACTATCGAAACGCTTTCCATTGGTAAGCCATCCAGTGTAATGGACAACTACCAGATCACCTGGTTTCGGTTTCTCTCCTGTTCCAACTTTAATATCAGCATACTTCAATCCACTTGAAGTGGTGATGTATTGATTTTCGGGTAAAG
>CAYLYM010000189.1:831-3887 GCA_964387645.1 uncultured Calditrichaceae bacterium | reverse complement strand
AAAAACAAATTTCGAGTAAAAATTGGTGAATTAATTAAAAAAATATTATGATTCATTTAATTTTCTCAAAAATGTGAATTTTGTGCGGAATCCTGTTTGGATTGGATTAGAAGAAATCCGCCATTAATTGAACTCTATCTATTTCTTTTATCTTTGTTGATCTTTATCTGCCACAATAAATTGCACAAGATACGTTCAGAACAACAATTAAATTCTCTTTAGAACTTTCTCTAATTATTAAAATTTAACAGCTATTACTCATTTATTTTTCAGATTGAAGTGAATTATCAAAAAAGTAATTAACACCAAATAATACAGATAATCCTGAAAAAATGAATCTTTTAAATACGATCGTAATTAACATAGAAAAAAAAGGAAGAATCTTATGTATATGGTTCGTACATGCTTCCCACTTTGAATATGAGCAGAGGGGATAAATCGACTAAAAGTAAAGTAAATTGCTTACATGTATATTGTTCAAAATTCTAAAGAATAGAATATTTAATTTGATAATTATTGATTACAGCAAAAGGTTTTCCTTTCAATTTCCATCCTATAAAAGGTGAATTATTGCTTTTAGATTGAAATTTTTTTTCAGAAACTATCCATTCTTCATCCGGGCTAAAAATGGTAAGATTAGCCATCTGACCTTTTTGAACTTTCGGCACAGTTAAATTCAGTATCTGATATGGTTTCACAGCAAACAGCTCGATAATTCTTTTTAATGAAAGTATTTTCTCATGGTATAGTTGATTTAACGTTAATCCTAACGCTGTTTCTAATCCTACCACTCCAAAAGGCGCATAGATATATTCAGCTTCCTTTTCTTCCCAGGCGTGAGGTGCATGATCGGTAGCGATAACATCAATAGTTCCATCTTTTAATCCTTCAATTAAGGCCTGTCGATCTTCTTCTGTACGCAATGGTGGATTCATTTTTGTATTGGTATCGAATCCACGCACTGCTTCATCTGTTAAAGTGAAATGATGAGGAGTTACCTCACAGGTCACATTTATCCCATTAGCTTTAGCCTGTCTGACTAGTTCCACTGACTTTCTGGTGGAAATATGTGCCACATGGAAGCGTGACTGAGTGTATTCTGTCAACATAATATCACGCGAAATCATTATTTCTTCAGCTACAGATGGAATTCCCTTCAAACCCAGGCATGTCGAAATGAATCCTTCATGCATATCTCCTTTTTCCGTCATGGTATTATCTTCTTCGTGTCCAATGACGGGAATATTCACCATTTTACAATATTCTAATGCCCTCCGCATGAGTTCTGCGCTCATCACAGGATTGCCATCATCGGAAATAGCGACCGCCCCTTGTTCAACTAATTCCAGGATTTCACTCAACTCTTTACCTTCGCGATTCTTTGTGATAGCAGCAACCGGATAAACACTGACTAGTGCGCCCTTGGATCTATCCTTAATATATTGGATCATTTCCTGGCTATCGATTGCAGGATTGGTATTGGGCATACAACAAACCGCTGTAAAACCACCATTAGCTGCAGCCATACTGCCTGATGTGATAGTTTCTTTACCCTCCATTCCGGGTTCTCGCAAATGTACATGCATATCTAACCAACCAGGAGAAATAACTTTTCCACTACAATCAACTATCTCCCCTGTAAAACTTTCGGCAGACACTTTTCCTACTTCGCTAATAATACCATTCTCTATGACCACATCCATTTGACTTTCTATATTGGACTCAACATCAATTACATGACCATTTTTTAACAATAATCGATCTGGTAATTTTTGATATTTTTTCTCAACGTGTGAGACATTTTTAGTTAATTTCACTGGGACCTCCTGCTAATAAATATAATACTGCCATACGGACAGCAACACCATTGGTCACCTGTTCTAGAATGACCGAATGCTCACTATCCGCCACATCACTGGTAATTTCAATTCCCCTGTTCATGGGACCTGGATGCATGATAAGCAACGGTTTACTTGCTTTTTCCAAACGTTCTCTGGTAATGCCAAAATAATTATGATACTCTCGTAACGAGGGAAAAAGTCCTGATCTTTGTCGTTCTAACTGTAATCGCAAGATATTTAACACATCCGCCTGTGGAATTACTTCATCCACATTATAATACACTTCAATACCCAATTTTTCTATCTCGCGAGGAATAAGTGTGGAAGGGCCACAAACCATTACTCGGGCACCCAATTTTTTCAGGCCATAAATATTCGACATAGCTACTCGCGAATGGGAAATATCACCGACCAGCGCAACAACCACATCATCGATATGCCCCAATTTTTCCCGGATAGTAAACATATCCAGTAACGCTTGTGTCGGATGTTCATGCCCGCCATCTCCGGCATTAATAATTGTCTTATCCAACACTTTAGCCAGAAGATGAGGTGCTCCAGGTGAGGAGTGTCGGACAACAATCATATCAATCTTCATAGCCTCAATATTTCGCACTGTATCAATCAGAGTTTCACCTTTTCTTACCGAACTTGTAGAAGCAGTAAAATTTACAATATCCGCAGATAGTCTTTTTTCAGCTAACTCGAATGAAATACGAGTTCGAGTGGAAGGTTCATAAAATAAATTCACCACCGTTTTTCCCTGAAGAGTCGGCAAACGTTTAATAGGACGGTCTAACACTTCTCTGAACGAACGAGCTGTATTTAAAATAGTTATGATATCTTCAGCAGGAGTACCGTCCAGACCTAAAAGATTCTTACTTTGAAGTGCCATAAAAACTCCCAAATTTTAATTGGGTGATTCAACTAAAAGAACCCTGTCAACATTGTCTACTTCCTTTAATTGTACTTTGACTTCTTCTCCGACCGAGGTAGGGATATTTTTTCCGACAAAATCCGGTCGAATGGGTAATTCACGATGCCCCCGATCAACTAAAACAGCAAGATATATTCTTTCGGGTCTTCCAAAATCCATCAAGGCATCCAGTGCAGCTCTTATAGTTCGGCCTGTGTAAAGCACATCATCTACCAGAACGATATTTTTCCCATCAATGTCGAAAGGAATATTTGTCACTTCAACAGAAGGTTGTTTAA
>CAYLYM010000189.1:0-821 GCA_964387645.1 uncultured Calditrichaceae bacterium | reverse complement strand
CTGTAGGAACCTTCTGTCCTTCAATTTTTTCAATTTTTTCGGAGAGACGATTCGCCAAATGTGCTCCACGAGTGTGAACTCCAACTATAACCAGCTTATCAACACCACGATTTTTTTCTAATATCTCATGGGCTAATCGTGTAATAATTCTTTGAATATCCGCCGGGTTTAAGATCTCAGCCTTAATCTTAGATTCCATGAAAAACTCCTTTACTTAAAAAAAATACCTCCGATAAAACACCGGAGGTAAATTTATGTCAACATATTTTTGTTTATATATACCCATTTTTTTCCTTCACTACCTCGCCGGGTAGTATTAAAGGGTTCAACATTTATAATTTATTGTGGGCGGTACTGGATTCGAACCAGTGACCTCTGCGATGTGAGCGCAGCGCTCTAACCTCCTGAGCTAACCGCCCAAAATTTGAAAAAATATACAACAGAAGGGGGGAAAAAACAAGTTCAATTTGTGTACAAATCCCTCAACTTTTATATTTTGTTTTCAGATGTTTACTTTATACTTTTATCGATAATTTTTTAAAAATAATTTAAACATTTTCATTGTAATAAGTATGGAATCTAAAATAAAAGATATGATCAACAATATTTGGAAAAGTTTACGACAAAATTTAATTAATTCTCTCTCAGAATATTTTTTTAAATTCAAAGCCACTGAACATACATTTATGGTTATTGTGGCAATCATAATTGGATTTCTGGGAGGTTTTGGTGCTGTTGGAATTCAATTTTCTATTAAGGTTTTCCAAAAAATTTTTTGGGGAGATTGGAATGCTAATTTGGATTATTTACGCCAACTTCCT
>CAYLYM010000188.1:0-3999 GCA_964387645.1 uncultured Calditrichaceae bacterium | reverse complement strand
ACCTATATTTTTTAAATCTTGCAATTTAATATAATAATTTTTACCTCTTAGTTCCATTATTTTTAATAGGTTATGGACATTTTCCGGGGCAACTAAATAACATAAATGTTCAGAAGACCTGAAAAATTTTCATGTTTAACAATTTTTTTGTCTGATAAGTTTGTATATAAAGAAGTATATCTTACATAAAAAATAGAAGTACAATTTTTACCATCAGTGTTTCTTTTTTACCTTGAAATCTTATCTTAATAAAAGACATTTTTTTGTTGCCGTAATATAAGGCGTTTTTAATTGGTAGAAATAGAATCCTGATGATAAATCCTCCGCATTCCATTCAGTATGGTGATAACCTGCCGGCAATTTTTTGTGTAAAAGGTTTTTCACCAGTTGGCCTGTAATATCGTAAATTGATAGTTCTACAAATAAAGATTTTGGCAATTGAAAGGAAATAGTGGTTTTTGAATTAAAGGGATTTGGATAATTTTGAAAAAGATAAAAATTTGTTGGAAGAAAATGTTGATCTGCAATAAAAGCTGGTGCACTGAATTCATAGGCACCCATATCGGGAGCTCTACCGTCATACTGGATGGGCGGAACATCGATTCGTTGTTCATGGTTGTTAAAGGTGAGAGTAGTATCTTGAATTCCTGCATCGATGCAAGGAGAATTATCGGTGAGGTTATAGTCATTTTCTGCGCTATTAACAAAAAGCGGATCGAGATTTAGATTTCCCTCTAACCAATGCAAAGTACCATGATCTCCAGTATTGACCCCCCCTTTTCCTCCCTGGATATCAGAGTAAGCAATGGTGATGGAATTTAGTCCACCAAAAGAACGATCGAAAAAGATTTCTTCGGGGAAATTGTTCCAGAGAATAGTGTTCACCAATTTAGGGTGAGAGATAAAACCGACAAAAATACCCCCACCAGCTCCCGGAGAAGCTACATTTCGACAGATAGTAACATTCATCAACATGGGTTCACAATCGTAGAAATATATTCCACCGCCCATATCATAAACTCTATTTTCGACAATTGTAACATTTCGGATAACGACATTTGTGTTGGTGTAAAAATAAATACCTCCACCAGCAATAGTAGCAAAATTACCTCGTACAACCACATTTTCGATTTTCGGTTTCGTTGCATACTCAAAAAACATCCCCCCTCCCACCTGGTTGGCTTCGTTGTATAGAATTTGACAGTTGGTAATAGAAGGGGCTGCTTCAGCAAAGCAAAATATCCCACCACCTTTACCAGTTGCTTCGTTCCGCACAATGCGTAAGTACTCGAGTTTGGGGCTGGTTTTATAACCACAGTGAATCCCTCCACCACTGTTAACTGGCCATACACCATGTGCACGCCCGTTAGTGATAGTAAAGCCGCTTAATACAGAATTGCTATCTTCTTGTTGGTCGAAAGTAACCACACTGCCTAACCGCCTCCCGTCAATTATGGTACGCGAAATATAAGTGGTGTCGCCGCTGGTGAGAAAATAAGAACCAACCGCTACTCTTTTTCCATAAAAAATAATATTCTGAAAATATCTTCCCGGCGCAACCAGCACCGTATCACCATCTCTCGCAGCCGCAATTCCCATTTGTATGGTTCTTTTATCTGTTGGCACATGGATAATTTCAGCAAATACAATTTGAACAACAAATAGAACGGAGGCATATATGAATATTTTATTATCCATCATTGCCTCCTGTTTTTTATAACATGGGAAATTTAATTTCCCATCTTTAATTATATTTTTATTCTTCTATTTGTATAAGTTACTTTGCTGATTGCTGAAATTCCATAAAAATTTGTATGAATGAAAGAAATATTCATTTTAAGCAAATCAAATAGAGATTTTATTATTTATGGGGAAGAGTAAAAAAGGTATTTGCATTTTCTGAGCAGTCTGGAAATCAAGGATTTTTCAAAACTCTGTGTAATAAGTATTTCTTTAGCTCTTTGAAGGAAATTGTCAACCATCGAAACACAATCTATTCCTTAATTTATAGAAATAATTTAATTATTTGGAGAAAACAACATTTACATTTAAAATTTATTTCTATAATTTGTTCTAATAAATGCTATACAATTCAGGGTATGAAAAATAATTCAATAAAAAAAATTAGAATTCCGATAAATAGCTTTGTACTGGGTTTACTGTTAGCCGTTTTTACTGCCTATCTTTTTCCTGACCTTGGGGCTAAAAATGGACTTCTTCATACTGAGATCACTACTAAGATTGGAGTTGTGTTAATTTTTTTATTGCAGGGAATGCAACTTCCCAGCGAAAGGATTTTAAAAGACCTTTTAGAATGGCGATTACACCTTTTTGTCCAATGTTTTAATTTTATCATCATTCCAATTTTAGTTGTGTTGTTGTTAATGGTTTCGGATGGATATTTGCCTCCAGATTTGCGCATCGGATATCTTTATCTGGCCATTTTGCCCACCACAATTTCTACAGCTGTGGTTTTTTCTGGAATGGTTAGTGGAAATCAGACCGGGGCAATTTTTAATGCAGCGCTTTCCAATATTTTAGCTGTCTTTATCGTACCCTCCTGGACCGCCTGGCATCTTTCAGTAACGGCAGGAGTGAATGTTCCCATTACTCCCTTACTTCTAAAATTATCATTATTGCTTATTTTACCTTTTTTTTCAGGTCAGATTTTACGTCCCCTGGTGAGGAATTGGGCTGAGAGTAATAAACTGCTGATCAGAAGAATAAGCACTGGCATTATTTTGTTTATTCTTTTTTCAGCCTTTGCTAATTCGTTTAAAAAGGGCATCTGGCAGGAATATGGTTTCAATATTGTTTTTAAGACATTCCTATTTTCTCTGGGACTGTTGCTGATGGTTTTGGGATTGGTCTGGGGGGCTCTCCAAATTATGAATTTTGGTTATCCCAATCGAATGACGGCGCTTTTTTGTGCTTCACAGAAATCCCTGGCCACAGGTGTACCCATGGCCATCTCAATTTTTGCTGCGGCTTCTTTGAATAGTACCGATAGTCTGCCTGAGCTGGGAATTGTACTTCTACCCTTAATGTTCTACCATCCGCTTCAACTTTTCATTGGTGGGCTGATTGTCGGCCATTTTAGTAAAAAACAAGGGTGAGATCGCTTTAAAAATTTATTTTTTGATTATTCCTTGAAATAGCTGGGACAAGATGGTCCTTTTATGCCTCTACAAAATAGAGTTTACTAGTTAATATTTTAATGTAGAAAACAAGCAATAAAAGGAAAATTTGTTTGTCATAAGGAATATTTCTGGAAAACCATGCTAAAATGTTTGATGATAAAACCTTTTGGTCCTTCCTCGTACAGAATTTTAAACTTTTTATTTTGCAAGAAATCCGCAACCTGAATTGTTGTAAAAATTCTATTTTTTTTCATAAAAAGTTTTAGAACCGCTACTAACCAGGAAGATCCGGTCAGGTCATTAACAATATATATTCCATTGGGTTTTAGTACGCGATTGATTTCATTCAAAGCCCTTTCCCAATCTGGGATATGGTGCAGTACTTTAAACGATAGCACCATATCAAATTGTTCATCTTCAAAAGGCAAGTGTGTTGCATTTGCTTGGTAAAATGAAAGAGTGTCGCTGATATCATGAAATTTCTTAGCTAACTTGATTTGTTCTTCATCCAGGTCAGTGCCAGTGATATTCATCTCATAATTTTTGTTGAGATAAGCGGCCAAATGCCCCACACCACATCCAATTTCTAATACATTTTTAATGTTGTCTATATTAATCCGGGTGAATATCCTCTCTAATACTCTAATATTCCCTTGAGCATGCTTTTTTCTATTCACAAATTTTTTCTCTATTTTTGTCATTTTCATCTCAGGTTGCCGGATTTTTTATGTAAAAAGAACGCTGTTTAATTATTATTATTATTCACAACGAAAAAATATAAAAATATTGACAAAATTATCCTAACAAGAATTTTGGGAATTTTTTTCTATTTTTTCCTCTCTATTTATATTTTATTTTA
>CAYLYM010000187.1:0-4046 GCA_964387645.1 uncultured Calditrichaceae bacterium | reverse complement strand
AAATACTATGGATATTAGACATTGGGGTCTTCATCAGAATAATAACGAATATTTTATCGATGGAATAAATCTGAGAGAAATAATAGAAATTTATGGAACACCAATCCACATCATTAATGAAAAAATCCTGAGAGAAGATATAATACAAATCAATGAAATCTTCTCAAAAATTTACCCACGATTTCAACTTTTTTATTCATATAAAACAAACTGGACACCGGGGATTCTGAAAATCATCAATGACCATGACATCGGTGCTGAAGTCATATCTCCTTTTGAATTATGGTTAGCCAGGAAAATAGGAGTTCCATCAAACAAAATAATATATAATGGAATAATCAAACCTCAAGACGGACTTGAAGATGCAATTAAAAACCCAATAAGATTAATTAATATTGATACATTGCGGGAGATCGATGACATAGATAGAATTTCAAAAAAATTTAATAAAACAATAAACCTTGGATTACGACTCTGTCCACCATGGAAATTAAAAACACAATTTGGTTTATCAGTCAAATACGGAGAAGCTGAAAATGCAGTAACGCAAATTATAAAGAGCGATGGAAGATTAGTCTTAAAAGGTTTATTAACGCATACTGCAGAAGGGGCAAGATCTTCTGACATTTTTTTAAAAGAGATTAATTTCATGTTAAATTTTGCCAAATATTTGAAGGAAAGGTACGGAATCGTTATTGAAATAATAGACATCGGAGGAGGTTTAGGGGTCCCAAGTGTAGAATATATGTCAATTTTGGAAAGAATTTTAAATAGGTTTTTTAACAAACAACTCAGATTACCTGAATTAAATAATTTCGAAAAATTAGAAAGCTTCGCTGAAAAAATTAGTTCGGAAATTAAGAAGCAGGCATCAAAGATCAACATTCCTTTACCCATTTTACATATGGAACCTGGTCGCGCATTAGTTTCACGCGCTCAAATGATGATACTTAAGATTTATGAAAATAGAAAAAGGGGGAAACAAAAATTTTTAATCACCGATGGTGGAAGACAAAACAATACTTTTCCTCTAGGGTATGAGAAACATTATATTTATCCAATTCTAAAAAATCCAAATAATAGTATTACAAAATACTCTGTCGTAGGTCGGATTTGTTCACCTGCAGATTATGTTTCTAAAAAAATAATATTACCTATCATAGAAAAGAATGATTATTTATTAATAATGGACACTGGGGCCTATTTTAATTCGTATTCAAATAATTTCTCTTTTCCAAGACCTGCAATAGTTATGATAAATGGGGGCAAAATAAAACTTATAAGACAAAGAGAAACATTTGAACATTTGATTGGAATGGATTCATTTATTAATGAATAATAAAAAATTTTAAGTTCTGACATTAATATATTTATAATTATAAACTGTTGCTAAACTGCCAGAATCAAAAAAAAACAAATCTTAATTTTTGCATAAAAATTTTTAAAAATCATTTGAATCACTAAGTAAAATCTAAAAATCACCGACTTCACCGATTTTGTCTCTCTAACTTATAGATAAAAATAATTTTTGTTAATCGGTAAAATTTGTAGATAATTAATTATTAGAATGTACTCATCATGATTTAATTAAATTGAGGTATTGATGATAAATCAAACAATTTATACTAAATTTGAAGAAATAGCATCTCAATTCCCTGGAAATACTGCTATTGAAGAAGAAGATAAAAGCATTATTTATGAAAATCTAAAATTTTTTACCAATCGGCTTGCTAATTCTCTAATTATCATACGAAAAAATATTCAGGAGGTAGTCTGCGTTCATCTCGAATCATCAATAGAATATGTAATCTCAATATTAGGAATATTAAAAGCAGGAAAAATCTTTATGCCAATAAATACTCATTTTCCTCATACACGCACTGACCTTATTTTCGAAAAAACCAAACCAACTATTTTAATAACAAATGAAGCTTTTGAAAAACAACTACAATTAAACTTTTTAAAAATGAATCACAAAAAATCAATAAAATACATCATCGTTTTGGATAAGTCTTTTAACTTCGTGGTAAAAAAATTACCAAGTTGGGAATTAGAGAAAAAACATTCCTCATATCAAATAGAAAATCCACGTTTAAAGACACCTTCAGACGATGGATGTTACATTATCACTACCTCTGGTTCTACTGGTAAACCTAAAGCTATCTTAGGTTCACAAAAAGGTTTAACTCATTTCATCAATTGGGAAACTAATGAATTTAATCTTAATGAGAATACAAAAGTAAGCTTCTTATCGCATGTAACATTTGATGTTAGTTTAAGAGATATTTTTATCCCATTATGTACAGGAGGAACGCTTTGCATTCCAAAAGAAGAGACAAAACAAAATCCTTTTAAGCTTTACAAATGGATACAAAACAATAGAATTACTCTCATTCATATTGTTCCAACACTTTTCCGCTTATTGACAAAAGCAATATATGAGTTTAGCAATGAAAAAAATGTATTTCCAAATTTAAAGTATATTTTAATTGCAGGCGAAACATTATATGGAAATGATATAATTAATTGGCGGAATATAGTGGGAAACCATGTGGAATTAGTGAATATTTATGGGCCAACAGAGACCACATTGGCAAAATTATTCTATCGAATAAAAGATAAAACAATTGCTCCTGAAGAAATTGTGCCTCTTGGTAAACCTATCCCTGATACAAAAATTATGATTATTAAAAATGACAAACTTTGTACAAATGGTGAAATAGGAGAAATCCATATTAAAACTCCATATATGAGTAAAGGGTATTTTAATGATCCAGTTTTAAATAAAATGTTTTTCATTAAAGATCCTATTAAAACCAATGGTTCTGAAATTGTTTACCGAACTGGCGATCTCGGCAAATTTTTGCCCGATGGGAATATACAATTTATTGGAAGAAAAGATAACCAGATAAAACTTTATGGTAAACGAATAGAGTTGGGGGAGATTGAGGTTGTTCTAAATCAACATTCGAAAATCAAACAAGTTGCAGTTGCCGTAAAAAAAGATTCCTTCGGGATCCAGAGACTTATCGCTTATATTGTATTAAAATCAAATGAAAAAACCCCCATTAATACATTTCGGGAATTCTTAAAAAATCGATTACCCGATTATATGATTCCAAATATTTATCTTATTCTTAAAGAACTTCCATTAACATCCAGTGGCAAAATTGATAGAAAAGCACTCCCTGAACCTGATAATATTAGGCCAGAAATTGAACAAAATTTTACTCCTCCGTCTAATTCTTTAGAAAAAATGCTTTCAAAAGTCTGGTGTGAAGTTTTAAAAATTAATCAAGTGGGTATTGATGATAATTTTTTTGATTTAGGTGGAAATTCTATTTTAACAGCAGAAGTTATAACAAAACTTCAAAAAGAACTTGGATTTGAAATCCCTTTAGTAAAAATGTTTCAATATCCCAATATTCGGTCTTTTGCTAAATATATAAATCAACAAGAAGATGAAAATTCTTTTCATCAAAATATTCAAACTCGTGCCAGGTTGCGCAGAGCAACTTTTAAACGAAATAAAAATTTTAAAAAAAGGAATTAAATATGAAATCTTTGGATTCCGATGATTTTACAGAAGGTGTAGCCATAATAGGAATGGCTTGCCGTTTTCCTGGAGCAGACAATATAAACGAATTATGGCAAAATTTATGCAAATCTAAAGAATCAATTACATTTTTTAATGATGATGAATTAGATAATAGCATTTCTACTGAAATACGAAAAAACTCTAATTATATAAAAGCAAAAGGATTAATAAAAGATGCGGATAAATTTGATGCAGCTTTTTTCAAAATTAACCCCCGAGAAGCAGCTATCATGGATCCTCAGCAGCGTATTTTTTTGGAAATTGCCTGGCAAGCACTAGAAGATGCTGGTTATGATCCAGAATCATATGACGGCTTGATTGGGGTCTTTGGTGGAACTGGATTTAATAGCTATTACTTCAAGAACATTCTTTCAAATCCAAATATCCTCGAGACCCATGGTGAGCATCAAACAAGTATAGCAAATGGTCCTGATTATTTAGCTACTCG
>CAYLYM010000186.1:0-4088 GCA_964387645.1 uncultured Calditrichaceae bacterium | reverse complement strand
TTTACGCTCCTTTGGAAATACTTTTGTAAAGATTACCCATAAATATATAAAAAATTCAAATATAAATAAAATATTTACTATTAATGTAAATATTAATTTTGGCTTTTCCCGATATTTCAAAATTCTGTTCTTTGGAAAGGTTTAAAGTTTAACAGTATAAAATCTGATTTTAATAATACAAATTTTATGAAATTTAGAAAAATTTTTTAAGTCATTATTTTTTGTAAGTTAATTGGTTCTCATAATTCCATCAATTGAAAAAATGGCAAATGCGAAAACTTGAATATCCTAAACATCATCGTTTTATTTTAAGTTTCTAAATTTAGCACTAGGAAATTCTTCTTGATAATCAAATGACAAGCTTCTATATTCCTATGATTTTTATGGATTTCGATATGCAAAATATGCGAGAATTGCCTTCTTTTCTGAAGACGAAATTTATTATTATTTTTTATTTTTTCATTTCGTCTATCATTTTTTTTGACTCGCCTTCTTTTGGTCAGAACGATTTTATCGCTCGTATGTTTACTCCAAAAGAGGTTTTTCATTTATTGCCTGATTTTACGGATAGTTATGGTGTGGTGTTCCGAGATCTGAATCAGGATGGATTACCCGATATTTACGTTGTACGTTTTAGAAATTTAAACCGATTGTTCATTAATGAAGAGAATGGTCGCCGTTTCATAGATTTTACTATTCCATCGCGCCTTGGGGGTAATTTGAACCCGAGAGGCAAACAAAATTTAGAGTTGGGCGCTTCTGCCGGAGATTTTAATAATGATGGCCTGTCTGACATGGTGATAGCGGGTTGGGGAGTCAGTACCAGTATTTTTAAACAGAATAAAGATCATAGTTTTTCAGATATTACTGATAAACTCCAACTATCGCTTCCTTTAGACGGAAATTGTGGTATCTGGGCTGACGTAAATTTGGATGGAAATTTGGATTTATTTATCACTGATGAGCACCATCCAAACCGTTTATTGTTGGGGGATGGTCGAGGTAACTTTCGGGATGTCAGTGCTATGTGGGGGCTGACTCGCCTGGGTACCAGTCAGGGAGCAGCATTTGCAGATGTTGATGCAGATGGTTATCCCGACCTCTATGTCTGTAATTGGTTTGGACCGGATGTTTTTTATCGAAATGTGGGAGGCGAAAAATTTGAGGAATACCATCTGGAATTGCGACACTTGACAGAAAATCTCAATAGTAATGGAGTAGCTTTCGGCGATGTTGATAATGATGGGGATCTGGATCTTATTGTGACAGATCGTAATGGGCATTCTGAGTTGTATCGCAATGATACGGCCCCAGATTCTTCCTGTTGGATATTTAAAGCAATTTCGCAGGAAGCGGGTGTTAAAATTCCTTATCCGGCCTATGGGCCCATCATAGCCGATTTTAATAATGATGGATGGCAGGATATATGGGTGAATTGTATCGGTCCAGAGTTGTTTTTCTTAAACAAAGGATTTGGTCAGTTTGAAAAAAAATTTGAAAGCCAATTAGTTATTAAATATCCACAACAAAATTATAGCACTGGAGCGGCGGTAGCCGATTTTGATTTGGATGGTGACCTGGACCTTTTTGTAGCAAATAAAGACACCCATAGCGTGCTTTATGTTAATCCCACCAACAACCAGAGATTTGTTCAATTGAAATTAGTTGGAGTAAAAGCAAATCGTGATGCCATTGGAGCAAAAATCTGGTTGTATGAAAAGGAAGAAACAAAAGGTCCTAGGAAACTGGTAAGTTACCACGAGGTGGGTGGTGGAGGTGGTTATCTTTCGCAGAACACTTTGGTGGTTCATTTTGCTGTAAATCCGGGAAATATTTACCAGGCCAGGATTAAGTTTCCAGGGGGTCGAAATGTAATTGTAGATAATATTCGAGCTGGCGAAAAGCGAGTTGTTTATGAGTTCGAAGGTTTTCTGAAATCAGTTTATCGTTTCTATCAATTGGTTTACCGGATAACGGGTCAACAGGAATTTTGGATTGACTTTTTACTTTTTTTGGGTTTGCTTATTCTCATCATAGGTTTTACTTATTTTGCCAATGCACGTTACTTTTTATCTGCCAGGCAGGTGGCTTTTTTTATTACCACCATTATTTTGTTATTATATGGAATATTTTTAGCTTTACAATTTTATTCAATTAAAACACGTTTAATTATTCAAATATCTTTATTAATACTTCTATTTTTAGTTTTGCTTTATTTCCTGGAAAAAATCAGAAAGTTAGAATTAGCCAGGGCCGAATATCGGCACCTTCTACAAGATTTTTCCCAGGATCTCATTTTTATTAAAGAAAATCAGAAAATTTATGCCAGCCTGGTCAATACCATTTTTCAGGCTGTCCATCCAGAGTTTTGTGTTTATTATGAAAATAAAAATAACCATTTTATCAAAATTGCCAGCGCCGGAGATTTTACTGGTCCAGATAATTTTCGCCTCCCGGAAAAAACTGTCCATCTGCTGCTTTCACATGATGCCATTTTCAAAGCCCGGGAATTAGAGATTCCAGGTGGTCTAAATGGACAGTTATTGCCTATTAGACGATCTTATCGCCTTTTTGGTCTCTTAGTTTTTGGTACTTTTAGGAAGCCTATTGATGCGAAGGATGAACCGGTGTTTCGGACATTGGCAACTCAAACAGCTATTGCTATTGAAAACAACCTTTACATTGAAGAAACAAAAAGACTTATTCAAAAAGTAACAGAAGCCGAAACCCGCGAAAAGTACATTCGTGAATTAGAAAAAAAGAATGAAGAATTACAACAGCTTTATCGAAATCTGCAAGAAACGCAGGCTCAACTCATCCATAGTGAGAAAATGGCAGGATTGGGTCAACTGGTGGCGGGAGTAGCCCATGAACTGAATAATCCGATTAGTTTCGTTTACGCCAATATGATAGAATTGGATAAATACATTACAGCCATTAATGAGTTGTTAAGATTAGTTTTAAAAGCGGTAGAGGCAGGTGAATCAAATAGAGAATTGACCCGATTAATTTCGGAATTTCGTGAAAAATATGAACTTGATTTCATACAGGAAGATATTCAAAGTTTAATTTCGGATTGTCTGGAAGGCAGTCGGCGGGTAAAAGATGTTGTTTTGAACCTTCGCAATTTTTCTCGGCTGGACGAAGCAGATTACAAGTGGGTTGATATACACGAAGGTCTTAATTCAACTTTATTACTCTTGAACAATGAAATAAAAAACCGAATTCATGTGCATAAGGATTACGATGATCTGCCGAAAGTGTATTGTCAACCGGGACAAATTAACCAGGTTTTTATGAACTTGCTCATGAACGCGATCCAAGCCATTCCGGAGAAAGGTAACATTTGGATTCAAACTAGAAAGAAGGACAAAAATGTGGAATTATCGATTCGAGATGATGGTGTGGGAATTCCCCAATCCATCCAAAATAAAATTTTTGATCCGTTTTTTACCACCAAGCCAGTGGGTAGAGGAACGGGCCTGGGTTTGAGCATTTCGTATAAAATTATTCAAGATCATGGCGGTTCTATCCGATTTGAAAGTAAAGAAAATGAAGGAACAACATTTTATGTAACTTTACCAGTTCAAGGGAAAGATAAAAATGAAAAAGTTTAAATAAAATTTAGAGATTCCGCATGTCAGAGAAAAATCAGTACAAAATTTTAGCGGTTGATGACGAGAAATCGAGTCTTCATGCGATTTACCGGACGCTTCGGAAGGACTTTGATATCATTCAATCGATGGATGCTCATTCTGCGTTGGAAGTATTAAAAAAAGAAAAAGTTGCGGTGATACTGGCAGATCAGCGTATGCCGGAGATGACTGGTGTGGAATTATTTAAGAAAGCTTTGGAAATCCAGCCCGATGCTGTTCGTATTTTAATTACCGGTTACACCGATATCGAAGCGACCATCCGATCAATTAATGAAGGTCAGGTGTTTTATTACATAAACAAACCATGGGAACCGGAAGATTTGCGATTAATTGTCCGACAGGCTGTGGAGCAATATCGCCTGCGAGAGGAAAACAAACGGTTATTAGAAGAACTTCGCCAGGTCAATGAGAGATTAAAAGAAGAAAATCTCA
>CAYLYM010000185.1:0-4114 GCA_964387645.1 uncultured Calditrichaceae bacterium | reverse complement strand
AAAAATTGTAACTTTCTTATCTAATCCGAATCATCAAAATAACATTGATTGAGTGAGAAATTTATTATGAATGAGGATGAAAAAGAGATCATAATAAAAACTCTCCGTGAAGCTGACAGATTGCTGGCTTATTTTTCTTATCCGGAGTGTAATGTTTGCAAAAATTTAAAGCCTAAAGTTGAGGCATTAATTGCTGATTATCCTGGAATAAATTTTATGTATGTGAATATTCAGCAACATCCTGAAATATCCGGCCAATACCTGGTCTTTGCTGTTCCTACAATCATCCTTTTTGAAAAAGGGAAGGAGATCAAACGGTTTAGCCGTTATTTTTCACTGGGAGAGTTGAAAAATTTTCTTACAAGAATATCTTCTACTTAAAATTTTAAAAAGTCAACATGAAATGTCCCGTTAAGAATATTTAGAGCAAGATAAACTTTTTACCTCAATAAAGAGGAAAATCACTATCTTCATCGTGTTCTTCAATTTTGTCTTCGATATTCTCATCTTCTTCGCGGATTAAGACCAGGATGGCGCTCTGAGGAATGATAATATATTGTTCGTTTTCGTAATTAATTTCAACTCCTGCCTTTTGTAAGAACAAGGCGTAATCACCGGCTTTAGCCTCTACCGGTAAATATTTCATCTCCCGGGGTTTCTTTTTCCAGGGTTCATCTGAAATATCGGATGGTTCGGCCAGAGGGATTCCAGGGCCAGTTTGGATAACAAATCCTCCGATGACTTCTTCTTTTGATTTTACTGTTTGCGGAAGATAAAGACCAACTTTGGTTCTTTCTTCTCTAAGATCTGGTCGAATAAGGACACGGTCTCCTGTAACAATCAGCCTTTTTCGTTTCATATAATCTTTATTCTTATTATTTATTAACATAACTTAATAATAATTGAATCGAAAAACAAAATATTAATGAAGATTTAGTTTCCACTTTTATCCTCTTTTCGTCTTAAGATCATTTTAACCTCTCATGATTAATACAAAATTAATACAAATTAAAGTAATTTTTACCAATCAAAAACGAATGATGTATCTCAAGATTCATCAAAACTTATCTCATTGAAAAATTGAAATTTTGATTGTTTTCATTCTGTAATAACTTAATTGAAAAATAAAAAAGGCGATCAATAAAAGATCGCCTCGTAGAACGCCATGTTGCTTTCCAGAAAATTTTAGTTGACTTTTGCCAAAATATCAGATCTTTGCACGATTAAATATTCGACACCATTAATTTCTATTTCGTCACCTCCATATTTAGCGAACAATACTTTGTCTCCCTCTTTGAACAATTCTTTCAGATCTTCATCGGTGCCAACTGCGATGACCTTTCCCATTCGGGGTTTTTCTTTGGCAGAATCGGGAATAATAATGCTACCTACACGTTGTTCTTCTTCTTCAGGCTGAATTAATAAACGATCATCAATGGGTTGAATTTTCATCGGTTCTTACTCCTTATGCTTTAATTCCCAACATTTGATTAATTTTCGCCTTATCAAAACCGACAATGGGCCGGTTATTAATAATAATTACAGGTACTCCCATTTGCCCGGTTCTTCTTTGAATATCTTTGGCTGCTCGTGGATCTTTGGTAATATCGATTTCTTTGAAACGAATTTTTTTCTCAATGAAATACTGTTTGGCAGCTCTACAAAAACTGCAGGTAGGGGTGGTGAACAACAGAACTCTTGTATTTGAAGCCATTCTCCTATGCTCCTTTTAATTTTTAACAGATGTGCTTTGTAAATAATAATTCAATTTTTCCACAATCTGTGCTTTGGGAGCTGCACCAACAATTTGATCTACCATTTGCCCATTGACAAATATCCCTAATGTTGGAATACCCATAATTCGATATTCCATGGCCGTGAATTGATTTTCGTCTGTATTCAGTTTGGCTACTTTGAGTTGGCCGCTGTATTCTTCAGCAATTTCATCAATCACAGGCGCTATTATTCGACATGGTGCACACCAGGGAGCCCAAAAGTCCACTAATACTGGAATGGGTGAATCCAGAACTTCGCTTTTAAAATTAGCATCAGAAACATGAATCGGTTTACTCATTGGTTTAAATCCTCCTTTTATTGCTTTATTTTAATAGTAAATATTTATCAGATTCTGAAATTTTTTCTCGCCATTTCAAAATTACGCCGCAATTTTCACAGCGCCATAATGGATTATTTCCACAACAACCGGGATAAAACTTCATTTCCGATCTGCATGCTGGACAAATTCTAAAAAGCCAATTTTCTTTTCTTCTGTCTTTGTTGTTTTCCATAATAAATATATTTTTTCTAAAATTCGATTATTTGATGTTAAAATTACGCGAAAGTTACAACTCAAATTAAAACAGTTATGTGGTTATTTCTGAAATTGATAATTGATTTTGGAATGGATAGAAATCGGTCATATAATAAAAAAGCCCCACTGAGTGGGGCCTGAAGTTGAAAATTGTTTCTATTACTTAAATTTTCTTAATATATCCCGCGCGACATCTTTATGGACCATGATATTCATCATCTTTAGTTTAATGTAATCTTCATGATAAAAGTAATATCCAGGGTTGGGCCCGTTTCGTGATCCGCTCCCTGAGTCTTTGATGAGATACCAGTCTTTTCCATCTTTTTCCATAAAACCGACGACGTGAATTCCATGATCGTCGGTTGTACTGTGATTGCTAAACCGAAACTGTCTGGCGTTTTCATCAATATACTCAGCAGGGATGTCGAAAGTTGGCACCATTGCTACTTCTGCATGAGAATCGTAGCCTGGCTCAGAAACGTCACCTCCGATACAGGCGGTGAATCCGCGGCGCAAAGCCCGTTTTAAGACCTGTATGAATTCATCTAAAGGAATATTGTAATAATCTTTACTATGCCACCAGTTATCCGGCACTTCATATTCTACCTTTTCATAGTAAGGTTTTTCCAATAAAGACATGAAATCTATATAATCATCTAAATTAAGTTTTAGAACATTCTTGAGATATTCCTGAGGCGTCATTTGCTTGTTATCAACGGTTATTTTTGTAGGGGGGGTGCCAATATAATGGTTCAAAATGGATTTAATGGTTGATAGAACCGCTTCTTCATCCCAGGCATTGTTTTCTTTAACAGAATTCAAATAATTTTTCATTTCTCTGAACATGGCGCGATGGTCATGGAATTTTTGCCCGGGTTTTAAACCTGTATAATCTTTAGCGGGAACAATGCCATATTTTTTCCATATTCGAATAACTGCATTTGCCTCTGATCCTTCGCCAAATTCAGAATTCCCTCTCTCTCGAACGAATCTTCTGGCTTTCTCGACATATTCCCAATAAACTGTGTACAATTCAGATAATTTTATTTTTCTTTTACTTAAACGATAAATTTCTGACTCAAAAAATGATGTAGTGGAAAAACACCAGCACATTCCCGATAATCCTTGAGAAATGGGTGGATTGTGCCAGAAGGTTTTAAATTCATTCACGGATTTGGGTAAATCCAGTCCGGTAAAATCCATTTTAAAAACCATCCGCTTTTTTTCAGGTTTCTCAAGAAATTTATTGCTTTCCGCTTTAATGCTATCGAGGAATTCATTTTTATACTCAATAAATTTTCCCTTATTCCGAACCGGTTGCTGGGCCATGGTAGTTTGGGTTAGAATAAAAATTGAAAGTGTTAAGAATATAACGAATGTGTGTCTCATAGCTTTTCTCCTTTCATAATCTTAATTATTTAAGTATGAGATTATTCAATTTAGCAAAAGAAAATAAAAATTTTCAGAATATATTTACAAGTATTTCTAAAATTTGATTGAAAGTGGGAAGTTGAAATATAGTTATGATAAAATCTACCATAAAGTATTAGATGTTTAATTCAAATTTTGGAAAATGCTTGACAACTTATTTATAAATATATATATTTTGTTTGGTTTAAGCGAGAGTAGCTCAGATGGTAGAGCATCACGTTGCCAACGTGATGGTCGCGGGTTCGAATCCCGTCTCTCGCTCTAAGTAAAACAAAGGTACTTGAAAAACAAGTACCTTTCTTTTTAAGAAAATTGCCCGGGTGGCGGAATTGGTAGACGCCTGGGACTTAAAATCCCATGGGCCGTTAGGCC
>CAYLYM010000184.1:0-4231 GCA_964387645.1 uncultured Calditrichaceae bacterium | reverse complement strand
ACCTATAAAGAAAGTATTCGATGGGCACATCAAGAAATAGAACAAGCTAAATTAAGACTACATGGAATAGTAATGAATGCAGGTAAAATAGAAAAATCCTCCTATCGATATCGTTACGGTTATGGGTATAATTATCATTATGAAAAACATTAATAATTCCAAATAAAGAAATTTATCAATAATATAGATCCAATATATTTATTTTTATTTTTTAATTCTATTTGTATAAGATAAACGCTTCATTTAAATATAAAAAAAATAAATTTTAACTTTCCTCATTCAATAAAATTATTATAAGTGACTAAAGGACATCTATTTCAAACAAAAATCCTTTTTCAAATATTTTTCAAATTTAATTAATATAAAATATCCTTTATCTAAAGGAGACAAAGAAGTGACTTTGTTCAAAGAAAATGGGATATTCAATAATAAAATTTCTTATCAATATTATTTGAGGAAGAAGGATGGGTGGTATTCTCCACAAGAATTTCAAGATTTATTTGAAAAAGAAAGAAATCGAAGCGACCGTTCTGGACTTCCTTTATCTTATGTTTATATCGACATGTCAAAACATAAGAATGAAATTAAAATTTCTTATAAAGAATACTCTGGTTTTCTTAAGACTTTACTTAATTTAATTTCAGAAAATACTCGTAATTTCGATATGAAAACTTTAATTGACCCATATAAAATTGGAATCTTATTGGTTGATACTTCTTTAGATGGAGCAAAAACATTTATTGAAAAAATATCAAGTATAATTTTTGAATATTTTAATTCTCAATCGAGGACAGAATATATTGAAATAATAAAATCTATCATTATCTCTTCATATCCAGTCTATCAAATTCAAGATTGTTATCATCTTAAAGGAGTGCCATTGATCTTAAATGAGTTGAAATTTAAAAAAAACAATAAACCGAATAATCAGTTATTAATAAAAGATGAATCAAAATTGTTTATTAACTGGTATAGATTAACTTCAATGAATGGTGCAATTGCTTTATCAGTACCACTATTTGAAGGAATTGAATTATTAAAAAAAGTAAAGATAAATTATGAAATATATAAACGCCTTATTGATATTACAGGTTCTCTATTCGGAATTATCTTTTTTTCACCTTTAATGCTTGTCATTGCAATACTTATTAAAATAACTTCAAATGGACCTGTATTTTTTAAACAAAAAAGAATAGGACGTTTTGGAAAAATCTTTACATTTTTAAAATTCAGAACAATGTTGGTAAATTGTGATGATTCAATACATAAAGACTATGTTAAGAAATTGATTCAAGGAAAAAATAACGAAGTTAACTTAGGAACCACAGAAAAACCACTGTATAAAATAGAAAATGACCCCAGAATAACCTGGCTTGGGCGTTATTTGCGGAAATTAAGTCTTGATGAATTACCTCAATTTTTTAATGTTCTTGTAGGAAGTATGAGCCTTGTTGGACCTCGCCCTCCAATACCATATGAGTTAGAATCATATAAAAGTTGGCATCATAGAAGAATCTTAGAAGTAAAACCTGGTATTACCGGATTATGGCAGGTATATGGACGAAGTATGACAACATTTGACGAGATGGTTCGTCTGGATTTGCAATACGTTCATGAAAGATCACTAAAATTAGATATCAAGATTCTTTTCAAAACAATTTTAGTTGTATTTAATACTAAAGGCGCATTATAAATTGGAGGAATTTATGTTTAAGGTAGGTGTAATTGGAGTTGGATATTGGGGACCCAATATTATTCGCAATTTTATAACAAATCCTAAAACTGAAATCGATTTTTGTTGTGACGTGAAACAGGAACGTTTGAATTTCATTAAAAGTAATTATCCATTTTTGAAAACTACTAAGAATTACAACGAGATAGTTAAAAATCCCAAAATCGATTTGATCGCTATCTGTACTCCTGTTACAACACATTATGAGATTGCTAAAGCTGCCATTATTGAAGGGAAACATGTTCTTATAGAAAAACCAATGACTTCAAATGCTAAACAATCAGAAAGTTTAATGAATTTAGCAGAACAAAAAGGGGTGAAAATTTTTGTTGATCATACTTTTATATTTACAGGCGCTGTAAGAAAAATGAAAGAATTAATCGAAAATGGAGAAATTGGAGAAATATATTACTTTGATTCTGTCCGCATCAATTTAGGACTTTTTCAACATGATGTAAATGTTTTATGGGATTTAGCACCTCATGATATTTCTATTATGCATTTCTTATTAAACAAGAAACCCGAAAGTGTGGTTGCAACTGGAGCTGAACACTTGAATAATAGTTTAGAAGATGTTGCTTATCTAACCATTTACTATCCGAATAATCTTATTGCCCATATTCATGCAAATTGGTTGTCACCGGTAAAAATAAGACAAACATTGATCGCTGGTACAAAAAAAATGATTGTTTGGGACGATAATATGCCTAGCGAAAAAATTAGAGTTTATGACAAAGGAATTGAAGTGATTGAAACCGCTGATCAAGTATATAATACATTAATTCAATATAGGACAGGCGACATGTATTGTCCGAAAATTGATTCGACAGAAGCATTAAAAACCGAAATCAATCATATTGTAGAAGTACTTGAAAACGACTTAACTCCACTTGCAGATGGTTATTCCGGCTGGATTGTCGTAAAAATTCTGGAAGCAGCCAACAAATCTATCCGAGAACGTGGAAAAGAAATATTAATCTCATGATTAAATGCGATATATTATTGAACATTATTAAAACAATTAGAGGTAAGAAAGATTAGAAAACAATTTAAATGTTTCATCCCATTTTATAATAATGCTGAATATTTTTTGCTTTTGTACAAGATAATATTGAATAACTTAACCAATTGAAAAATAAAAGAGGAGATCAAGAATGAGGATCCCCTTCCTCGACTTAAAATCACAATATCTATCAATTAAAAATGAAATTGATGAATCTATAAGACAAGTCATTGAGAATGTTGCCTTTGCAGACGGACCATTTGTTAGACAATTTGAAGAAGAATTTGCTAGATTTTGCCATTGTAAATTTTGTGTAGGTGTTTCTAGCGGTACTTCAGCCTTATGGTTAGCATTAAAAGCTCTGGACATAGGACCAGACGATGAGATTATTACTGTTCCCAATACATTCATAGCAACTGTTGAAGCAATTAGTATGACAGGAGCCAAACCAATCTTTGTTGACGTCGACAAATCAACCTATACAATGGATCCAAACCAGTTGGAAAGTGTAATTAGTTCAAAAACTAAAGCTATCATCCCAGTTCATCTTTTCGGTCAAATGGCAGATATGGATCCAATTATTGAAATTGCTAAAAAATACAATTTGTATGTAATTGAAGATGCGAGTCAGTCACATGGGGCTGAATATAAAGGTAAAAGGAAAGCTGGTTCAATAGGAGATGCTGGCTGTTTTAGTTTTTATCCAGGAAAAAATTTAGGTGCATATGGAGAAGCCGGCGCAGTGGTTACAAATAATTCAAAATTAGCTGGAAAAATTCGTATGTTGAGAGACCATGGCCAGTCCCAAAAATACCATCATGATCTGGTTGGATGGAATGCACGCATGGACGGGTTTCAAGGCGCAATTTTAAAGGTAAAATTAAAATATCTTCAAGATTGGAATGAAGCAAGAAGAAGTAATGCTGAATATTACGACATATTATTAAATGATTTGGCTGAAGTAATAATACCATATTGCGCTGAATATTCAAATCATGTTTATCATATTTATGCCATAAGAGTAAAAAATCGAGATATGATCGTTAATATGCTTGCAGAAAAAAATATAGCATGCGGAATACATTATCCTATCCCAATTCACCTCACAGATGCATATAAATTTTTAGATTTAGGTGAAGGGAATTTCCCCATTACTGAAAAATGCGCTAAAGAGTTCATATCATTGCCTATGTACCCTGAATTGAAGAAAGATCAAATTGAATTTGTTGCCAATACGATTAAACAGCTCTTAAAGTGATCTTACCAATAAACTTATTTTAATATTTTTAATATCCATCTGTTCATATTAATGTTTCTCTACACTTTTCATTATTAAATTTTTACCACATCAATTATAGAAAGTTAATTAAAAAACCATACGATATCAGAATTTTTTAATATTCATCTATGCCAAAATATTTTATTCCAAAATTAAATAAAGAAGATATTCATATCTGGATTGCTCTTTTAAACCAATCTGAATCTCAATTATTTAG
>CAYLYM010000183.1:0-4306 GCA_964387645.1 uncultured Calditrichaceae bacterium | reverse complement strand
AGCAATCCAAAAAATTCTCTTTACCTGTTAGATTTTCTAATGCGTAATTTGGGATTATTTAACTAATAAAATAAACTATATTAAAATGGAGGCTAAATAAAATTAAAATTTATATAAATTTTATCATAGGCTTTTTTTCTTTTTTATACCTTTCATGTAATAAAACTTCCACAGGACCTGTGTATAAAATTCCAGAAAATCTCAAAGTTGGTAATTATTATATTCTTCAAGTACCGGAAAATCTGTCTCATGAAATCAGTGAAAAATCAATGTTTGAATGGGAAGAAGATTATTCTAATCCAACAATTTTTAATTTAAAATCAGGAAAAGGACCTGCTTTTTCTTCACAGGTCATTGGATTGGTCTCTGAGGGAATTTATTATTTTAAATTAACAATTGACCATAAAATCGAATCCGATACATATTAGATGTCCAGCCCAGAGAATATATTGTGATTATGAATCCGAGTTTAGAACTCAAAATAAGATGGAGATTACAAAAGCCAACAGAATTTCTTAATGACGATTTGTTACTGTCTGTAGACACAATATATACACCACCACCGCCGCTCCCTACTCTTCATGATGAAATTTTAAATGAACCACATACATTAGTAAAAAAATCAATAAAGACTATTGAAGGTATTGAAAAATGCCTAAATCTCAAATATGTAGACTTATCTTACAATGAAATCGAGGACATTTCACCACTTTCTCATTTATCAAAACTAACTCATTTAGATTTAAAAATGAATTTTAGGATCACGAATATTCAACCACTTGCCAATCTCAATCAATTACGCTATTTGGATATTTTTCATAATCAAATTCATGATATTTCTTCTCTGGATAAACTTTTAAATCTGGAAACTCTATATATTGATCACAATCCCATAACTGATATTTCAGTAGTCTCCAATTTCAAATTGCTTGAAAGATTAAGAGCTTTTGATACGAATATTGAAGAAATTACTGCTTTATCTCAATTAAAAAATTTGCAATATATCCAATTAAGTAATTGTAATATTTCTAATATTAATCCCTTACAAGGTTTAATAGAGATACATCTTTTGAGTGTAAGTTATAACAATATTGAAGATATTTCACCATTGATAAATAACACCGGTATTGCGAAAGGAGATACCGTTTACCTTGCTGGTAATCCACTAAATCAACTTTCAATTAATTCTTACATACCAATTTTAAAAGCAAGAGGCGCTACCGTATTTTATTGAAATTTATAATTTGTTTGATAGCAAGCGTTCTGTAAACTCTTCTGTAGGACATTTTAGGGATTCTTTATTTAAACTTTCCAATTACTGGCGATAAGTTCAGCCAGTTTATAATATGGATGATCGGCGATTCAGAGCAGAACATCTATTAGGTAAGCAAAGGACTCTATACTCTGCAACTTGGCCATACCAATCAGGGTGTAAATAATTGCCCCCGTTTGGTCCCTTCTGGCAGACCGGCAAAAAGTTAATTTTTTCGACCTAGCGCTACCAGACGAACGGCATTTTTTACCAGGTTGTTATCGATTTCCAATCGTCCGTCCTCTACATAACGTACCAGGCGCCGCCAATTGCTCAATATATGGCACACAGCTTTACCAAACCGGCTTTTGGGCAACAGGTCTTTTGATTGTTCGTGCAGCAACTGATGAATCTCTTCTATCCCGTACAAGAAGCTTAATCAGTTCATTTCGATGTCCCTCGGTGCCTCTCCGTGATCTCAAGTGGTAAATTCAAATTATCATCCATACAAATCAAAAAACTGTGGTTTCATTTTTGAATGATGAGTTTACCTGTCAGAATCTCCCTTCCCGCTTTTAAACGATAGAGGTAAATGCCACTGGGAAAGTTTTCGGAATTCCAATGATAGATATATTCTCCTGCGGGAAGACGTTTGTTTACCAAAACCTCCACCTCTTTCCCTAATAAATTAAATATGCTTAATCTTACAAAATTCGGCTGAGCCAATCTAAACAAAATCTGCGTGTCGGTGTTGAAGGGATTCGGATAGTTCTGTTTTAATTCAAACCGGGAGATGATCTTATTTTCGTCTGGAGTAAATGTTGTAACGTTTAACCTGGGATAATAATACAAATGCGCGGGCACGCCGAAAGTTTCTTCACTGGTTGTGTAATATCCACCAGAGACAACATCCCAGCACACCGCTTCGCCCTGTGGTTCCAATACATAAGGTAATGGAAACGGAGTTATTTGAAGCGTTTCCCATAAAGTGTAACCAGAAGGGCGTTGCCAGTATAAAATTTTCGGATAGGTTTTGAGAATAATCTCCTTACCGGATAACGAAATATCCCCGGCCACGACTCGCGTCAGGTTCAGCTTACCCAGATATTCCGCTGTTAAAATCTGATTGGTGGATTGCGGATAGGCCAATCGGTAAACGTGGACCTGAGTTTCCCTCTTGGAAATGATGTAGATGTCACCGTTCATCGGATCCACCAGGAGGGTTTCAGCATCCCGATTGCCATCAGGATATTTGAAGACAATTTTATCGGCATCGGTTAGTAATTGAGTAAAAGGCGCCAGCATGGAATCAATTACTGGTTCTTTTACTCGATAAATAAACTTTTGTAAATAATTGCCATTATTATCGCCGATGTCACCAATGTATATGTAGGATTCATTTTCTACAGGACCCGGTCCGATGGCGATGTCTTCCCAATCCCGATTTTCACCATCATTAATGTATAAAAAACCTAAATGTTTTCCATGCCGATTCAACACAAATAAACGGGCTTCATCTCCGGAATCATTATGGGCATAAAAAATCCCGGGAGTTTTTCTACTTGCTACAATGCCGGAAGCTTCATCCAATTCGTCATTTTCAATCACTCCAAGGTCTATTCGATTGCCAAATTGGGGGGTGCCATCATTTTGAGCGAAAATAGTAAAAGTAAAGCTACAGAAGAGATTGAAAATTAGAAAAAACCAGATCCTGATAAAGGATTTAACACAATTATTCAATCGAACAGTATTTTCTCCCAACAAAATCAAATCCTTTCGGACAATACATTCAATGAAAAATATATTTTAGAAGGTTGTCGTTTAAAGTCTGCCAAAGTATGACTCCGACTCACTCAATTATCCCATTTAAATAATGTTCAAACACTAAAAAATGTCAGCCTTCGACTCAACTCAGGCTGACATTTAGAGTAATTGTTTTTCTAAAATAACAAAGTCATACTGAGCCCGGTCGAAGCATGTTCGAATACCCCCCTTTGAGCAGGTTCAGGGTAACATTTATAGCTGTCAGTCAACAAAATTCACAAAGTCATAAGTCGTACTAAGTCTGTCGAGATACAAGCTTGCCAAGATGCAAACTGGTAGTTCAAAAGTTTTTTCAAATTAGAATCTCTTAAAAACTTATCTTTCTCATTATTTTGAATGATTCTGAGCCTGAATCGTTTTATACTGCTTTTGGTAATACCGCTTAAACGCTTCCTGTTTTTCTTTAATATTCCGCCACCATGTTTCATTATGAATATACCATTGCACAGTTTCTTCCAGTGCCTGTCGGAAATCATGGCGAGGTTTCCAGCCTAATTTCTGAATTTTATCGGTGTTCACCGAGTAACGTCGATCGTGTCCCAATCGATCCGGCACCGGTTGTATCAGGGATTTCGGCTTTTTCAACAATTCTAAAATCATTTCTGTAATCTGAATATTCTGCATCTCATTTCCGCCGCCAATGTTGTAGACCTCTCCTACTTCGCCTTCATGGATGATGAGATCAATCGCCTCGCAATGATCCAACACATACAACCAATCCCTGACATTCTTGCCATCTCCATACAACGGTAATGGCAAATCATCGAGAGCGTTGGTGATGAAAAGCGGAATAAGTTTTTCCGGGTATTGATAAGGCCCAAAATTATTAGAACTGCGGGTAATGATGGTTGGTAAACCATAAGTCCGATAATATGCCCTTACCAGGAGATCGCCACCCGCTTTGCTGGCGGAATAAGGGCTATTTGGTTGTAATGGACTATCTTCGTAAAATGATCCTTCTTCAATGGAACCGTAAACCTCGTCCGTGGATATCTGAATATATAGCTCGATTTGATATTTTTTAGCAGCTTCTAATAAAGTAAAAGTGCCCACTACATCCGTTTGAATAAAACTGCCTGCTTCCAGGATGGAACGGTCCACGTGCGTCTCGGCGGCAAAGTTTACTATAACATCCACATTGGACACCAGATTGTCCACCACTTCCTTATCCAGAATATTCCCATGGTAAAAAAGGTAATTCAAGCGGCCTTCTAAATCCTGCAAATTCTC
>CAYLYM010000182.1:0-4368 GCA_964387645.1 uncultured Calditrichaceae bacterium | reverse complement strand
ATAGCAGGTCGGGAAATCACCGCTGCCATTTTGGGCTACGACCCTCTTCCACTGATAGAAATAATTCCCAAAAGTGGTATTTACGACTATGAATGCAAATATCAAAAAGGCATGAGTCAATATATTGTACCAGCAGAATTACCGGCTAAAGTAACAGAACTTATTCAATCTCTGGCATTAAACGCTTACAAAACCCTGGGCTGCCGACATTATGCACGAGTTGACTTTCGATTGTCAAAAGAAATGCAACCTTATTGTTTAGAAGTAAATACGTTACCCGGTATGACACCTACCAGTCTGGTGCCCAAAGCCGCCAAAGCTATCGGTATTAATTTCCCCGAACTAGTTGAAAAAATTGTAGAATTGGCCCTTACGTAAAGTTAAAATATATAAATGTTAATAATAAAAAACTTAAAGATAGCATTTATAATTTACAAGATATTCATTTTTCTATGATTTATAAGTGGGAAAGAATTTAGCAACAGAAATATGAACCAGAGATTTAAAAAACTGATGGAATTGTAATGGATTCATTTCTTCACAAAAAGAAGCTAAATTAGGGTAAAATTTGATACATTTTTCAGTTTGATAACCATTTGTATTTCACTATATAAAAACAAAGATTTGATTTTCTTCAAGATTCATGAATAAATACCGTTAATAAAACGACACTTAAATAAATAGATTTAAAGATCCTATGGAAACAAAATTTATCGTAGTCTTGTGTACAGTTCCAGATCAATCTACTGCAGAAAATATTGCTCGTAAATTGGTAAATGAAAAACTTGCTGCTTGTTGCAATATAGTGCCTGGGTTGCAATCTTTCTACTTCTGGAAAGGAGAAGCCCAATCAGACAAGGAACTATTACTCTTAATTAAAACATCTTCTCACATCTTCAAAAAGCTTCAGAACCGTATTACAGAATTACATCCATATGAAGTACCAGAAATTATTGCATTACCAATTTTAATAGGAAATAATGCTTATTTAAATTGGGTGGAAGAAAATGTTGAATAATAACAAGAAAAAACAAGAATACTGGCGTTCACAAGTTGAAATAATTCGGTCAGATTCGGAACATAGTTCGGTTTACCTGGCAGATGAAGCCTTAAAGATAATTGAAGAATTTATCGAAAAACAACTTTACCGCAACAGGACAGAACTACTTCAAACATTATCTAAACTAGGTAACGCTTTAGTACGAGCCAAACCTTTAATGGCCTTGATTTACGCAAGAGCTCACAGGTTGGTAGAATTTATCAAATCGATTCCCAAAGAGGAGCGGGACATTTTTCGAATTAAACAAATGGCGTTAGAAGAAATTTCTCGAATAAAAAAAGAAACTGAAGAAAACCACAGGAAAATAACCCACTTTGGAGCCCGTATGATTTTGGATCACCACGTGGTCTTAACTCATTCTTCAAGCAGTGTAGTGGAATCCATCTTATTAGAAGCAAAGCAGATGAAAAAAAGATTCAGGTTGATCTGCACAGAGAGCCGACCTCGATACGAAGGCTTAAAACTGGCTAAACGAATGGCCCAAGCAGGTATTAAAACCAAAGTAATCCCGGATTCAGATATTTCTCGTGCCATAGGTGAGGCTCACTTTATCCTCACTGGAACCGATCGTATTACTGAAAATTCCTTTATTAATAAAACTGGTACTTTAGCTCTGGCTATCATTGCCAAAGAGTTTGATAAACCTTTTTACATTGCTGCCGATACAAATAAAATTCTTTTAAAACGTACATATCCTGTTCGATTCCTCTCGGTAAACGAAAACGAGATTGTCCAAAATCCTCACGAAAATTTAACGGTCCAGAATATTTATTTTGAGGAAATTCCTCTAAAATATTTACACAAAATCATTTCAGAAGTTAGCATTTTCGAACGGGATGAATTCATTGAAAGATTCCTGTAAAAAAACAATATGGAAGTAATAAATACCTCGTATTAAAAATATGTCAAAAGCATTAAAATACAATGAAATAAAAATTTTAGTGGTTGATGACGATCCTTTTATTCGAAAAATGTTTACCTCAATGTTAAAAAACAAAGGCTTCCAAGTATTTACTGCGGCGAATGGTTTAGAAGCCCTGAATATTGCTCAAGAAATAAATCCTAATCTCATATTTCTGGACATCATGATGCCAGTAATGGACGGATTTCAGGCATTAACCGAATTAAGAAACTCACCTTCTACAAAATGGACTCCTATCATCATGGTAACAGCAAAAGCCGACTCAAATACACTAATCCAAGCAATTAAATTAGGAGCTAATGACTTTATTGCCAAGCCCTTCAGCCGATCTATGGTAATGCGAAAAATACGCTTCGCCCTTTCCGATCCAGAAATACACAAAAGAAAAATAGGAAATTCCGATACAGACACTAAACCTACTTTCATTCATTCCTCTGTTTTCAATCAAATGAGAAAAGGGTATATTAAAAAGTTTGGTAACATTTTTGATAAAATGACGCGATTCCTGGCACAAAGAAACCGGATTGAATTAAAAAACCTTTTATCTGAAACAGAAAATGCCTGTGAAATCTATGAAATATTTGAACCCATCCCGATCTTAAAAGACTTACAAAAATTGGTTCATCAACAAAAATGGAGAAATGTTCTATCAGAATTAGAAAAAGTCCATAAAATTTTCAAAGAATTGCAACTTAAACTGAAAAAGTCTGAAACTGATAATGCATCAAGTGACTCCAAGAAAGAAAGTGATAATAATAATACGATTTGATCCTACCCTTCTTCAATAATTTCAATTCTCATTTAAATTTTAACGGAGGTTCACTTCTTAATACCATACTAAATTAAAGATAGTGTTGCATTTATTGCCTATTTTCCAGATATTTGACGTTAAATTAATCTAAGGTTAAAATAATAGTTTATTGGGCCCTATGTTAAATCATAATATTACTTTTTGGGATAAAAATTCTGGCAAATGGAAACCTTTTCAGTCCGAATTATTTGGGTTGAAAATTTCAAATATACCTTTTGACTATCAAAACCTTGTGTGTACAACTGGAAATCATTTGCCAATACTCCGTCTTAAACCCTGGTTATATTCTCAGTTACTTTTAGATCTCAACTTTGCTTCAACCAACAATATTTTAAAAATTGAATTAGAAGATTTGTATTACTGTACTTTATGGGTCTGTTCTCAGTTACTTACCAAAGGATTCACTTTTGTTGTCATTCTTTTAGAAGATGAATTTATTATCCCTGAGGGCATTAATACAATAGCCGAAGCTCTACAAAAAACTGGCCTAACAGGATGGTTGGGAAATAAAGTTGATTTAACACAAAATACTTCAAAAATACGCCTTGCATTTGAAGAAAATAAATATTTTCTTCAAAAAAGTCATTCACCTTCAATCACTGGAGTTCAATGGATTCATTTTGGCAAGAACAACTATGTTGATATTCTTAATAAATTTGACCGGGATTTTACAGGCTCCAGTATTTATTTAACCGGAATTCACACATTCAATGAAATTGATCTCATTAAAAAACTAATTGAAAATAAGACAACGATAATTTGTGATGAAGAAAGTGAAAATTTTTTAAAAAACAGCAATATTAAGTGTCTTACAACTCCATTCTTATCCGATAAAAACATCTCACATTACATAGATTTATTGAAAATTGTTTTATCTCCTACTTCAGGTCATTTAAATGAAGAAAATGAAGCGGTTAAATCATCTTTTCAAACAACAAATCATTCGATCCAACGCCTTATGTGGCCTGACTCTTCGTGTTTAAGAACAAATGAAAGCCAGAAGGGTTTAATTTTTCTTAAAATTTCCCAAGAATATTCTGATAATATCCAAAATTTTTTAGATAGTATACCTCAGGTTTTCGCAAGCTGGATCAATGGAAAATGGATTGTACTCAACAATCGATTGGAGACTCTTGATCAGAACATCATTGATCATGAATACAGGCATATCATTCGAAAAATTAAACGATTAATCTAATAGGAAAATAACTTTGAAAGAACTATTAAAACGCATTTCAGTAGCTTTATGGGGAGTCCCTCTCATTCTCGGTTTAAGCTATTTGGGATCATACTATTTCCTGGCGCTTATCCTTATCATTAATGGGATGTCCCTGTGGGAATATTATACCATTTTTCGCAAGAAAGATTTGCAAGCATATCGTTTTTTAGCTGTCACTTCATCCAGTATTCTCATTATTTCAGCATATTGGTTGGATATCCAAATTCTTTTCTCAATGTTTTTAATCATTTCAATTATTGTTTTGTTGCGCCATTTAAAAGTTACGGATACCAAGACTTCTATTAACACCAGTTTCACCCTTTCGGGTATTTTTTACATCACATTGTTTTTAATTG
>CAYLYM010000181.1:0-4454 GCA_964387645.1 uncultured Calditrichaceae bacterium | reverse complement strand
TGATATGAATAGCAGGCAATTGGCGAAAAGATGGCCATTCCCAAGACACAAGTTGTTCGAGAAAGAATTGCGGAATGCTGCAACACGTTGGTTTCTATCCCGAGGTTATCCTACCCATTCACGAATGCCCTATTGCCTCAGACACTGGACTGACTGGAAGAATAATATAATCCTTTCGGAAGTTTCAGAATATATTGAGAAAACAAAAAATGAGTGTGAGAAAAAAGGAAAGCCCTTCCCACTACATAAGTATATTCATCATGGTCTGAGCAGCCAAGCGATGGCATTTAATCTTATCGGTCCTTTTATCACGAGAAATGATTACGAACCACTAATTCAAGTTATACAGGAAAATGGAATAGAAAACGGCAAACATATAGATTCAGCCATATTTGAATATGAAGACAGGTCTATTTTTAACGAAGATTCAGATCGACCAACGTCTATTGATATTGTTTTAACCGATGGTAAAAGAACGCCCCTCTTTTTTATTGAGAGCAAATTGGTAGAAAAAGAATTTGGTGGTTGCTCTGTTTTCTCTGAAGGAGACTGTAACGGGGAAAATTTAATATCAAATAAGAAGCAATGCTTCCTGCATTTTATCGGAAGAAAATATTGGGAATTGATGGATAAATACGGATTTTCCGAAATTTTGAGAGAAGAAAAACAGTGCGTCTTTGTTGCCTATTATCAGTTTTTCAGAGAAGTATTGTTCGCGCTTGAAAAGGGTGGTGTGTTTATTTTGTTGAGTGATGAAAGAAGTCCTGTATTTTACTGCGAGGCAAACGGTATTGAAAAGGGCTTAATGGCTTTCTTGCTGAAATTTGTTCCAAGTCATCATGTAAACAGAATTGCATCAATTAGCATTCAAAAACTGGTGCAGAAAATAAAGGAATCAAAGAAGCATAATGATTGGATTGAAGAATTTGAATCTAAATATGGCTTGGCATAACGAGGCGCTTCACCTGACCGCTTTTCCGCTGGCGCTCCATAGCGGCAGGTGAGCTTTGTCGTTATGTGTATGAGAAAAATCGATACAAATACATCATAGGAGGAGTAGCAAAATGAACTGTTATTTGAAAATTTTAATTCTACTAAGTCTGATCTTTTATATCGATCACGCATTTGGCCAGAGTACAATGGGAGGGGAAAAACCGCGTGTTATCGTCACAACCGATGGCGAGATCGACGACCAGTGTTCCATGGTACGGTTCCTGCTCTATACCAATGAATTTGACGTTGAAGCGATCGTTCTCTCGAGTTCGCAATACCACTGGCGTGGACACAAATGGCCGGGGGATGACTGGGTCAAGCCGTATCTGGATGCCTACGCACAGGTCTATCCGAATCTGCTTAAACATGACAGCCGGTATCCAACACCGGAGTACCTGAAGGCGCGCACTGTTATCGGAAACGTAAACGCTGAGGGTGAAATGGAGAAGATCACCCCTGGCTCTCAACTCATTGTTAATGTCCTTCTGGATGAAACAGACTGCCGTCCGATCTGGCTTCAGGCCTGGGGCGGTCCTAATACCATCGCCAGGGCCCTCAAAACCATCGAAGAAGAGAACCCGGATAAAATGGCTGAGGTCGCGAAGAAGATCCGTCTATACTTGATCTGGGAACAGGATAATACCTATCAGAGCTACATCCGTCCGCACTGGGGCAAGTTCAACATTCTCACGATCATCTCCGACCAGTTCCTTGCCATGGCGTACGATCATCAGAGGAGGGACATACCTCAGGAAATGAAGCGTTACTTTTCCGCGGCATGGATGAAGCAAAACCTCCTGAAGGACCGTGGACCTCTCCTCGCCCTGTACAAGGCACACGATGATGGACGTTTCCGCTCTGAGGGCGACTCCCCTGCTTTTCTGCATGAAGTCCCGAACGGGTTGCGAAGTACTGAGTCACCCGAATGGGGCGGCTGGGGTGGCCGGTTCGTGCGCGTGCGCGAGAACACGTGGCTCGATCCCGTGCTGGAGCCCGGGTACGAGTATCCCGAGGGGAGATGGTATACGAGGACCGCTTGGGGGCGGAGTCGGATGCGTAAGAATATTCCCAACGACCAGGAACTCGCCGCCTATCTGAAACCGATGTGGCGCTGGATTGATGCAATTCAAAATGACTTTGCGGCCAGGGCGGACTGGTGTGTGAAATCGTATGAAGAAGCCAATCACCCGCCGGTGGTCAAACTTGCCCATTCGCTTGACTTGAAAGCTCAATCCGGACAGAAGGTGTCACTAAGCGCCAAAGGAACCACGGATCCCGACGGCGACGCCTTGACCTACCGTTGGTGGCAGTATCAGGAAGCAGATACCTATAAGGGAACCGTCAAGATCGAAGGTGCTGACCACCAGAATGCCTCATTCGTCGTGCCCGGCGATGCCAAGAAAGGGGAAACCATTCATATCATCTGTGAAGTAACGGATAACGGCACCCCGCCGTTGACGAGATATCAGCGGGTAGTAATTGAAATTCAATAGCAAGACCCAAATTAAATGAATTACATAGGAAGATAACAATGATGTTCGTAAAAATTGCACGATCAATACTATTCATTTTCTTGTTGTGTTATGCTGACACTCTCTATCCCCAGCAATTGGCTTTTCCCACCGCCGAGGGGTATGGAAAATACTCGAAAGGTGGTCGAGGTGGAGTTGTTTACGAGGTGACAAATTTAAATGACAGCGGAGAGGGCAGTTTAAGAGCAGCCATTGAAGCCCTGGCCCACGAACTGTTGTTTTCAGAGTGTCCGGGACAATCACACTTGACAGTCCTCTCACGATAAAAAACCCTTATATTACAATAGCTGGACAAACAGCTCCCGGTGATGGAATCTGCATTAAAGGCAGTCTTATAATTAGTGCCGACGAACTGATCATTCGTTATATTCGTGTAAGGCCTAATCCTGCTGTTGGCGAAGTTGACGCAATAACCGGCCGGTATAGTAAGAACATTATCCTGGACCATGTTTCAGCAAGTTGGGGTAACGATGAAGTACTATCCTTATATCGTAATGAATACGTAACCATTCAGTGGTGCATGATTACTGAAGCTTGCGCCAAATTCAAGAATGGGGAAAACAAGGGACACCGGTTTGGCGGCATCTGGGGAAACAACTATGCCACCTACCATCATAACCTGTTCGCACATAACGACAGCCGAAATCCCCGTTGAGGTTCAGGTACTGGGTATAATGATTACAGAAATAACGTAATATATAATTGGGGTTATAACAGTTTTTACGGGGGAGAAGCGGTTGAAGATAGTTACCCTGGTTTTACTTTTTTCACGGTCAATATGGTTGCCAATTATTACAAGGCTGACCCCGCAACACGAAGCAACGTTAAAAGACGCATTGCAGAGCCAAGCGGGAATGATGGTGGTGTAGGCAGTTGATATGTGGCCGATAATTATGTGGTCGGCTTTCCCGATGTGACCGCCGACAACTGGCTGGGCATAGACGGTGACGAATATATCAAGCTGGAAGATCCTTGGGATGCCATGCCTATCAACCAGCAATCCTCACAAGATGCTTATAATGCTGTTCTCGCCCATGCAGGCTGCTCATTCCCCAATCGCGATGCAGTGGATGCACGCATAATAGAAGAAGTCTGCACCGGGACGGCAACCTATGGCAATAATGGTATTATCGACAATCCCAGCGATGTGGGGGCTGGCCGCCCTTAGAATCCAAACCGGCTCCAACAGATACGGATCATGACGGCATGCCCGATGAGTGGGAACGGAAACACGGTCTTGATCCCCATAATGCGGATGATCGAAATACGTTGGCTGATGATGGCTATACCATGTTGGAAAAATATTTAAATAGCATATGTTCTCGATAGCAATGAACCAGTCAACAATCGGTTGCACAAAACACATAACCATTGGCTGCACTTGACGGCGGGGGTGCTGTGCAAAATTTAAGGTTGGTAGCCTCTCTCAATTTTTTTAGTTTACCGAAGTTCTGTGCTCGAAATCCCCGCCGCAAGTGAGCCAAATCGTTATAAATTTTTTGTTGACCTCCGTGGAAGAAAAAAGTTCTTCTATCATTGATAAAATTAATTTAACTTTAATCAGATATCAAAAGTTATTTAATAAGGATATTTGAAATATGAAGACTAAACATGTTTGCATTATTGGTGATTCTAGAAAAATGGATGAAATAAAAGATTCTTCAGTACATTTAGTAGTAACTTCACCGCCTTATTGGCAATTGAAAGATTACGGAATTAAAGAACAAATTGGATTCAATGATTCCTATGAAGAATATATTAATAATTTAAATTTAGTTTGGAATGAATCTTATAGAGTCCTTCATCCTGGTTGTAAACTGGTAATAAATATTGGAGATCAATTTGCAAGATCCGTTTATTACGGAAGATACAAGGTAATTCCAATTCGGACTGAAATTATTAAATTTTGTGAAACTATTGGTTTTGATT
>CAYLYM010000180.1:0-4474 GCA_964387645.1 uncultured Calditrichaceae bacterium | reverse complement strand
TCTTGAGGTCTTTCAGAAAAAAATTTTCTATATTTAACTTACAAAATTATTTTTTCTCTAAAAACTTTAAAGCTTCTTCTTTAGATAATAAGGCTGTATTTTTAGCTTCGTCCATAGCTTTGCTTAAACAATAATCTTCTATTGCTTCTTCAAAATCTTCTAAAGATGTTGGCATTTCAGGAAATACCTTTTTCCAAATTTCAATAGGAATAATTACTCCTTTTAGTTGCCCTTTTTTATTAATAAGATATTCTAACTCTAACATTTTATTCTCCCTTTTTATTTTTCATTTTCGAAAAACAGAGCTCAGTGGCGCCTGTAGAGTGCCAGCTAAATAGCTATCTGATGCAGCGCCTTATGCCTTATTAACCCATTTTCTTAATCATTTTTTCATATTCCTTATGATTTCCTATCTAAACCCAGATGAATTCTTTCTCGTCTTCAACAACCAAAGCTCTGTAGTTGATTCCGATCCGTACAGACCAAAACTTGCCAACTTTCTTAAAATGCAAAGAGGGATGTAAAGGGTCTGTTTTGAGTAACTTAAAATTTTTCAGGCCTAGTTCTTAAATGTAGTCAGGGAGAACTGCGAAACATTTCCAAAACCACTCTATTGTCCGATGCATTTACAGTTCTTTCAACTTGCCCTTTTTTTTTCGTTCAGAGCTTCCTTGATCAAGAAATCCAACTTTCCTGCTTCTGAGTCTTTTTCAATCTGCTTATCCCATCTTTCCCAATCCCTTTCAGCAAACCAATCTCTCAATCTTATTCCGACTGGCAGGTACAGCAAGCTGATGATGCCCTGCGCAATAATACATATTACCTGAACCAACAAATCAAGATAGGGAAATCTAGAACGAATACTATCTTACAAAAAGGCAAATTTTGAAAAGATAAGTTCAATCGATAAATCTAAAAAGTTACGAAAGCTTGGGTTCTAAATTTGAGAATATCCTGTGTCGTAATTCCTAATTTTTCCAGTCGATATCTCAACTTGCCCCGATTTATTTTTAATAAACGAGCCGCATGACTCAAATTGCCATTGGCTTTTTTTATAGCGCTTAATATTAAATTTTTCTCAACTTCTTCTAAAGAAATACCTTCATCTGGAATTTCGATCTCATCAAATTTTTGAATAATGCTCTTTTCTTTTGACTCAAATTTGTTTTTCGTTAATAGGCGACCACGGCTCCTATCCAGCAACAAATGAATGTCTTCGATCCATTCATCACTTTCTACTAATACCGCCCTTTCGATAGCATTTTTTAATTGACGAACGTTTCCAGGCCAGGGATATGAACGCACTAAATCAATTGCCGAAGGGGCTAAACCTTTAACGTTTCTACCATATTCTTTGTTATAGTAATCAATAAAATGATTAGCTAAAATGATAACATCATCGCCGCGTTTTCGCAATGGCGGTAAAAATATTTGATAGACATTTAAACGGTAATATAAATCCTCCCTAAATTTACCAGCCTTCACTAACTGATAAAGATCCAAATTCGTGGCTGCAATAATACGAGTCGAGACAGTAATCTCTTCAACTCCACCGATTCTACGAAATTTTTTATTTTCCACAACGTTTAATAATTTTATCTGAAAATTGTGACTGGTATTTCCAATCTCATCTAAAAAAATTGTTCCCCCATTGCCAAGTTCGAACAATCCCTGTTTCCTTTTGTATGCTCCGGTAAAAGCACCTTTCTCATAGCCGAATAATTCCGATTCCAACAGTGATTCGGGTATGGCTCCACAGTTGATGTCTACAAAAGGCTGATTGGCAAATGTACTGAGATTATGAATAAGACGTGCGATTATGCCTTTGCCAGTCCCACTTTCTCCAACAATTAAAACTGTAAGAGATGAGCTTTTGGCAATTTTCCGCGCCGTTTCCTTGACTTTATTGATAGCTTCGGATTCACCAATAATGGGTTGTTCAAATTGAGTGATTACGCCTTTCAATCCTACAAAACTCCTTTTAATTCTTGCATCCAACCTCATTAAAACGTTCAAAAACTTAATAAGAATTATCGGAATTAAAAAAGTTATCTTAAACTGAGATAGATAGAAATTTTAAAAATCAAGTATTGGGACTCAGGCTACTTAGGAACCATTCTCTCAAGATAAGAACAAGCTACTATTAAATAATTAACACCGCGGTAATGTTTTTGTTCAATGGTATCTGTCGTCATCAAATGATATTTTAGAGAAAATGCATTGGGCATCTCGATAAAAATAATTTCACGAAATAAAAAATTTTCATATCGAAAACTATACGAAATGCTTAAAATGACTTAAAAATACCATTCAATCCTTTGCAAAGTTATAAGAAATAATCCCAGATTACGCATTAGAGAACGATTATAATGCGTAGCAATAGAAATATTGTGCATTAAATTATTGATATTTATCGAGATAATTTTACATGTTTGAGTGAACTTGACCGGAAGAAAATCTTATAAGATAAAATAATTTTTAAAAATTCAAAGTCAGTTGACTATTAATCGAATTTTTATCAGATACTACAATAAAAATTAATTTTTCAACATAAGAAATTTCATAATATAAAGTATATCTTTGTCGAATATTAATTCTAATACCATCCGGAGTATAAAAATTTTTTCATTATAATCACTTCCTTATGAATTAGGATAATACAATGCCGGTAAATATGAGAAATATAAATTGATTATTAAAACAGACCCGATTAATCGTAAGCAGTAGAGATGCATTTTAAACCACTAGAATTACATCATTTTCCTCATTCTTATAAACTTTAATTTGCACCAATATGAATATCCATAAGGTAAATAATATTACCCATTAACATTTTTTTTAGCGGTTACTTTTTGCTCTCCTTACCATAAAATCTTATGTGACGTAAATTTTGCCTTTTTCTAGCAATAACACACCGGGAGAAACGCTCAATTCTCACAAGTATTATATTTTAATAATAATCTATACCTGTTGGCTTCGGTTTAACATATTGGCCATTTTTAATCACTAAATTTAATTTATGAATCGTTATTAAATTTATCCGATCCCAGAAGTTTTAGATTTCTTTTTATTCAAGAACACAAATCTCTAAATTTCAATCAAGTAACAGTTGTTGTTAAAAATCCACATTCAGAATAACCATGGAATAAAACCCAATTTTACTTTAGCAATAACAAAATCTACGATCCAGATAATAGTAATTTTAGATTCAGTCAGTTCCTCGCCTGGAAAAATGAGACTTATAGCATAAATATAAAAAATTAAAACATTTGGAATTTTTAAAGACCAACCTTCGTAGCCCCCATTACGAAACACAAGAAAAAGAAAACTTCTGAGGAGTGTGAATATTCATTAGCAATAATCCTAAGTTGGAAACAATCCTATCCAAAGACCATGGAAGTGAATAAATACAATTTTTTTTGCAATTCTAAAGTTAATTTCTTTTTTCACTTTTACTCCCACTTAAAAATCTGCTTATTTACTTTTTGACTTCCTTTTCATTTTAATATATTAGGGAACTTCGCCAATAGCATACCGAGAAAAATGTTCTAAACATGCTTTCACGTATTTTTTATTTTTATTTACCTTTGAACATAATCTTTCCCAGGTTTGGGTATCTTCGTTGTAATAATAGATACTCAAATTATCTTCATTTATGCCAGTAAGGTCAGCATCTTTGTAAGAAAGAATCAAGTCCACTGGCATATTAAAAGTGATACCATGCGGCGAGAATTCGCATCCACCTTCCAAAAAGCCTGTTGACTCCCACCAAAAACCAACCAGAACTTCCTGATCAACCGAACCATGACGAAATCTTAAAGTGCTAATTCCATGTTCTTCATCACCAACACTAATACTTCCCCCTTCAGGAGTAATGAGCGCTTCGGAATAAAATTCTTTGGCAAACTTTAGATTTTTACTTCTTAAAATCTTAAATCCATAAGAAGAGTTAGGTTGAATCAAATTATTAGACGTTAGCACCTCATTCACATTTCCCTCTGCAACTGGTACAACTGGTCCCTGTTTTTCACAACCTAAAAGGACAATAAAAGTAATCAGAAAAACTACAGTTAAAAACGAAAATAATTTAAAGAGTTTCATTGGACTACCTCCTTATGATTTTTAGTGAATTCATTAACTTTGATTTCGATGTCGGATTAATATAAGGAATTGTAATGTTTCTTTTAAGTGGACACATACAAACCTCCATGTTTGTAACTTTTTATCAGTCCATGTATTTATTTCGCAAGCCATATGCCAAATACATTCAATCAACGTAATTCATTATTTAACAGTATCTTATGCAGTTACTATTTTAATTGATCGTTAAATATAAATGGCTGACATCAACCAGATCTGGCTGATATCAACCAGATGGCAGATATCAACCATTGTTTAGATAACTTTATTATTAAAATAAATTAAATCAAAGCATGTTTGACATGATTTAAGTCATTTTTGAATTCATATTTTT
>CAYLYM010000179.1:0-4527 GCA_964387645.1 uncultured Calditrichaceae bacterium | reverse complement strand
TAAAGAAAAAAATTGGGAAGGGGAAGATTTTTTTAAAATTTGATGAGCAAAAATACGATAATGAAAATAATCTTCTTGCCTATGTATATATGAAAAACAAGACTTTTATAAATGCTCATTTGATAAAAAATGGTTATGCGGAAATAGATTTAGAATTTCCATTTAAATACCAATCGAAATTTGAAAAACTGATAGAGGAGTTAAAGCTACATGAAAACTAAAGTAAAAATATCTAACAAAGAGATTAAAGAATTGTTAGGAATAACATCTTTCGAATTTCCAAAATATTCTACCCAAATACTCAATTTGGCAAATCAAAATGCTCAAGGTACAAGGCCCTCAGTCCGTAGGGCGAATGAGTGAATTAATACAAGAATTTTCTGGAAAATCAATAGAAGAGTGGAAGCAATGGTATTTAAAAAAACATCCTGATGCTATAAGAAAAGCTACGGATAAAATAATTGATATGATTAATAATTTTAAAGATGTTATGAATTAAATTGATAGGGAACTTGTAGAAAAATGGGTTCATCATCTTGTAATCATTAAAACTTTTATTGGATTAAGATTTCAAGAGGCTATTCTAAGTAAAATATCAAAAATTTTAAATCAAGAATATCGGTTAGCTAGTCCTGAAGAAGAATCTATAGGAATAGATGGGTTTATAGGAAATACTCCTGTTAGTATTAAACCTGAAACATATAAATTAAAGAAAAATCTTAATGAAAAAATTGAAGTAAAAATTATTTATTATAAAAAAGTTAAAGATGGTATTAGTGTCGATTTGGCTGAACTTGTTAATTGACCGAAAAAAATTTATAACAAGTCACTGCACCTGACCGAGCACTCATTTTTTGGTTTGCGGAAAAAATTTTTTAAATTAAATGAGTACTCGGCAAGTGAACTTGAGCGTTATATGAAATTTAATTGATGAAGTTAAAGTGACGGAATCGCAATTTAGAGAAATTATTAAGAAAGAAATTGAATATAATTTAGATTCTGATAAGTATAAAGTAAAAACTAATGAAAATCTTACACTTTCTGAAAACATTTCAAATAAGTATTTAACTCTAATTTGTGAATATATCTAAAAAATCGTAAATTTCCATAATTTTTATCTACTCTCTAAAATTTTTATTTTTTCATAAACAGGTTTATTTATAATGATTTCTGCTTCATCTTCTAATTTATCAATAAATTCCTTAAATCGAACGTTTTGATAAATCCATAGAACATCTTTTTTCACTTTTTCAAATGGATAAATTTTTTCAGGACTTTTCTTTATACATCTTAAAAGGTACAAAACTGAATTTTCTTTTCCATCAAATATTTTGAGTTCATCTTGCTTTAACTTAACGGCAAATGATTTGATTTCACGATCAGGATTATCTTCTCCTATAATTGGTATTGTATCGGAAAAAGTTGTTCTTTTATAATAAGCAGAGGGGAATTTATTCAGATAGGATTTGAATTCTTTACCATTTTCTATTTCTTTCTCTATAATCAAAAGTTCTTTTAACCATTTTGATTTACTGATCGAATCATAGTAAGGAAATGATATATATTCTACCTCAATTTCAGGAACATATACAAATTGTTTCTCTTTTATTTGGTCATAAAAAGATCTTAGTTCTTTCTGATTCGGAACAAATTTAGTTTCATTTAACTTGTTTTGAACTTTAATTACCAAATTAGAGAATAGATAATCATAATAATCCTCAACAGAAAATTGAAATGGTCCATAAACAATTTCTCCTTCCTGATATTTCAATCTCCTCTTATAATTCTCTTCTTTCCATTGTTTTGTAAATTCATTAAAACTATAATTTTTAAGGAGGCCTAATTCTATGGCCAATTTTTGAATAGTTTTAATATGTATAAGTTTTTCAAGCGTTTTAGTTTTGATATACTCAAGCGGAATTTCTCCATTAAAACATTTTTGCCAGAAATCTGAATGATTAGTTACATGATATTTTTTGAAAAAATAATTATATGTCATTGCAATATTACGGTTTAAATGCAATCTAAATTCATCTTCCGTTACTTCCATTCCATTTATAAAAACAACTATTGAATCTGTAAATTTTAAATTATTCGTGTAATCAGACTCTTTTATATTCCAGGCTAACCAAATAAAAAAAATACCTACAAAAATAAAGATAGTTATTGTGAATCCATTAATAAATAAATATAGTTTTTTATTCATTGAACCTTTTTTAATTTCACAGCATGCTCTTTATTCAAATTTAAGAATATTAAAATAAAAAGGAAACCGTTCTAATAATTCTGGAACGGTTTACCAATAAACATTTTAATGCTGATTATTTTATAAAAAACATTTTATAACTATTAGTAAAAATTTTGCCAGTCCCAGTACCAATAGCCCGGATGTTATAAATATAAAATCCGATTAGACACTAGCTCTCCAGCATCAGATCGTCCGTCCCTCAGTATACTATGGTAACCTGGGTTTTGATTATTCTCTTTAACAAGCGTTCGAATTTTACGTCCCATTATATTGTAAGGGTAACATCAGAGATTTCTGACAGTTCATAATTAATAAGTGTAATCGAATTGAAAGGATTTGGATAATTCTGAAATAATAAACAAGTTTCTGGTTAATTTGTCATATTTGTGTCAGAATCATTCCATAATTTAGTAGCACCTGGATATTCATAAGCACCAATATCAGGAGAACCTTTATATAGGGGATTTCCCCAAAAATCTTTTCCACCATTGTTATCAACAACTCGTCCAGCATTAATAGCGGGAGAAGTTGGCTGCAGGTGATAACCTGTAAGAATATTTGGCCAATCTTGCCAATTAATATCTTTACCGCCGGAACCAGGATCCACAAATTGAGGATCCGCCGTTACATAATTAATTCCCTTGGGACTGATATTATAAAAAAGATTATTTTCAAAAGTACAACCAACAGGAGTTTTAGAACCCCAGGAACCGCTTCTTTCAAAATAGAAAATATTATTGTAGAAATGGGAATTATAAGCTGTACGATCTTTAAAAACCTGAACGTTAAGGTTGGCGGCTACATAATGAGTATTATTATAAATATATGCATCTTTAAGACCTTTCTCATTTTCGAAGCCATAAAAATATATGGCCAACTTATCATTCTGGGTAATATTATACCGAATTACCACATTCTCGTTAATAGCTTTTTTCATAATCCCAAAAGCCCAGTTGTTATCATGGCTGTAATTGTATTGAATCTTGGTATTTTTACAATTGTAATCGGCATCAAATCCACCACGATCTACTTCGCTTGATGGACCAGAATTTCCATAAGCTTCGTTATATTGAATAATCACATTATCACTATTGAAACAGAAAATACTATGACCAGTATCATATCTACTTGATTCCATTAAAGTATTATGCTCCACAATTGCATTATCACTTGCCCGAACAATAACGTTATTTCGTCCTGTTGGACCAACAACATTTCCTCTGATAACAACATTTAAGAATGGATAACGAGTAGAGGACTTCATAGAAGCATGCGATGATTGTGTGGCAATACCTAATCCACCAACATTTGCAATTCGGTTATTTTCGATCCTAAGGTCATTATACCAGGCTGGACTACTACCTTCGGCTGTTACATAGATCCCACCTGTTTTTTTCGTTCCAACATTCCCATTTACATCATGAATATAGCAATTCCTGATGTATATGTGATTAATTTCAGTTCCATTATTCACATTAATCCGAATGCCCCATAAATCGCCTTGATATCCAGTGGAACCATCAGTATGGGTAACTTCCAGATTATTAATTTCCCAGTACTCTTCATTCTCAAGGAGTACAGCAGGCTCATTTGTAGCGCCACCTCCACCGTTTATAATTGGTTTGTTACCAGAACCATACATATCTAAGATAATTGGATTTTCAGCAGAACCAGATCCGTGTAACACAAGACGATCATTCCAAACCGATCCAGCTTTCAATAAAATTCGATCTCCTGGCTGGAATGTAAATGAGCTAACTTTTGACAGAGTTTTCCAGGCAGTACCGGGGGTCAAACCATCATTATTATCATCCCCAGAATTGGAATCAACATAATAAGTACTTCCTAATATTCCTGTTGTTACAAAGGAAAGTAATAATACTGCTAAAATCAAAATTATACCTTTACTACTCATTCTTTGAAACTTCATAATGACTCCTCAATAATTTTGAATCAGATAATTGATTTTTTAAATAGTTAAAAAAATATATTAAAATTAACCTTTGAAAAAATGGTGTATTTGTAAATTGTTCATTTTCAATAGAAAAATTATAGAAAAAAATGGTTAAATGATGTTTTCTTCGCCTTTTTTCATCCAAAAATCTCCCTTTAATTTTGATCTTTTTCGCCCTTTTCTACCCATTTTTGGGAAAAGGGCGTATTTCTCCCTTGTTTTATCCGGTTGTAAGCGCCAATCCCTGTCTAATATTGTAAATCATGCAAATAAATTTAAATTGAACCTCATTCCGTGCCAGGGTTACATACCTCACTCTTCGAAA
>CAYLYM010000178.1:0-4609 GCA_964387645.1 uncultured Calditrichaceae bacterium | reverse complement strand
AAATTTAAATATTGATCATTTGGTTAATATGGAAAATATATAAATAAATGTTATTAAAAAATGTTAAATAAATTTTTGAAATATTTTTTAATGATTATTTTTTAAGAAATTTGCAATTATATATAAAAAGGAGACCTTGTATGAAGACCTATCTTTATTTTCAACTGATTCCTGAATCCTTGATTGCCTCCATGATTCCGCCGGAGGAATTTGGGAATTACCTGGCGGTGGGCACTAAGAAGAGAACCAGAGGGCAGGCTATGTTTTTTGAGGTCGATCCATCTCTTCAAAGTGATTATTTCCCACTCAAAAACATTGAAAAGAAATGTGTGCCTCACCCGGACGGTACACCAAAACACTCCGTTTATCTTTCCATCTATAGGGTCTTGGAGCATCTTCCACTTTCAGCGTTAGGGAATTTGTATTTAACAACCGATGATGGGCGGGTTTTGGCAATTGAACAACAGAAATATGAACCTCCAGAAAAAAAAGAATTACACTTGTATCAAGAGCTTTGTCCAGTAATTCCTCGAATTGCCAGTACCTATGAACCGTTAGAATTTTGTCGATTTGTCACTGACCAATCACATCCGGTTTCGGTGCCAAAATTGGCATTTGCAGAGCTTATTTTAAATGGTTTATCCACAGATCCAGTTCATGCTTCAGTTGACAATCTCCCTTATCTTCACGTTGATCATTTGCGTGATATTCTGGTGATGTTACAGAATAGACATGATAAACCAACTAAAACGGTGATTCGCTACTGGTCTGGCGATATATTATATCGTACAATAAAAAATGGTTTCTTTGTTGGAGATCAAAAGGAATTTCTCTATTATCCTTTTCCATCACGAGAAGAATTGGAAGAAAAGTACTTTTCCTGGTGGCGATCTGCTTTGACGGTAGGTTTTGCTGAATATTAAATTAAAAGAATATTTACAATATAATCTTTCGAAATTTTTTTAAAAAAGCATGATAACAAGAAATGATTATGAATTTTTGCTTTGTTATTTTTAATAATTCGTGTAAATGGAAAAATAAAATAATGAAGGTGGAGTGTGAAGATGTTAAGTAATTTATTTTGGTTAGTTCCAGCGAGTTCAATTATTGCTCTCTTATTTGCATGGATTTTTTTCAAACAGATGATGCGAGAGAGTGAAGGTACTGAAAAGATGGCGACTATCGCCTCGCATGTTCGCAAAGGCGCAATGGCTTATTTAAAACAACAGTATAAAGTTGTAGTTATTGTTTTTGTGGTTTTAACTTTTTTATTTGCATTTTTAGCTTATGTACTTCATGTGCAGAATGGTTGGGTGCCATTTGCATTTTTGACTGGAGGATTTTTTTCTGGATTGGCAGGTTTTTTTGGAATGAAGACAGCAACTTATGCAGCAGCAAGAACAGCTAATGCAGCCAGGAAATCTCTGGATGGGAGTTTAAAAATTGCGTTTAGAAGCGGTGCAGTGATGGGACTTACTGTGGTAGGGTTAGCCCTTCTGGATATTTCTATATGGTTTCTTATTTTAAATTTATTTTATCCTGCTTCCCTGGGTGATGGTCATAATTTAGCTGTAATTACCACTACTATGTTGACCTTTGGTATGGGGGCTTCTACCCAGGCTCTTTTTGCTCGTGTTGGTGGTGGTATCTTTACCAAAGCTGCTGATGTTGGTGCCGACCTGGTAGGTAAAATTGAAGCAGGAATCCCGGAAGATGATCCCCGGAATCCAGCCGTTATTGCGGATAACGTAGGTGATAATGTTGGTGATGTTGCTGGAATGGGCGCAGACCTTTATGAATCTTATGCCGGTTCAATTCTGGCAACGGCTGCTTTAGGTGCTGCAGCATTTATGGGAAACGTTGTTATTCAGTTTAAAGCTGTTATTGCTCCTATGGTGATTGCTGCAATCGGTACTTTGCTTTCTATTCTTGGTATTTTTGCTGTGCGTACCAACGAAGGTGCTTCTCAAAGACAATTACTCGGCGCTCTCTCCAAGGGAATTAATCTCAGTTCAATTTTAATCGTGATCTTTTCCGGGATTATCGTCTGGTTATTGAAATTACCTAATGCTTTAGGGATATGGTTAGCAATTATTGTAGGTTTATTGGCCGGAATTGCCATCGGAAAGGCTACGGAATATTACACATCTCATTCTTTTAGACCAACCCAAAGCATAGCAGCAAGCGCCAAAACCGGACCTGCAACTGTTATTATCTCAGGTCTGGGAATAGGTATGTTGTCTACATTTGTTCCTGTTCTTGCTATAGTTCTGGCAACCTTTTTAGCCTATATGTTTTCCAGTGGATTTGATCTTTCAAATATTAGTATGGGACTTTATGGAATTGGTATAGCAGCTGTTGGCATGCTCTCTACTCTTGGAATCACCCTTGCAACAGATGCCTATGGACCCATTGCGGACAATGCAGGTGGGAATGCAGAGATGAGTGGTTTAGGTAAAGAAGTAAGAAATAGAACTGATGCCCTCGATGCTTTAGGTAATACTACTGCTGCTACCGGAAAAGGTTTTGCTATTGGAAGTGCTGCACTTACTGCTCTGGCGCTATTGGCTTCATATGTCGAAGAACTAAAGATCGGTTTGATACGAATCGGGCAAACTGTGCTTGATATTGGAAACGGACAAACTGTTAAGATTGTATCGGCAAACTTGATTGATTTTATGAAATATTTTAATGTAAACTTAATGAATCCAAAAGTTCTAATAGGATTTTTTGTTGGTTCCATGATGGCTTTTGTCTTTTGTGGTTTAACAATGAATGCGGTAGGTAGAGCTGCTTCCAAGATGGTTGATGAAGTACGACGTCAATTCCGTGAAATTCCTGGAATACTTGAAGGAAAAACTGAACCTGATTATGCTCGTTGTGTGGCAATTTCTACCAAAGGTGCCCAGGCTGAAATGGTATTGCCCTCGCTACTTGCTATTATTGTTCCAATTTCGATGGGAATTTTATTTGGAGTTGCCGGAGTAATGGGATTGTTAGTAGGTGGTTTGTCAACTGGATTTGTGCTGGCAATATTTATGGCGAACTCTGGTGGCGCATGGGATAATGCCAAAAAGTTTATTGAAGAAGGCCACTATGGTGGAAAAGGCTCTGAAGCTCATAAAGCTGCTGTTATCGGCGATACTGTAGGTGATCCATTCAAAGATACTTCTGGCCCCAGTCTGAATATCCTTATCAAACTCATGAGTATGGTAGCAATTGTTATGGCAGGTTTGACTGTGGCATTTTCTATTTTCTAATTGCCCACATTTTCGTCATTTTCTTACAGGTCTGACAGAGAAGATATGAGAAGGCGATCGATAAATTGGTCGCCTTTCTCTTCTTAAAATTATGTCTTAACGTGGGTTTTGTCTAAAAAATTATAAGCATGAATCACATTTTTCTATTGAGTCAAAATTATCCATGACATTTTCATACAAATAATATTTCAATTGTTATTTTAAGTTCAGACACTTAAAATTACTAAATGGATTGGAGATTATTCTTAGATCAAACTAATGTCGTGTATATGTAATTTAATTATTACCAATGATTTTAAAGGTGAGTCGGGAAATACAGAAAGAATTTTTTAAATGTGAATTTTACTTTCAATTTAATTTAATTTAATATCAGCTCTTGAATAGCATAGTCCTAAGATGAAATGGAAAATATTTTAATTATAAATGAGTAGAGTTAATTTGCAAAAAACGTTATGGACAGAAAAAATTGAGTTAATTAAAAAATCTTATCGGAGCTGAGTTTTTAATCCCTTTTATCATTTTTCAACAGTTAAAATTGTCAAATAACATTTTGCTCAAATTCGCTTCAATAGATTTCGAATTATAGTTTATCATCGGATTCGATTTGCAAAAAAATATGGTAAAAATGGCAAGTACTTTTTCAAAGATTTAAAATTAATAATATATTTGAATTGTGGATAGTTTTTTAGGAAACTTATCAAATTATTTAAAATATAACAGAAAAACGAAATTAAATTGTTTAATTGAAATTAAATGAAAAAAGAAAATTTCTTGACAAATTAATATTTTCCCATTAAGTTTTTACTTTGTATACAAGGTATACACTTTTAAAAAATTTTTCGCGATATTATACTTTCCTCCAGTTCTGAAGCAGAAATATTGGAACTGACATGGCGGAGCCGTCTTAATAAAGTACCACAGGTGGTGTACCTTTCCTTTTTCTATTATTTAAAAATGTTATTTTCTTATAAAATATGACTTTCTTATAAATTTTTTAGATAAATTATAAAGAGGTAACTTTTGGGAATTGATCTAACTGATCCAAGGCCACTATATAAACAAATTGCAGAAGAAATTAAAAGGGAAATTGCTGAAGGAAGATTAAAGGTTGGAGATTCTATCGGTTCACACAAGGAACTGGCACGCCGTTTTAATGTTAGTTTGATTACTATCAGGAGAGCCCGGTCTGAATTGATTCAAGAAGGAGTGTTATATACTCGGATAGGTAAGGGAACTTATGTTGCTGAGCAAACCCGTAGGATGAAATCAACTTTACCTCGAACAATTGGATTTGTCCTTCGGGATTTGGAAAGCCCATTTTTTTCTGGAATATTAACAAGTGTAGAAAA
>CAYLYM010000177.1:0-4617 GCA_964387645.1 uncultured Calditrichaceae bacterium | reverse complement strand
TAGGGATTTTTTGTTCCCTAGCCAGTTTACAAATTAAATTTATTGTTCCTCCTTTTTTTTTAGCATGTATGTATATTTTTTCTAGCGACTGTCTGGTTTTAAGTGCTTCTAGTATAGCGTTTTTTCCAAAAATAACTGGCATGAAGCTTTACTTCCTTCGAATTATTGGCATTCTTTGCTTAATCTATCGAAGCAAATTTATCCAATCAAGTGTTTTTCTTTCTATCAAAACATATTATTTTAAAAGTAGTCAATTTTGATACTTACTGGAAAACGATAAATATTAAATTAAGGAATTCCAAGTGAGTTAATTTAAGATTTTTAGAAAAGTTTTAAAACAATCTCCGTTTATCTTATCAAAATGTTAAAAATGCCAGAGATTTCTGAATAAAAATCTCTGGCATCCGTTTAGTAGAAATGGTACAAAATTGCTATTTAAAATTGGTTTGTGACAACCAATTAATAAAGCGTGAATTATAATTTTTTAATTTTAATATTACCACCAGATGTTCTTAGATAAAGTTCTGGACCACCACCATTTATTTTGCCTACTATTTTATTTTTACTAATATTGCCGATAACCGTGATGTTAAAATCGCTGTAAACTCTTCCGGCACTGGTGCTGGCGTTTATGTCGGCTGCGATTTCATCCGCCAGGTAAACCGTTATGCTACCTCCAGAAGTTTTTAACTGGCATCGATCTTTAGGTTGCCGCAAAATTGACGCTGTAACTGAACCACCAGACGTGCTGGCATCAATTGACCCCATGACTTCTTCCACATGAATACTACCCCCAGAAGTTTTGGCAACAACGTTTCCTTTTGCATGTTCAATTTTAATGGATCCGCCTGACGTTTTGGCAATAACATTGCCTTCGACCTTGCCGATAGAAATACTTCCACCTGAAGTATAAATCTCCGCATCTCCAACGCAATCACTCAAATTAATTCCTCCGCCAGAAGTTTTTCCGTAAACAGGGCCCTTGATGGAACCAAAATGTAAACTTCCCCCCGAAGTTCTGGAATGAACTTTTCCTTCCAGGTCAGCCACGGAAATACTCCCGCCAGAAGTTTTGAGTTCCACATCATATTTTTCAGGAACAGTTACAACAAATTTCACTCTTAAACCATGTCGTCTCCTGAACCAACGGTGGTTCAGTTTGCCTCTGATTTGAACATTCTTGCCTATTTTTTTAAAGCGAACTTCAAAATCTTTTAGAACTTCTTCAGCCTCATCTCGGTATCTACCTTTGACTATTTTAAACACCTCCACATGGACTTTTTTACCAGAAACAGCTTTCACTTCGATAGAACCTAAATCGGTTTCTAAATCTAATTTTCCACCAAAGTCAACCTGAAATGTTTTTTCGATCTTATCAGAGGAACTGGCATAAATGGCATAATTATGAGAACATGATGAAAACATAAAAATAGTAAAAAGGAAAACTAAGAAAAGATATGTAGGTCTCATTATAAACTCCTTAATGATTTAATATTTAGCAAACAATCTTAAATTTTATTTTTGAAAAAATTTAATATAAATGATTACGTTCAAATCAATTAATGGTTGCATATTGCGTCTCACCAGATTGATTTAAAAAAAGTAAAAACTTATAAGATTTCTCATATCTGAGAAATGAACACATTTTATGAATTTATTCATAGATGCATTCGTTATTTTTTATCGGTCATATGTTTGGATAATTTATTCTCAAATAGTAACTTTCTTTGAATGAAGGCGTAGTTTTACAAAGAGCAAGAATGAAATGATTAAATGGAGGCATCATGCGTGGCGATGCAAAATCGATTGTTTGGGGAATTATTTTAATAGTTATTGGATTTCTTTTCCTTGGAAACAATCTTGGCTGGTTTTATTTCGAATGGAGTGAATTATGGCCATTATTAATGGTTGGTGGTGGTGTATTGTTCTGGCTCAATTGGCTGATTAATCGTAAGGAAGTAGGATTATTAATGCCAGGTACTATTTTGATTTCTTACGGTCTACTTTTCCTATACTGTTCACTATATGGTTGGGATTGGATGCAGGAACTCTGGCCAGTTTTTCTTCTCGGACCAGGATTGGGATTTTTGTTTATGTATTTTTTTGGCCCCAGCGAAAAAGGTTTGTTGGTTCCCGCAATTATATTGATTCTCTTATCATTTTTCTTCTGGTCAGGTTTGCCCTTTTTCCGTTTATTCTGGCCTTTACTATTGATTGGGATCGGTATCTATCTTCTATTGAGATCAAGACGTAAAGAAGATTTTATTGAGGTAAAATCAACTGAAGAAAGTAGTAAGCCAAAAGACTAATTGTGTTTCAGAATATTTCTCGAAATAATGTGTCGAAAAATCCATTTAATTATCTTCTCAAGTAAGATTTTCAATTAATTGGATTTAACGCAGAAAGCCTGATTTAAATTTTAAAAGATGGAATAATCTGTAATAGGAGAGATTGAATGAAAAAATTATATCGTTCGAAAACCGATCGAAAAATTGCTGGGATTTTTGGCGGCATAGGTGAATTATACAATATTGATCCAAACCTTTTACGAATATTGTCCATTTTGCTATTATTCCTTACCGGATTTATTCCTATTTTATCTACTTACATAATCGCTTGGATCATTATTCCGGAAGCAGAATAATTATAGTGATATTAATTCGTTTTTAAAAAGTAAGTCAACAATTTTACTAAAACCTTCACCATCTTTATTGTCTATATAAACTACATTGGGTTTTTCTGTTTTGATTGTATCATCAAGCAAAAAAAATATACCCACTTCATCTGCTATAGAAAGGTCTTCTATGGAATCACCGACACCTATCAAATTTTCTTTTTTAAGATTTCTCTCCCGTTTATCTATCTGGACGGCTGATTTTTTACCCACACGAGCAGGAACAATATGGTAGGCATGGGGATTGGAGAAATCCTTTTCTGGTGGTACAGCTCCATTGTCAATAATACGCAATTCTGGATATTGATTTTTCATCCAATCATGGACCTCTTCAAAATTTAATTCACCAATAAGGAGATGGTGTGTTCTTAAAATTTCCGCCCAGGGAGTATAATAACGCAATTGGCCAGGAAAATTTTGAAATAAAGCCTGGATAACTCCTGTCTTCGCAATCCATTTTTTAAGGCTTTTGTGATCGGGCACATCTACGCCGAAATGGGTAATGACTTTTTCCCCATTATTGTAGACAATTTCTATTCCCAAATTGGCTATAAAATTGCGAAATCCCAGAATTCGTGCAGCCTCTTTTAGCTTCTCTTTCTCTCTGCCTGAAGTCATGACCACGTCAACATGGTTTTCCAGTAAACGATAAACAGCAGCCGCATTTTTCAAGGTGTATCCATTTTTATTCCAAAACAAACATCCTTCATTTACAAATGTGCCATCGACATCGGTGTAAACCACATCAACTTTTTTAACAAAATTTTCTAAGTTGATGTTTTCTATGTCCATAAGCAATCTCTTTTTTGGTCTTAAAAATTTAACAGGATTTCTTTAACTGTGCGTAAAAATAATTTTATTAATTCCTCAGATAATTTTTTCTTATGTCCTTTAAGAATGGTTTTCTAAATAACTTAAAATCGTTTGTACTGATAATTCCGTTGCTCCGCAATTCTCCTTGACAATCCGGAAAGCTTTAACTCCTGATTCCCGACGATAAATATCATTAATGAAAAATTTTTCCAAAAAATTGAAAATATCAGTACTATTTTTCACTTCAAAGCACCCACCGGCAGCTTTTAATAATTGAGCTTCATTTGAATTCGAATTAACCGGACCTATTAAAACAGGGATGGCATAAACGGCAGCTTCTAGAACATTGTGAACATTCTGTTTAAAACTACCTCCCACATACGCCACTTTGCCCAGGCCATATATATTGGCTAAAATGCCAATTTTATCAATGATGAGTACGGATTCGTTTGAATAATTTTGAATGTTTGATAACAAAATGCTTTTCAATGGCTGGAGATTTTTTGTCAATTCATCTAAATGTTTTGGTGTTGGTTCATGTGGGCATATAATGGTAAAGAAATTCTGGTGTTTTTCTGAGAGTTTTTTTACTGCTGGTAGAAGGTGTTTATGATCTTCCGGCCAGGTACTCCCGGCGATAAATATCCATCGATTACTTGTCACTCTTTCGGGTAGATAGGTAAGTTTCTTTGATTCATTTCTGCGGTAAATGACCTGATCGAATTTGGTGTCTCCAACCAGAAGAATTTTTTCAGAGGGGACGAGCTTTAAGAAATTGGATTGATCATTTTCTGAGATGGTTAGAATCTTTGTAAAACGAGAATAGAGAATACGGTGAAAATATTTTGAATACCATTTTAATCGTTTACTGTTTGAATGGAGGGAAGCGTTAATCAGGAATAAAGGTATTTTAAGCCAATTGGCAAACCACACCTGGTTGGGCCAGACATCGTGCTTGGCAATGACCCATAGCGTAGGTTTGAGTCTGATCATAAATCTAAATACAGGTAAAAACCAGTCAAATGGTGCATACAGGAATAAATCAACACCCGGGAGCGATTGGACATTCTTGTATCCGGAAGGTGAAAAAAATAACACGATAATATGAAAATCAGGTCTGGCTTTTTTGA
>CAYLYM010000176.1:0-4635 GCA_964387645.1 uncultured Calditrichaceae bacterium | reverse complement strand
CTATAAAGAGAAAGGGTAATTGATGAAAATTTGGGAATTTTGAGTTATGGATTGAGTTCATAGAGTTAACTTAATTTAAAAATTTTTAGTTAAATTTTTAATTCGTCAATACACGTATTTTTTCAAAGGTTTCAGATATATTTAAAACCTTGGAAAAATCATCTTATTTTAACTCCATTATTTCTTTATCGAATAAATTTGATTGATTTACGATTATTTTAAACCTGCTGAAGTAGATTTAAAAAAAGTGTTTGCCCTCAATTTTAATCAGCACAAAAATTTTTGAAAGTATCTATTCTATTTGAATGAAAATTCGGTAAAATTTAAAAAAAAATAATTCCGTTAAATCTTATGAATTCGTTTAACAGAAGTGCTATCCATCAAAACAAAAAAGCCCGGTCGCATCGAATATCAGCGCCGGACTTATTAAACTTATTTATCTTTTCAAGATCAAGTTTTGCCATGACATTTCTTATATTTCAAGCCACTGCCGCAAGGACAGGGATCATTTCTTCCCACTTTAGGTACATTACGTTTAATAGGCCGAGCTTTCTGGCTACGTTGTTGGCCCGCCCGCTGGATGTCGGTCATTTCTCCATGGGCACTCGCCTGGTAACCCAGATTGGTCGTATCACTATGAACCAAACGCAAGCGATGTGGTGCATGTCGATGCGAACGGGGCTCTTCCACTATTTCGGTACGCCACAACATCTCCAGTGTCTTCTGGTTGATACTGTCAATCAAGTCAACAAACATGTGATAGGCTTCTTGTTTATATTCAATGAGCGGGTCCTTTTGTCCGTAAGCCCGTAAACCGATACCTTCTTTTAATAAATCCATCTGATGTAAATGATCTTTCCAATGTTCATCAACTACCCGCAACATCACATATTTTTCAAAATTCTGCAAAAATTTCTCACCTAATTTCTGTTCTTTATAGGAATAAATTTTTTTTGCTTCTTCTTTAATATAGTTATGCAAATCTTCTTCACTCATACCATAAATTTTATCACCTAGAGATTTAATATCTACCAGTAATGTCATCATTACAGATTCTGCCAGTCCATCGATATCCCAGTCTTCCGGATGTTTTTTATCTCCGATATATTTTTCAAATTGGGCATCTAGGAATTCATCCATGATTAATTCCAATTCTTCACGGACGCTTTCATTCAGCAATGCTTTCCGACGGCGTTCATAAATAACCTCCCGTTGTTTATTCATAACATCATCGTATTCTAACAGGTGTTTTCGTATGCTGAAGTTCTGCATTTCTACGCGCTTCTGCGCTTTCTCAATAGCACGACTGACCATTCGATGTGTAATCATCTCTCCTTCTTTAGCACCTAATTTATCCATCACCCCAATCATCCGGTCAGAACCAAATAGGCGCATTAGATCATCTTCCAGACTTAGATAGAACCGACTGGAACCAGGATCACCTTGCCTTCCGGCACGGCCGCGTAATTGTCGATCAATTCGGCGAGATTCGTGCCGTTCAGTTCCGATAATGTGTAATCCGCAGGGCATGTCTGCCTGGCAAGCCTCCAAATCCAAGTCTGGCGGTACTTCCCTACCTTCAGTATCCTTCAAATAACACCCGTCCTTGCATTTAACTACACCAGGCCCCAGTTTGATATCCGTACCCCGACCTGCCATATTTGTAGCAATCGTGACAGCTCCCTTTTGACCGGCTTTGGCTATAATCTCTGCCTCTTGCTTATGATACTTGGCATTTAAAACATTATGTGGAATTCCTCTTCGTTTAAGCATACGACTTAATGTTTCAGATACTTCTACCGAAATTGTTCCTACCAACACTGGCCGGCCCTTTTTATGCAATCGTTCAATCTCATTGATGACCGCATTGTATTTTTCTCGTTTTGTTCGATAAATAACATCATTGTAATCAATTCGCCTCACCGGTTTATTGGTGGGAATAACCACAACATCCAATTTGTAAATATCCCAGAATTCTGCTGCTTCAGTTTCAGCAGTACCGGTCATCCCTGCCAATTTATCATATAGACGGAAATAATTTTGTAAAGTGATGGTGGCCAGAGTTTGAGTTTCTTTTTCAATCCTAACATTTTCTTTAGCTTCCAATGCCTGATGTAATCCATCACTATAGCGCCGGCCATACATAATACGACCGGTAAACTCATCAACAATTAATACTTTACCATCAGAAACTACATAATCAACATCTTTTTCGAACAAAGTGTAAGCTTTTAATAGTTGTGAAATATTATGTATTTTTTCATTCTTTTGTATGTATTCCATTTGAATTTTATTCTTCCGCTCTACTTTCTCCATTGGAGATAGAGATTCATCCCCTTCTATTTCTGAAAAAACTTCTGCAAGATCTGGTAAAACAAAATCTTCTGGATTATTCGGTGAAAGAAAAGAACGACCTTTATCAGTTAAATCAATAACATTACTTTTCTCATCAACCGCATAGTAAAGTTGCTCAGTAATTTCATGCAGACGTTTATCACGCATAAAATTGTTTTCCATCTCAAAAACCATTTTCCTGATTCCCGGTTGCTGGTAGAGTTTTTGCAACCGCCGATTTTTTGGAGCCCCATGTTGAGCAATGAGTAATTTTACCGCTGCTTCATCGTTTTTCCCTTCCTCTAACAATTTTTCTGCTTCACCAATCAAAGAGTTTACATATCTGGTTTGCTGGCGAACCAACCTCTCTACCATTGGCTTTACTTCATCATAAGCATGGGTGGACACATCCAAAGGACCGGAAATAATCAACGGGGTTCGGGCTTCATCAATTAAAACACTATCCACTTCATCAACGATAGCATAGTGATGACCCTTTACCTGAACAATATCCTCCGGAGACACTGCCATATTATCGCGCAAGTAATCAAAACCGAATTCATTATTTGTGCCATAAGTAATATCACAGGAATAAGCTTCTTTCCGTTGTTTAGCATCCATATCATTCAATATTACACCAACTGTCAAACCAAGAAATTTAAAAATTTCCCCCATCCATTCAGCATCACGTTGAGCAAGATAATCGTTTACAGTAACAAGATGTGCACCCTTACCTTCAAGTGCATTTAAATAAAGCGGCATGGTTGCAACAAGGGTTTTTCCTTCACCTGTAGCCATCTCGGCAATTTTCCCCTGATGTAAAACTATACCACCTAATAATTGGACGTCGAAGGGAACCATATCCCAGGAAATTTCTCTCCCGGTCACAACCCATTTTTTTCCTAAAAGCCTTTTACATGCGCTCTTAACAACCGCAAAAGCTTCGGGAAGTAAATCATCTAAAGTCTCTCCATCTTGCAGTCTGGCCTTAAATTCCTCAGTCTTTTTCTGTAATTCACTATCACTTAATTTACTAAAGTCTTCATAATACTGATTTATTTGATCTACAATAGGCCAAAGCTTCTTTAATTCTCGCTCATTTTTACTACCAAAAATTTTTGTCATTAAGTTATTTAACATTTCCAGACTCCAAATCTATTTATAAAAAATTAAGTTCAGATCATATTACTCTCTCTTAAATAAAAAGTTCTGAAGAATAAAATTAAGCTTAAAAAATATATTAAACAAAAAATTTCTTAAAAATGACAAAATATAAAAAATAAAGCTATTTTTTAATCAACTATGCTGTCATCTTTAACAGAACTTTTTAATAATAAAGCTCATCTGCCAAAGCAAATCGAAGGTTAGATGCAAGATTTGATAGACTACTATTTTATTAAAAAGGACACGAAGATTTTATAAAACATATTTTTATACTTTCTCTTAATCTTTCTAAATTGTAATTTATCAACAAATTAATCCTAATATTTACTAACTTCATGTATGTTAATATTTGAAATTAATAAGCAAGTAATATTCTCTCCACACTTTTGAATTTAACAATGAACTTGTCTTGGACAAGTATATCGATTCGGTAACCACAATCTAATTTAATCCCTTTTTATTCAATTGACAAAGTAGATTGCAATTTGAACAATATTCCTGAAAGATCCATTTATCTGGCCAGGCATTGTTCAGAAATAGATTTAAGTAAATCCGACCCAGAAGTTCGATGCACCTTAATAAAATTTCCGATAACTTTAATAGATAATTTATCAAACTTCACTTCGTGTCCTTCGTGGTTTAATTATAACATTTCAAAAGAAACTGAGGAATGAAATCTTAAATAACAGTTTGATTTCAAGTTATTATATAAATCTTAAAAAAGAAGGATATGAAAAAGAAAAAATCATTCTACAAATTAGAATCAAAAATTATTAAAACCGATCAATGCCCAACCATCAATCGCATTGCAAGAAAAGGAGGAAGCATATTTTTTAAAATCTCATCATAGGTCTCTTTGACTGGATAATGAAGTCGAATATAACGCAGAACAGATGAATCTGCATCAAAAATTACAAAACAAAGGCGACGATCTCCATCGCGGGGTTGACCAATACTGCCAACATTAACAATGTATTTATCTTCTTTTAGATTTAAATGTATTTCTTCTTGATAAATCGAACCGTTTTGCATCGAATACGTTACAGGGATGTGAGAATGACCAACAAAACAAATCTTCTGTTTAATACAATTTAAATAATACATAGCTTCATATTCTGATAAGATATAATGCCATTC
>CAYLYM010000175.1:0-4675 GCA_964387645.1 uncultured Calditrichaceae bacterium | reverse complement strand
TAAACGTATATGCATGATCGCCAGGTCTGTGAATAGGTGTTTTTATAGTTAATCCCTCTTCAGTTTGTTTCCATTCTAATTTTTCATTCAATCCGAGCATCGAAACCGATTTAATTTTTGCATTTTTCAATGATTTTATTACTGTCTGTTTTCCAGGCCAATCTAGAACAATAGCATAAAGTACATCGCCTTTAGTCGTAAAACGAATATCCTTATTAGTATATTCAACTTCGTTTTTTTCTTTAATTACACTTTCTCCACCCGCCGTAGGACCCTCACCGTATATAATCCATGGTCTTGTGCCATAAATAGCTTCACCATTAATTGTCAACCATTCACCAATTTCTAATAATAATCCTCTCTGAGTTGGTGGAATTGTACCATCTGGTCTTGGACCAATATTCAATAATAGATTCCCATTTTTACTAACAATATCCACCAACACATCTACCAATTCATTAACAGATTTATAATCAGGGTGTTGGATATAACACCACCCCCTTCGAGAAACTGCTGTATCAGTTAACCACTTACGAGCGCTTAGTTTATTCATTCTCCCTCTTTCTATATCGAGAATGCCAGCACCCTCTGGCAAATCATTATTTTTATAAGTAACAACAACTTCCTTGCCCCATTCTTCTGCTTTATTGTAATAATAAGCAAGAAATCGTTTGACATGCTCACGGAATTTGGGTAAAGATGCTCTGAAAAACTTTTCCCTGTTCAATCCTCCGTCAAACCATACCAAATCTGGTTGATATTTATCGACTACTTCTTTAAGTCGATTCTCCCAATCTTGCATATACTCTTCAGTTGGAGGATCACCCGGATTATGAATAGGAGGATATATTTTGTGAGCACCTGCAAATCTCGGATCTTTTGTATCATAATTACCTTCGTATGAAGGTTCATAATACCACCACCTTCGTGTATGATGAAAAGAGACCATAAATTTTAATCCCCGGCTTCGTAGAGCTTTTTCAAACTCTCTCATAATATCTCTTTTAGGTCCCATATCAGCAACATCCCATTCTGTAATATCACTATCCCACATCGCAAAACCATCGTGGTGTTGCGCAACTGGGCCAGCAAATTTAGCTCCTGATTTCAAAATCAAATCAGCCCACTCATCAACATTAAATCTTTCTGCTGTAAACATGGGAATGAAATCTTTATACCCAAAATTATGTCCATAATGCTCCTCATGATACTTGTATATTTCATGAGCTTTACTGTACATCCAACGAGGATACCATTCCGTTCTATAAGCAGGTACAGAATACACACCCCAATGCCAGTAAATACCAAATTTCGCATCATCAAACCATTTCGGATCTGGATGCTGCGTTAGAGATTCCCATGTAGGTTTATATTTTTTTCCAGAAGTTTTTACTTGATTTTGAGAATGTTTACAACTCAACATAATTAAACCCCAGACAACCAAAATACAAAAATAAATTTTTGTATTTAGCATAACAATTACTCTATTTTAATTATCTATATTTTAACAACTTAACCAATTTTTTTAATGTATACATAATAAGCGCCACATGATTTCCCATTAGCATCAACAAACCATGTCTGTAATTTTGTTTCACCCTTTTCTAATTTAATCCTAAAAACTACCTCTTTATCTTCTCGAGAAACAACTTTATTCATCTCAACGTCACCAATTTTTATTCGTGCTTCTTTAATATTGAAAGCTTTTCCTTCTGGCATATCCTGTACACCAGGAATACCTCTTTTTGGAGGAATTCCCTCATTGATGCCTTTATCTAATTCGATGGGCCATCTTCTCAATGAAAATCTATATTCGCCATCACTTGCTATTTCAATTGCCCAGAAACCATTTGCATACAATCCTCGACGAATATGTCTCTGGTTCCAGGGAATTTCACCTTCAACCCCATGCCAGTCATGACAAGTTAAAGTAGTAGGATTTGCATGCTCTGATCCAATAATTATCCTGCAATATTCATCAGATCGTTTAGAAATATCATTCCACCAATCTTCATACGCTTTAAGTAATTTGTCAACCACCTCAGGATACTTATTTGCAACATTATATCGCTGACCAGGATCTGTTTTTATATCGTATAGTTCAATTGCTCTCTTCGGATCTTTAACTAATTGTTCATGGGGCTTTAAAGAAAAGTTACGATAAGTCTTTCCTTTTCCATAATTTCCAACTAAACGCCATCTCTCAGTCATAACTGCAAATTGCTTCCACTTAACTAAATATTCAAGCCGCTGATTATCCACAACTAAAATCCGATCAGGCCAGTTTTCTGGTTTATCAAGTAACAAAGGCTTAAGACTTTTACCATCGAATTTTATTTCCCTAGGTAATTGTAAATCGCATAAATCTATCAAAGTAGGTAATATATCGATATGCGCCGTCAACTTATCAACATTCTTACCTCCTTTGATCCCACCATTTGGCCAGGAAACACAACAAGCTACTCTGTGTCCCCCTTCATAGGGAGAACTCTTTCTACCTCGCATACCTGCATTATATCCTTTAATAGGGTACCCATTTTTATCCAAATCAGCCCCAGCAGAGGTTCCATTGTCTCCTATATAAATAAAAATAGTATCGTCAAAAAGCCCCAGTTCCTTCAACTCATTAACCATTCGACCTATATTTTCATCGATGTTTGTGATCATACCATAAAATTTAGCCCTATTTTTATCAATACCTCTATTTTCATAAGGTTTACTATATTTCTCCGCCACATTATAAGGACCATGAGGTGCATTAGTTGGGAGATACACAAAAAAGGGGTGATCTTTATTCGACTTAATAAATTTTATAGCATTATCAAACCAAATATCAGTACAGTAACCTTTAAATTTCACGGGTTTTCCATTATGAAAATACACATCATCAAAATAATCATTATCCCAATAATCAGGAGTTTGTCCAACACCTCCACCACCATTAATTAATACTTCCTGAAATCCCCGATCCTGAGGACGGTAAGGATAATTATCACCCAAATGCCATTTCCCAAATATTGCTGTTTTATATCCATTTGCCGAAAAAATATCTGCTATAGTAACTTCATCTTTTCGTAATAAGTTACGTCCCATTACTGTATGCCAGACACCCGTACGATCATTATAACGTCCTGTCATTAATGAAGCTCGCGTTGGTGAACAAGTCGGACTGACATGAAAATTCGTCAAATCTACAGATTTCGCAAAAAGTTTGTCTAAATTGGGAGTATGAATCTTCTCATTACCATGATATCCTAAATCCCCATATCCCTGATCATCGGTTAAAACAATTATTACATTCGGCCTACTCCTTTTCTTAGTTTCTGAACAAGAAACCATACTTTTACTCATGGTAAAGGCCAATGTACTTAAACCAATTGTTTTTATAAAGTCACGACGATTAAATGAATTATTTCTCATAACTTCTCTCCGAAATTTTGAGTAATTACAGGAATATATAAATAATTTATTATATTCAAAAATTTTCTTATTTACAAAGATGGAAAAAAATAACTTTAGAAGATCAGATAATTCTATATCCGAGCAGATTATCTACATCAAAGATAGAAATACTCAAACAGTCAGGATTAATATAAGAACTAGATTTCTAACAAGTTTAGAGGATAAAGTAGAATAAATCTAATTAATTTAAAAAGTCTTAAACCACAAAATCTAAAAAAAGATTTAACTTATACTAAAGACGTTTTAATCTTTAGTATCAAAAAATAAAGTTGTTATAAATAAGTTAATTGAAACCTTTGAAAAATTACCTTGCATTAACTCCATTATTTCGCCACCGAATTAATTCAATTGCTATATGATTATTCGAAACCTGCTGGAGTGGATTAGAGAAAAATGTTAACCAACGATTTTAATCAGTAGAATAATAATAAAGGGTATTTAAAATTCAATTCTACTAACATTTTATGATTAAATCAAAATTTTCATTTTAAAAGAATTAATACACATTTTTATTAATAAACAGATAACATAGCTCCGCCATCTTAATTACATTATCCGATTTTAGAAATTCAATAGCACCTAATTTTTTATAAAATTATTTTTCTAAAAATTCGATTAGAAGTAGTATCTTTCACTTAATAACAATATCTTTTCGCGAGATTTTAGGAATTACCATTTTCCGGGATTTACTCAGGAATTCATGATTTTGTAACTAAATATTTTTCATATTTTATTAAAACATTAAACTATAAACATTGAATACACACGTGTGCTTTAATATTTTAATAAATATTTTGACATTTTTCAAGAAAAAAATATTCTGAAAATTTCAGAAAATCTATTTTCTTATCAAAAAGTGGAAGAGAATAACCGGGTTTTTGAAAAGATTGATACTATGCTTTAAAAGTATATAATAAATTTCTATAAGAATTTTATGATATTAAAGATTGAATTTTAATTATACGAAACCTTTTAAAAAATGTGTATTTTTGTAAATTGTTCATTTTCGATAGAAAAATTTTAGAAAAAAATGGTTAAATGATGTTTTCTTCGCCTTTTTTCATCTAAAAATCTCCCTTTAATTTTGATTTTTTTTGCCCTTTTCTACCCATTCTGGGGAAAAGGGCGTACTTCTCCCTTGTTTTAAGTCGTTGTAAACGCCAATCCCTGTCTAATATTGTAAATCATGCAAGTAAATTTAAATTGAACCTCA
>CAYLYM010000174.1:0-4738 GCA_964387645.1 uncultured Calditrichaceae bacterium | reverse complement strand
TCACCCCTTTTAAGAAGAGCAAAGATTACATTTTTTATTATAAGTTTTATTATTGTCTTTTTGAGTCCTGATTTACTTTTTGCGTTAGAGAATAATGGTTTAGATTAAGGTGCCACAGCCTGGATGTTGACATCTACGCCGTTGGTTCTGTTAATGGTGCCTGGTTTAGCTATGTTATATGGCGGTTAAGATCAAAGGAAGGATGTTTTGATAACAATAATATATAGTTTTTTCGCTATGAGAATTATGAGTGTATTATGGGTAATATGTGTTTACGCGATGTGTTTTGGTGACAATGTTCATAGCTGTAGGTATGGTTGGAATAATCAATATTTTTTATTATTGTGGATTGATAATTCCATTATGCTAGGGGGTATTCTAGAATATGTTTTTTCAATGTTTCAGGGAAAATTTGCTATTATTACGCCCGCATTAATTGTTAGAGCTTCTGCGAAAAGAATTTCTTTTAAAGCTTATTGTTTTTTTATTGCATTATGGGGATCGTTGGTTTACAATTCTTTGTATCATTGGGTGTGTGCATCAGATAGTTTTTCTTATGATTTAGGCGCCAAAAGTGCCATTAATTTTGCGGTTGGGTCGGTTGTTCGTATATCGGCAAGTATTAGTGGTTTGGTAGTTGCATTTTACATAAAAGCCCGCCGTAGATATCCAAAAACAGTTATGTGACCCAGTAATGTGGACATTGGTAAAATTTTAATCACATTTTTAGAAAAGTATATCAGGATTAGAATAGATGAAAGAGATGGTATTGCAATATAAAAGATTTGTTCGATTGTAAAAAATTTGATCTTTTTTCGATATTTCCATAATTAACTAAAATTTAATAAAGATTAAGGAGGTTTTTTATGACCCCTAAAGAATTTTTTGAGTTTGCTAAAAAGCATGGCGCCGATATGGTGGATTTAAAATTTACGGATTTACTCGGCACCTGGCAGCATTGTACTTTCCCTATTGATACCTGGGATGAAGACACTTTTAAAAAAGGAGTAGGTTTTGATGGCTCATCTATCCGTGGTTGGCAGGGAATTCATATGTCTGATATGTTGGCTATTCCCGATCCTAGTACAGCCAAATTGGATCCTTTTTTTGCCAAACCTACTGTTAGTGTTATTGCTAATATCGTTGATCCCGATACTTTTGAGGAATATAGTCGTGATCCACGACACGTAGCCAGGAAGGGCGTAGAATATTTAAAACAGACAGGAATTGCTGATGTATGTTACATTGGTCCTGAACCTGAGTTTTTTATCTTTGATGAAATCCGTTTTGAACAAACCCAAAACATGGGATTTTACCAAATCGATTCAATTGAAGGCGCCTGGAACACTAACCGGATTGAAGAACCTAATCTGGGATACAAACCGAGTTATAAAGGTGGTTATTTTCCAGTAAGTCCTACCGATACTTATCATGATTTGCGCGGTGAAATGGTAAGGGAAATGCAAAAAGTAGGTATTGTAGTGGAAGCCCACCATCATGAAGTAGGTACGGCTGGTCAAAGTGAAATCGATATGAAGTATGACGAATTGCTTAAAATGGCAGATCAGTTCATGTGGTACAAATATATAGTAAAAAATGTGGCGAAACGTGCCGGAAAGACTGTTACTTTTATGCCAAAACCGATTTTTCAAGACAATGGTAGCGGAATGCATACTCATGTTTCGTTATGGAAAGATGGTAAACCGTTATTTGCAGGTGATAAATATGCGGGATTGAGTGAAATAGCTCTTTATGCTATCGGTGGCGTTCTCAAACATGCTCGTGCTCTTATGGCCTTTTGTGCTCCCACTCAGAATTCTTATCGCCGTCTGGTCCCTGGTTTTGAAGCTCCAGTCAATCTGGTTATGTCTAAACGTAATCGCTCTGCTGCAATTCGAATCCCTATGTATCACTCGAATCCAAAAACCAAACGTTTCGAGTTCCGTTGTCCAGATCCAAGTGCTAATGGATATCTAGCTTTCACTGCAATTCTTATGGCAGTAGTGGATGGAATACAAAATAAGATTGATCCAGGTCCACCGTTGGATCGTGATATTTATGAAATGTCTGATGAAGATTTGAAAAATGTTCCTAAAGTTCCGGGTTCTTTAGCTGAAGCGTTAGATGCTTTAGAAGAAGATCATGAGTTCTTAACCAAAAGTGGTGTATTTACAAGTGACCTGATCGAAACATGGATTGATTATAAAAGAACGAATGAAATCTATGAACTGTCTATAAGACCTCATCCATATGAGTTTTATCTTTATTATGATAATTAATACATAAACTATCCACTTGATGATTACTCAAGGGGTCATTGACATGATGGTGCCTCGTGCCTGATGCAGGGTTCGGGGCATTTTTTTAAATAAAATAAGCCAGAAAATGAATCTTCATAATTAAAAAACTGCTATAACTTGTAAATATGCCCTGTTTGATTGCAGTGTGTATTCCAAATTCACGAGCCAATATATAAAGACCCCCACCGTGCTTTTCAATCTATTCAATTTTTTAAGAATCGTTTGAAATTGATTTTTTTCCTCAGTCTGTTTTTTGACATACCATTGTAAAAAATTGAATCTCGTGTAATCTTTCTCATTCCATCCGAGTTCAACGATTTTATTAACGGATTACGCTACTGATTTCTCATGGTCTAAATTAGTTTCAGAACATAACGGATGAGTGTGTGTATATACTCACCTTCTTCTTCTGACTAAAGATATTTAAACTTTCCAGCTCCTTCGAATCTCATTCTTTCAGTCTGAATGAAAAGGATTAGATAAAAGCGTTCTGAATACTCCTAAATGAAAATTTGTCAATTTAATATATATAATAAGAAATTTTTGCCGGTTAAATCAAAAATTTTTTATATAAGTAATTTTATTTTAAGCCAAATGGCATAAAAGTTTTCAATTAGGTGGAAAGATTACATTTTACACTGAAAATTCCTTTGTAAAAATTTATTAAATAATTATATTAAATTGTAAGTAAACTTTGAAACAATTCTGTCTCTATTCATACTTTTTACTATGTTTAAATTGATAATCTTAGTTTAAGGAGACACACATGGGCGAGAACAGTACGACTCCCCAGCAATTGAAGCCAACTCAAGATGCACGTATGTGGGCCATGTTTTGTCATCTGGTGGGTCTGGTAGGCTTTGTCATTCCTTTTGGCAATATCATAGGGCCGTTAGTGATCTGGATATTAAAAAAAGATGAATTCCCTTATGTAGACGAACAGGGAAAAGAAGCTTTAAATTTTCAGATCAGTATGACTATTTATGTAATTGCATCCGCCCTCTTGGTTCTCATCGCAGTGGGGATATTGCTTTTAATTGCACTGGGGCTGTTTGGGCTTATCATGATTGTTATTGCTGCCGTAAAAGCAAACAGTGGAGAAAAATTCCATTATCCACTGGCCATTCGATTTTTCAATTAAAAATTTTTAATCAAACTGAGAGTAATTTTCTGAACTGTATCAACTGAAGCCTTACCTCTACCCTTTCCATTGTTCACTTATTTTTTGTTGAACAGAAGTGTGATTAAGACAATTTCGGGGGTATTCCCTATACGAACTGGAGGCCCCCAGGTACCAACGCCACACGAAATGTAATAATGAGTTTCCCCCTTTTTTAAGTAGCCCCAACTTTTTTCATATACCTTTTTAGTGATCAGATTAAAAGGAAATATTTGTCCGTGGTGGGTGTGTCCAGAAAGTTGTAGATCAATACCATTCTGTTCAGCTTCTTCTAAATGAAACGGCTGATGATCCATTAAGATCACAGGAAGATTAAGATCTAATCCTTTGACTAATTCTTTAAGAGATTTTCGTCCACTACTGAATTTTTCGACCATTAAATCCTTCCTGCCAATCAGGTATAAAACACCAGCAATTTTTACCACACTATCCTGCAGTACGGTAATATTACTCTGCTGGATATAGGAAACTGTTTGTTCTACCCCACTAAAATACTCATGATTGCCTGTGCAAGCAAAAACACCATATTTCGAACGAATTTGCTTTAAACTTTCGGCCATATTTTGTTCTACAACTGGGGTGATATCCTCATCGATTAAATCGCCAGGAATTAATACCACGTCGGGATTGAGACGGTTTATTTCATCGACAATTTTCAGCAGACGGGAATTGCGAATTATTGTCCCCAGGTGAACATCTGATACAAGAACCAAGTTTAACTTTTTCAAATTATTAGCAGATTTTGATATCTCGATTTTTAATTTTCGAATACGTGGATGTAAAGCGTTTAAGTGACCGATAAGAACAATGACTAAAGCGAAAATGGTGATCCCGGCGAAGACAATCTGCGCAGATTTTTGTGGATTTTTGGTGCTAAAAGCGGGAAAGAAATGAAAAAAAGAATTAACGCCTCGCAGAATGTCAAAAATGAGTGCAAGAAAAAAAGTATAAATCATAAAGCCAAGATAGAATGAGCCAATTAAGACGATAAATTTTGTAATTCCACAATAGTAAAGGCGTTCTAAAAGACGTCCCAGAGGATAGGCTAATACGAAGAACAGAAAGACTCCAAGAAATATGTAACGAATATGACCCGTTCCAGGCAAAGCCTGCCAGGCTCTTCGGCCAATATAAAAATTAATTAAGCCATATATGGTAATGACAAGAGAGAAAAATATGATAAAATTAGAATTCTTCATTATTAAAAATTTTTTTATTTAACGGTTTTATTTTTTATTTAAACACACTGCCAGTAACA
>CAYLYM010000173.1:0-4840 GCA_964387645.1 uncultured Calditrichaceae bacterium | reverse complement strand
AGTCAAATAATGCTCGGTCATCACCTGACCGTCAAGTACTACTTTTTTATCTAAGGTTGGATAAGGTGCCCACTGTTCTTTCTGAAGTGCTCCGTTAATAACTTTACCCGGTTCAGCACCAAACCCGGCCACCTCAGCAATAGTAAAATCTATCTTATCTCCTTTATTAAGCTTATAAGGGCCAAACGTAACATATCTTGCAATTGATTTATTTACAACACTTGGATTGAAAGGAGCATCACGGTCTCTCCACCAGGGATCCGGGTGTTCCGAAAAAATTTCGCCATCCCCATTTTCATACCAATTCTGAAAACTTCTGTTTCTATCCAGACTGGGAGCCCCCCATCCACCTTCCATTAGTGCCGATTCTCGATTCCATCCTACCGTTCTGTCTAATTCCCAGGGCTGTTTAACTTTTCCATCTTCATCCAACCAATTAACACTAAAATTACCTACATCAATTATATTCGATTCGCTATTTTCTGGATTTAACGTATCAATCCTGGCTAAATGGTCTGTATCATAATACAAAACACAATAACCAACAGCCTGCGGACTACAAAATCCACCACCATTTTTACCGGTTGTAGCAAATTCCATAAATAAATCTGGATTGGGTTCAGGCTTGGCCATTAAATATCTGGTTTTTCCATCTTCTTTTCCTGTAAATGCATCTGCATTAAATATTAACCAGTAATCAGAATCAAAACTCCCCCAATTATCTCCATTGTGAACTCCCGGATTCCATTTCCATTGCTTATAATGACGCATATATCCATAAAGAGATGGTGCCAGACTGTATTCAAATGTTACAAATACATCTTGTAATGCATCAACGTCTTCCATTTCAATTGTATTTGGATTTCCATCAGTATCGCCGGTATACTCTAATGTATATTCATAAATGATAAAATCATCATAATCTGGATAACTCCATTGCCGGGAAGTACGAGTAACCGTTACTCCAGTTGAAGTTGCCCATTTTGCTACAATAATTTGTTCCGCTTCTCCAGGATCGTAATCCGGGTTAAGGGTACCATCTTCTAATATTGGATAATTTTCAATTTCATAAAATTCTATTGGAAAAGACCAAACACCAACTTCATTTGCTGGATTACTACCATGTCCAACTGCACCACAAAATGCAAAAAGTCTATCACTAATACTAGGCTTTCCTAATGGATTGGCAATAATCCACATACCAGCCCCTCTAGAACAGTGCTGGCCATAATATTCAATCCCTTCCACCACATAGGCAATAACTTCTTTGTTTCCTGGCCATTCGAATTGCGGAAGAATTACAGTGCCATCTGTATTCCCTTGATTAGCCCAGGGTCGAGCAATAATTCCAGTATTATAGACAGTTTCATGAAGCATACCTCTATCGTGGATAAAATATTCTCTTACCTGAGCAGGAATATTATCAGTGAGAAATAGCAATAAGAAAAGTGTAACAAAACATTTTATTTTACCGATCCTCATATCTATCTCCTCCATACATAAAAAAATTAAATTCTAAAATCTTTATTAAATCTTACTAAATTAAAAAACAAGTTTTAATCCCAAACGAAAATGCCTTGGTTCATTGGCTATAAGTAATAAATCTTCACGATATACATAAGGTAAATGTTCATCATTTATCATCAGATTATCACGATCATATTCCCACCTTGCTTTTGTTTCCTCATTGCTAAAAACTCTATAGGCATATTCTTTTTGATTTAATACATTAAAACCTTCTAAATAAAGAATTATATTTGTGGAACCTAAACGGAATCTTTTATTAATTCTTATATTCAAATTGCCAAATCCTGGGGCCCGCTTGTTCATTCTCAGACCAAGTCCGTATTCATCCCAGGTATAAGGTCTACCAGACATATAACGATAAATGCCACTAATAGTTAAATTTGCCAGAGGTCTAAAATTGAATATTGATGGTCCAAATTTAGCAGGAGTACGGAAAGTTACATTAGACACAAGACGATGCGTCCGATCATAGTTCAGATATATATCTTCGGGCTCAGGATATTCCACAAGTTCTTCTCCTTCAACATTTTCATAGAAATGAACAGGGGCTTCAAAAGGAGAACTGGCTTTTCCAGTGGCTGATTGATAATTATATCGAATAATGACACTCATATAACCTGTCATTTTTTCTAAGCTAACATGAAATCCTTTTATATTTGCATAATCTAAATTGTGATAAGTTTGATATCTCCATTGATTCGAATCAGTATAATAAGCAGTTTCTACCAGATTTTTCACATCTTTATAATAAGCGCTTACATCTAACCTGATGGCAAATGGAAGAGCCTGAACAATACCTACATCATAAGCTGTTGTATTTTCTGGCTTCAATCTGGGATTACCCAGAAAAATAATCTCGGATCCCCTTATTTGATGATAATAAATTTGATTAAAATCAGGTCGTTGTGTAAACGTTCCATAATTTAAATGAACTACGGATCCTTCGGAAATTGGGAAGGAAACTCCAATCCTTGGTTGTAACTTGGCAAATAATTTTGTTTTTTCACGGGCTGCTAATTCAATGTCATAATACTTTCCTCTCTCATAATAAGGTTTCGTAGGATCATAATAAGGATTTCGTAATGGTGAATAAATATTACTAAAATAATCTGTATTAAAATTATAAAAATCTAATCGCAAACCCAGATTAGCGATCATTCCCTCCCATTCCATTTTATCCTGAATATAAAAAGCACCTTCATACGGTTTTACATTAAAATCCAAAATTTTTATATTTTCAGGAGTAAGTGGATTATCTTCACGATATACATCTATATTATAATAAAAGAATTGAAGCCCTGATTTAATCAGATTATGCTTATCAATTTGACTTGTTAGATAACCATCAACGTGATAAGTTGTAGTTCGTTCATTTCCGCGACGAGATGTCGGAACCTGGGTATAACTGCATCCATTGGGAAATTTTATAGCTCCTACAAATCTATTATCATTTTTATAAGCATAATCATCAGGCTCTGCATAAGGCATTCTTAATTTTGTCCATGTTTTTAAACCCTGTAAATTCCACTCCATAAAGGTTGAAGGCGAAAAGATATGCTTCCATTTAAAACTCAAATTATTCACATCATTCATTGTAAAATCAGTTCTATGAGTACGACGAACAAATGCATATTCATTTAGACTTGCCCAAAGATTTTGATCTGTTGAACGACTGAAAGTATAAGAAAGTTTTAATTCATTATTTGTATTGGGGCGGAAAACTAAATTTGTTAAAATTTGTTTCTGAGTATTAGGTTGAGCAAGAGGAAGTTTTTCGTGAATATTTTCTTCTCTTGCAGCAAGAAAAAATCTTAGTTTCCTTCCTATTGGTCCACCTGTACTAAAATCAACCCGGTAATCATATCTATTCTTATAATCTGTTCTCCCTACATCCTGGTAGAATTGAAGAAATTCAGCCAATCTTAATCTTGCAGCATATAAACTATCTTCATGAGTAGAATTATCGCTAAGGAGACTTTCATATTCAGCTAAATTAAGCCCACCAGAATATGGATCTTCTCTCAACCATTCTTCTGGTTTGCTAAGTAATTGATACCAGGGTAGAGCATTTGGATCATAAAAACTGGCGCCTTTATCTCCCACCCAATTTTTATAATAAGGAAGATTACTGGAAATATCCAAAGTAGTTTTCCACATCGAACCCCCTTCTTTAGGAACCATATTCACAACACCAGACTGAGCATTCCCATATTCAGCACTAAATCCACTTGTTAAAACCTCAACTTGCTCAAAGGCAAAAGCCATCGGATTAAAAGCTCGAGTATTATCTAAAGGATTAACTATCACCGATCCGCCCATAAGGTAAAGCGATTCTCCTTCTCGTCCACCTCTAAAGTGATTATCAATAACATCTGCTTGAAGATTAATAATATCAGTAATATTATTCACCCCAGCTATATTATCTTCAACTTCAGAAATAGTATATACTTGCTTGGTTGCAGTAACATCTGGTTCAATCTTTAATGGTTTATATGCTGTAACTGTAACTTCTTCACCCACAATCGTGGTTGGCTCTAATTTAAAATCAAGTCTGGTAGTCTTATCTACATCAACTTTAACTTTTTGAACTTCTGAAGTCTTGTAACCCATATAGGAAACACTAACAGTATAAAAACCAGGGGGTAAATTAAGAATAAAGTAAAACCCATCAACATCCGTAGCAGCTCCCATTTTGGGACTTAATTCTATTTCTTCGTCATCAATCCACTTTGCTTTTACCTCAACATTTGCTGCCGGTAGAGGTTCACCTGTTTGCTTGTCAACTATTCTCCCTGCTATTTTTCCAGTCGTCCCCGCAAAAGCCGTTGTAGTGATGAAAAATAATAGAATAATTTTGGTAATTAAACGATACATTAATTTAAAAGATTTCCTCTTCATAGGAACTCTCCTTAAATAATTGATCTAACATTTTTTTTAAATAGATCAAAACATTAATAACGAAATATTATCCTTTATTCTTTTTTTTAATTCTCTTATTAAATCGCCTATGATGTTTTGTTTTTTAATTAAATTTGATGACATAAAATAGATTAAACCAATTTATATGTGAATCTCATTACTATTAATATTACCTAAAATAACAGGATTGTAAATAGTACAGAGGAACATCGATAGAAAAGCGAACAAAATTTTAAATTAATATCAAACATTTCGTATATGCATCAAAACTTTTTGCACACGTGTGCTCTTTATTTTAATAAATATCCTCTTATTTGTCAAGAAAAAAATTAATAAAATTGGGTATCCCCCAAAAAATTTAAAAAGTCAGTTCCAACTGTAAATTTATACAATT
>CAYLYM010000172.1:0-4961 GCA_964387645.1 uncultured Calditrichaceae bacterium | reverse complement strand
AATCAAATTTAAATCCATATATTACAGAAGGTTATGTTTATTATAACTGTCAAACCCGGGATGTAAAAATTGTAAAAAGCCAGAGTAACGATTCACTGCCATTTCTCAATAAAATGATGCTGAAGACTTTGTATGGAATCGATCATTGAATCCAGAATAAACCTAATGCCTCTGTACTCCTTCTCCACTTGAACAGAACATATTGCATTAGAAGTTTTATCTAACTTCCGTTTGAGAGATTCTATAAATCTTTCAGGTGTAATTCGACTGAGAATTTTTCCAGTTATCTCTCTTAGTTTTTTCTTTTCAGAATCTCAGACACATTTGACTTCATAAAGGATAGTACTTCCCGTTAGTAAACCTTAATTCAGTACCTTTTCGTTTATGTTTCGTTGCTCACTCAGGATGTTTTATGATATACCGAGGTTACGCAATACGCATATACAGTATTTAAAGAACTATCACAGATATTTTTTCAAGATAAATCGGATTATTTACAAAATCTATTACATATTGAAGCGGAGTTAGGGTTTAAAATTATTTAGGAAAGCTGTGATTTTATTATACAATTTCTTAATTAATTAGTACGTCAAACGTAATGTGACCTACAAAATAATTGAAAAAATCATAAACATTGTTTGTTTTTATTCTTAAATTTGTCTGGCATGGAGAATAGGTTCGAAATATTAAGAATCGACAATGGTTTGTATAATAAATTGAGCTCAGTGAGAAATGCAAATGAGAGACAAGAATCTGGTGCAGGGTATTAAAATTATCACAGTTGAAGTCAATATTTGAGTAATTAAAAAAGCTGTAATAGAAGATTTATTAAATAGTATTAAATGGCCAAATCATCTGAAAAAGATAGTTTAAGACTTTATTTACGTATTGTTTCGTATCTTCGTCCTTATATAGGACAGATTTTACTTATTCTTGCTCTTAATTTTCTTTTCATCATATTTAATACATTATCCATCTGGATGGTTGCTCCTTTTATCAGCAATTTATTTCAGAATGATCAACCCGCAGTACACCAACCAATAGAAACCCCTTCGGTAAATCAAGATAACACTACTGTGTTTAATTTAAACGAGTGGTTGAAACAAAAAACAGCTGAATTGATCCCCAGAGATAATCGTAGTGAAGCATTAAAGGTTTTAAGTATTATTATTTTCTTCACCTTTTTTTTTAAAAATTTATTTGCATTTAGCGAGGCTTATGTGGTGAGTTTTGTAGAACAGAAAGTAATTAAAGATTTAAGGGATGAAGTTTATCACCATATTTTGTATCAGCCTCTTGGTTTTTTTCAAAAATTTGACACAGGTAATTTAATTTCTCGAATCACCAACGATATTAATTCCCTTAATGTAGCAGTGAATAGAAGTTTTACCAAAATAATACGTGATCCAGTGGTTGTTTTGATTTTTTTAGCACTGCTTTTTAGCATTAGTTGGCAACTGACACTGGTCGCGCTTTTAGTCATACCTTTTAGCGGTATTTTGATATACCAAATAGGACAAAGTTTGAAAAGGAAGAGTCGTCGTGTGCAGGAGAGAATTGCTGAAGTGACTACTAATCTTCAAGAAACTATATCTGGTATCAAAATAGTTAAAGCTTTTGGAATGGAAAAATTTGAATATAATAGATTTACCCAGATGACCGGCAATCATTTCCGAGCCATTCTCCGTCAAGTGCGGATGAACCGGCTATCTTCCCCTTTATCTGAGACTCTTGGTGTAGGAATCATGGTCAGTATTCTCTGGTTCGGAGGCCAGTTGGTTTTATCCGGTCGGTTACTTAGTCCAGAAGATTTTATCCGCTTTATTGTAGTTCTATTTTCGGTTATGCAGCCAATCAAAAGTCTGGGTGAATTGAATAATAATATTCAAATCGCTTTGGCTTCGGGGAAAAGAATATTCGATATACTGGATACGCCTATCGCAATTTCTGACCGCCCCGGCGCTCTGGAAAAAAAGAGTTTCGAACGAGATATTGTTTATGATAATGTTTCATTCAAATACGATGGTAATGATGAATGGGTGTTGAAAAATGTGAACTTACGCGTGATTAAAAATCAGAAAGTGGCATTAGTGGGGAGAAGTGGGGCGGGTAAAACGACTTTGGTGAACTTGTTACCGCGGTTTTATGAAGTTACCAGCGGATCGGTGAAAATTGATGGCATAGATATTCGAGATATTAAGTTAAACAATTTGCGTAGACTAATGGGCATTGTCACACAGGAAGTTATTTTATTTAATGATACAGTAGCCAATAACATTGCTTATGGTTCAAAAACTTACTCAATGGAAGAAATCGAATGGGCGGCGAAATTGGCTAATGCCTATGATTTTATTCAACAACTTCCGGAGGGTTTTCAGACCATTGTCGGAGAACGAGGTACTCGACTTTCTGGCGGTCAAAAGCAACGTATTTCAATTGCTAGGGCGATTTTGAAAAATCCTCCCATACTTATTTTTGACGAAGCTACTTCCTCACTGGATTCCGAATCCGAACAGTTGATTCAAGAAGCTATAGAAAATTTAATGAAAGATCGCACCGTCTTTATTATTGCGCACAGGTTATCTTCGGTTATTAATGCCGATAGAATTGTATTGATCGAGTATGGCTCTATATTGGATATTGGAACCCACGAAGAACTTATAGAAAGATCAAAACAATATCGCCGTCTGTATAGACTACAGTTTACAGTTTAAGGAATGGTAGAGGAAATGAACATATTCTTTATGAATAGTATTGGAGAAGACACCTGGGGTGGTGGCGAGAAGTGGATGTTAACGACTGCCGATGGATTAAGAGATAGAGGACATCGAATTTATTTTGCAGGTCGAGCAAATTCTTTATTTCTCCACAGGTGTACCGAAAAAAATTTTCCTGTCTTTCCCATGAGTATCAAGAGTGATTTCGGATTAAAAAATATTTTAAAACTTTACCGTTTTTTTAAGAAAAATCAAATTCAGGTGATTATAGCTAATTTCAACAAAGATGCTCGGTTGTCTGGAATCGCCCGAAAGTTAGCCAGAGTTCCTGTCCTCGTGGCTCGAAATGGGCTTCCCATTCTTGAAAATAATTGGCGGTATCGATGGACATATAGATACCTTGTTGATGGTATTATCACCAATACTAACGCCATCAAGAATAGATACCTCTCTTACGGATGGTTACCTAAAGAATTTATACAGGTCATCTATAATGGAATTGATATTGATCAAGAAAAAAATTTTGAGAAGAAAGCAATCCTCGAGGAATTCCAGTTACCACCGGAAAAGAAAATTGTAGGAATTTTTGGCCGATTGGTAAAACAGAAACAACACAATCTATTTTTAGAAGCTGCTCAAAAAATTCTGGAGGGATTTAGGAACGTTCATTTTATCATTGTTGGAGATGGACCTCTACGTAACACAATTGAAAAGCAGATCCGTTCTCAGGGTTTATCGGATTTTGTTCAACTCCTCGGGCAACAAAAAAAGGTGATGGCTTTATATAATATTTGTGATGTGATTCTATTGACTTCAGAAGATGAAGGCCTTCCCAATGTAGTGATGGAAGCCATGTTAACTGGAACTCCAGTTGTAGCTTTTGATGTGGGAGGTGTTCGAGAATTGATCAATTCGGATGAAGTAGGGTATGTAGTTCCGTCGAACGATACACAGCTTATGGCAGTGAAAACGCTTAAATTGCTCGAAAACAGCAATTTAGCAAAAAAAATATGTAAAGCCGCGAAAATAAGAATTCAAGAAAATTTCCGTTTGGATCAGATGATTGATCGAATAGAAGAATATTTGATTCGAAAACTTGATGAAAGTTCCGAAAAAATGTTCTCAAAAAATTGCAAAAAAATCAGTGAACGAGTATTAGAATGATAAGTAATCAGTTTTAAAGTTACTGAATCAATATGTTCTAAAAGTGCATTTGCTCTAAAAATTACAATACTTAAACATATCATGGGTTAATCAAAAAATTTTGTTATTTTTTAATAAACGAGTCCCGCCGTGTAACTTTTTCTATTTCAAGTCATCTACATAATCAAATAATTTGATTGGGTTGAGAAAAAGGAGAGATACTATATGGAAATGTATATTAATTTTCCAGGAGGATTAAGGGTGGATGCGAGTTTTGGTCCTTACATAGTTCGAACAGATCAACCAGGTATGAATGGTGAACCAGGTTCTGCTCCAACACCTTTTGCCACATTTTGGGCTTCAATTGGTACATGTGCCGGGATCTATGTACTTGGATTCTGCAAGCAGAGAGGATTAGATGCTTCAGGAATTCGGATAGTTCAGAGGATAGATAGTAATCCTTTTACCGGGCTGGTTGGACGTGTTCATCTAGAAATTCAGGTACCACCGGAATTTCCAGAGAAATACCGCGATGCTCTGGTGAGAGCTGCAAATCAGTGTGCTGTTAAAAAGCACTTTGAAAATCCTCCAGAATTCAATGTTTATACTAAAGAAGTAGATGTATCTGTTTCGCGCTAAAATTTTAAGAATATAGTGAGGAGTTTCAAAATCCAGTAGCTTTCGGGTTATTGGATTTTTTTATGAAAAAACTTTCTGGTTAATTCAATTTGCCCGGTAAAGAGGCAGTTCAAAGAATATTTGAACTGCCTCTTTATCTTCTATCTGCCAGATTGGCTTTGTAAATATTTAAAAAAGTCACTTTTTGTTGATAAGATCAGCCAGTCTTTTTCTGAAAGGGTATTCCGGTAAGTTTCCATAGTTTTCAGAAAGCGGTAAAATTCTCTGGCTTCCTGGTTCTGGTTGTATGCGCGTGCATAAATGGTAGTGGCTTCGGCATCCGCTTTACCTATGATTTCTTGTGCAGTTCGATAGGCTTCGGATTGAATTTGCTTCAGGTCTCTCTCTCTATCACCAAGGATTTTGGCCGCTTCTCCCTGACCCTCGGAACGAAATTTGTCGGCAATACGCTTCCGTTCGGAA
>CAYLYM010000171.1:0-5205 GCA_964387645.1 uncultured Calditrichaceae bacterium | reverse complement strand
GATCAAAACAGGATGAATCCTGTTTACCATTGACATAACCCGTTTCAACGGGTTTAGAAAGACATAACCACCGATTTCAATCGGTGGTGGAGAAAAAAAAGAAGAAAAAAACTCAAAACAACAACTTTCGCGGATCCAGCAGTTTTTCCCGATATTGCCCGGCGTCCCTATCGTATTGCAAATAAATGGGATGTTTACTGGTTATTTGATATAAAGTATTATACACAAGGGTAATTAAATAAGGCATCCCGCTTGGTACAATTACAAATTCTGAGCCTCTGTATTTTAGTACAATCTCCTGAACCTTTTTAACAATATTCTTTTCCTCTTCAATTTCTACATTTCCTCGGGTCACCACTTCGAATAAAATATCGTCTCCAAATTGTTTTTTTAAGTCATCTACAATTGGATGAATACCTTCATTGATGATTATAAAAACCCGATTGTTTTGGAAGGTAGTTACTTTTAAAATTTTCCTTAAAATATTTCTTAATCGCTCCCCGCTTTCATTATTTATTTGATGAATTCTTTCCAGTACCTGAACACTGGTTTGGATCCATTCTTGTAATTTTTGAATTTGCTCTGTCGGATCAACTATTTCGTCTTTTCCTTTTCCAACTGTCAGGGCATGTCCAACTCGATTGCGGGCTTTCTGAATATCGTTGATGAGGGCGCGCCATGTTTCATACAGAGAATCGCCTAACATCTTCCGGATTTTATTCAACATTTGATGTATTTTTTCGATCTGTTCCTGCCGAAAGCTCTTCTGCAACTCCGTCGTGTTTTCTTCTGTAGCCAGAATGAAATGAAGCTTGCCGGCTTTCTCTTCCCGGTCTTCCCGGCTGCGCGTTTTGCCGCCAATCAACAGGGTGGTGAAGGTGAACAGGGTTTCCCGAAGAACGATAAGGGACTGACTATATTGTCGATTCCGAAAGAACCATTCCGCCAGACGCCATTGTTGACGCCATTCGGGTTCATCGCGGGTAAACATTTCTAATCGTTGTTTGATGAGGTTGGATAACAGCCGCAGTGGGGGAATCAGATTCAACTGGCGGCGGACGGGCCGATTCAGTTTTTGCTGAACTTTACGGGCGGCGGGAGCTACCTGGGTGACGAAATTGAGCTGCAGGGTGTTGACCAGATTTTCGAAAGCCTGGTAGAAGGCATCCATCTCATGCGATTGGGAAAAGGGTTTTAGTTTACTGAGCAGCAGATCTCCATCTCCGTAATAGACAAATCGCCGGGCAGCGCGAATCCATTCGTTCATTTCTAACAGAGAGTTCAGATGCACCACCGGCGCAATACCGGTTGTTTTGTCCCGCGCTTCGAAATTGCCATATAAAACATCTCTAACGATAACATCTTTACGAGCGGTTTGAAAATACAATACCGCCATGAAAACGGCTAATGGGATAGCCCGGAAACCGTGGGTGATGTCGATAATCACCTTGGTATCCCGTAATGGCAGGTTGACAATGGTTTCGAATATTTGCCAGATTTCCGTTTCGTTAATGCCAAAGGGAATGACGACTTCCTGGTATTCAAAGGAAGCCTTCTGTTTTGCTTTTTCAACTTGTTCCCAGATGGAGTCCTTTGTTCCCAGAAGAAAGAATTGATCCGGCTGATAATGCTCCAGTAGTGGAATAAAGAAAAAGTCGGTCTCATACTGGACTCCATTCAATGCATACACAGCGTGATCGTAAAATCCTTTAAATGGTTTACCGATAACGGATATGAGAGTAGTGGTCATAGGAGTTTTTCAAATTCCTTTGTGGTTAAACCTGCTTGTCTTAAAATTGCTCTAAAGGTTCCTTTGGCAATTTCTTTATGATCGGGTATTGTTAAACGTCGATAGGGATAACTTTTCTGGCGCAATACTATGTGGCTTCCTTTCTGGCGATCTTTTTCGTAACCTATTTTTTGTAAAATTTTAACCAGCTCTCGTCCAGATAAGCGAGGAAGTTCAGCCACAATTAGACCTCCACAATCTCTTCCGAAATGGGTGGTGGAACCGGTTCATTATGCGCTTCCAGGCTTTCGATATAAGCGGAGATGGCTTCTTTAATATTCTCTATGGCTTCTTTACGTGTTTTTCCCTGTGATATGCATCCGGGCAGAGCTGGCACTTCGGCAACAAAATTTCCATCTTCATCTTCTTCAATCAATACACGGTATTTCATGGTTATGTCCCTGAATTATTGTATCTATCTAAAAATCAATATTAAATTTATTCTAAATTTTTATTAAAACATATAGGAATTTGGGTGATGATGTTGTTGCTATAATATACATCCTCTAATAAAAACTGTAGTGTTTCAGATAGATAATGTTTTCAACTTTATTGTTTAATGATTTCTTCAAATCTTTGCAACATATCCCGGCCAGTTGTCAGTAGATTTTGATATTCAATATTTTTATAGCTATATCCAGCATGGTTAATGGAATTTCGTTTTTCACTGACTTGCTGCCACAACAGTACTATTTCATCGATCGGAGATTGGATAATTTTTTTAATAATCTCTATTTGAAATTCGCGATCTAAATTTTCTAAGAATCTCCATTCATTTTCGGGCTTTTTGTTTTTCTTTAAACCAAAAGCTGTGGTGAGTAGACGTCGATGAATTGGTTTTTTGTAATCAAGATCAAACAAGAAGCAACCATAGGTAATGATATTCTCCTCTAACAAAGTAAAACCTTGTTGGATTAAACCAAATTTGAACGAATAGTCAATCGATTTATTAATATTTCGAATGAAATTTGACAATAATTTTTTATCTTGCAAATTAATATTTTCCTCAGAAGGCAAGGCGCTATCGAATTCAATCTTAATTTTATCGAATAATTTAGAAAGAGGAGGAATAGCTTCTATATGATTTTGAACTGATTGAATAGATTTTTTTAATTGAAAAAAGTTAGAGTATAGATCAGGACTTTTTGCAATACTTAAATTTTTAAAGAACATACCTAAACGATAAGAAAAAATTTTTAAAGCGCGAGCTGCTTCATCTTGACCTTTTGTTTTTCTTAGGACTGGTATTGTTTCTTTATCTGTTAATAAAGTAAGAGGTAAAGGATTACCCGTTTGTATAAAATGATCGGCAGCCGTTGCCCAGGATAGCAGATTCTCAAAAGGTGTGAGGTCAAATATAGGCGCATGGCGATTCTTAGGAACGAGCTTTTCAGCATCTTTTATTCTACCGATAGTTTCAAAAGCGCCATAAAATATTTGTTTAATTGTTATTCCCTTTATCACACGCAAATAGTTTAATACCACGAGAGCCAACATGGGTAATGAGCGGAAAGAATGTGTAATGTCAAAGTAAATTTCATCGTCTTCATCCACTATTTTTGTTATAATATTAAATATATCCCATAGCTCTGATTCGCTCTTTCCTTCTGGTATATCAACGAGATGGTATTTAGGAAGTTTTTTATTTTTGTTTTCTAAATAATTTTTTAATCTTTCTAATTCAGATTTTAATCCTTTGCGAATTTCACCGTTTTCAAATTTTATATCTTCCCAGTTTTGCTCTTTTGCAGCAGCTGTTGTTAAAAACAAAATTTCACTATTATCATTAAATTTATCAATGATAGAACGTATAATTGAAATTTGTACAAAACGGGTTAAATAGAATTCTTTTATTGGATCTTCAAAATAGTAATTACATTCTAAATACGGATTCGTCCCTAAAAAAGTTATTAATTTTGTAGCCATGTTTTATCTTTTAAAAAATGAATCCATAACTTCAATTAAAAAAAATAATAAAAAAGTAGAAGTTGAATTTCCTAATAAATGTTAATTATTATCGATTATTAAATTTTTCTTTCAATTTTATTAGCATTTCCTCAAACGATTCATCATTCCAATCATTAGATTTTATTTCTACATTTGATGAAGTACCTATATTCTCCTGGTCTTTAGAGAATGGTTGAATGCTTATTTCAATCCAACCCACTGGATATAGTGGTTTATTGTTTTCACCAATCATTCGTCTTGAGTGAGGAAATCGCCAGACATTAGGTGTCCGTCTCAAGAGTCGCAATTGTTCTTCTAATTTTCTCCTATTTTTTTCGGCACGTTTGAGTAATTTTTCTTGATTGATGATCAGATCCAGGTTGAAAGCATAGATCAACTCTGGTAAATACTCTTTCAATTTGGGATTTTCAGCCAACGCCAAACCAACGGTTGTGGCATGCCACCCGCTGGAAAATCCGATTTTTAGATAATTACCATTGCCATTTAAATTCTCATAAAATTTTCTAATATTACTTACTTCCATGCCCGAAAAATTGTCTAACCATCGTTTTTCATGATCCACGATACTTTTCCCAAATTCCTTTACAGCTGATAAGATGGAGTCTAATATTTCCCGGGTTAATTGGTCCTCCGGCAAGGAAGGATTAACGCCAAATAAACGCTGGAATTTTTCTTTAAAACCTATCCATCCTTTAATTCTATTCTGTCGGATAACTTGAATTAAGGCAGTGTCTATAGCCATATTAAATTGAAAAGTGCTGTTCGCGTCAATAAATTCACACAATTGAATGGGTTGTGCTTTTAAACCACCAGACTTTCCATCACGGGTATAAGACATCAAATGTCCGGCAATCATTTCCCAATTGCCTTCAGTTGTATCAGAAACTTTAATTAACCGCATTAGATCAAATTTAGGATCGTCGTACTTTTCGCCTAATTTACCTTCTTCACCACACCCAAAGACAACTTTTTCGACTTCATCTCCGATCTTCTTTTGCCAACTCCGCCGTTCCCGATCTAAATCGCTTAATACATTGCTAGTTTTGTGATATTCTCCAGCTTGAATTACCTGGATCGCTTGTTCAGATAATCGACGAATTTTTTCTAAAATACGATTGATCCCATAGATATTCGATCTAGACCGCCCATTAAGTAAAATTGTTACACCCTTATCATCTAAATTTTTCACTGCCCGAAAAGCCAGCGCCGTTCGAATGGCCCCTTTGATAGAGCTTCCTGGTAGATATGGAGCATCATTTATCTGGATTATTTCTCGCAATTGCCTCGTCCCTTTGGGATGACTTAATGCAAACATGGATTGGCGATGATATTTCGGGTTACGTAGAAATTCGCTGGCTAGTTCTGGATCTTTTAAATGATTCTCACAAAAGTATATTAAGTTAAAATTCCGCCTTAAATCTGATAGAAGTTGGTTATAGTGTTGCCTA
>CAYLYM010000170.1:0-5313 GCA_964387645.1 uncultured Calditrichaceae bacterium | reverse complement strand
TCATGGTAAATCAGGTCATAGGTTTGACGGTGGGATCGTTTGTCATAATATCCACATTCCAGTTCAGTTAACGCTCAGGTGGACAGGGTTGTACCGATTACCAAACGCAGGATATATTTTTTCCTTTGATTTTCATCGGCAAACTGGTAGATATACCAGGTCACCAGAGCATTATAGGCTGTTACGATTAATCCGATGGATGGATCCACTGCAGAAATCTCTTCTACAATAAATTCGTATTCAATGTAACCCATCCCTGCACTACCAAAAGTTTCTGAATAAATAATTCCCAATAATCACAATTCCCCTAATTTATTGATCACATTTATAGGAAAATCTTTCTTTTCATCCCACTCCATTAAATGCGAAGCAATTTTCTTTTCGGCAAATTCTCTTACCATTTTTTTAATGGAAAGCTACTCCCTATGAGTTGAAAATCTATCTTTTTCCCTTCTTTACTTTTATTTAATAGTTTTAAATGAATTTTATAACTATTTACTACATATTACATATAGATATTCATTAAACTTTTATACTTACTTCTGTGCAAATTTTTATTTATTACTCAGACATCGGAACCTTCTAAACGGGTATTTTTAAAATTTATATTAACGCAATGTGCATAATCTATTTGCAAAAATCCTCTAACTCTATGTATTTATTGCAATTGTCATTCTGGTTCTCGTCACAGGGAGATAAAAATTATTTAATTCGACCCAGGGAAGTAACAGAGCTTGCGTTCATAGCTTAGGTCATCTTCCATGGGAGTTTCAGACACTTAGTGGGAAGAAGGTATTTTTGAACAAACATATATTTTAATTGCGTACAACTGGTTTTATTCTTATTTATTTTTTCAAATAAAATCCTTGCGTTGAATCAACCATTCATTTAAGAATAGGTAAAAGATTATATGAATCAGAGCCACAATGATAAAAATCGTGTGCCATACATTGAAATCCAAGGTAACAGCTGTGTAAATAATTTCCAGAAAAGGAGGAAGAAAAAAGGCAATGAGTTTATAAAATTCTTTAAGCGATTCTAAAGGAAGAAGCGCCGCTTTATTCAAGATTCCTCCAAAGACAATCAGAAATATAATTAACCAGACAATCCAGGGTTTGTAAGAAAAAGACAGTGAAAGTATCAAAATCGAGAGTATCAGTAAAATAGATATCAACAATAAGCGTGGAGTGAGAAGCAGAAAGTATTGGGCATTTAAAAAACGTAGCCCATAAAGCAACGTAAAGACAGCCAACAGAATAAAGTCAATAATAAAAATCAACAGGATTTTTGAAAAGAAAAAGTTACGGCGTCCAGATTTTCTCACCAGGGTAAAATACACAGAATTCTTTTTTTCCAGATAAAATACAGATGGCACTGTGACCATGGTCAAAAGTAATCCAAAAACCCCAAAAACGGTCCAGATGGTATCTTCCGGTTTATCACTGTAAAGAAATCCCCAAAAAAAAACGTTAAATATGATAGTGAGTAAAATTTCCCTTAAATAACGATGACTACGAAAATAATTTTTGAAAAAAAAAGAAAAATAAGATTTTAATAACATTTTTTATTCATTTGCATTTTGAAGATGAATAACAATACATTTTATTATAATATTTAATGCTTTCTAAATCCAAGGTGTAGTATTTAGCTAAAAATTATTTATTTAGTCAATCTTATCTTGATGAATCCAAAGAAGAATTCTATCATTTTGATATCTGCAATTCAAAATTAATGAAAAATATTAAATTAAAACATTACAAAAATAGCTACTTTTTTCTGTGAGTATTCTACTATACAGCACAAATGTAAATATAAAATGCTAATTGGTATTCAAAAAGAATAAAATTATATGAAAATTGGTCTGAAATAAAAAAGGGAAGATTATGAAACCTATGATATGAATTGCTTCCTGCCATGGTTTTTGAAGCGATCGACTGGATGCACTCATAGATCAAATTCGAAAAGGACCTATCGGTTGTATGGTGATGAACTATTTGACAGAAATAACTATGTTCGTTATGCGAAATGGTAATGATATCAAAGAACAAATTGATGAAAAAGAGAGGCTAATCAAGTGAAAATTACATTGTTAAAACTGGCCCATACCAGGTCAGGAAATAAAAGTGATACTGCCAACATGGGGGTATTGCATACAAGAAAGAGGAATATTATCCTTTTCTAAGAGAATATTTAATCCGGGAACGTATTAAAAAGCATTTGGCAGGTATTTGTCTAGGAAAATAGAAAGGTTTGAGTTATAAAATATTTGTGCTTTTAATTTTTTATTGCATAATGCTTTGAGTGGGTCCATTACACCGACACTACGACATGATGCCCAGGGTAAAATTCTTTCAACCGCCTTGCTTAGGATGAAAATTGAATTTCCTAATGAATTGGCCGAGGAATGGGGATAAACATTCAATGAAAATTGAAATCATATCCGAAAAATTCTTTTATTTTAAAGATACAAATTGAATTTACTTTATTTGACAAAAACTAATTAAAACTATTTTTTAGAGGTTTGCCATATATTGATGTTTTTCTATTTTATCTTTATATTAATAAAAGTTAAATCAAAGTAAAATTGAGTAAAAAATGGTCACAAATAAAAGATTTCCCCCTTATGGTATCATTGGGTTGGCATTTATTCTGGTTGCTGAGATAGGCCTGATTCTGAAAATGAAATTTTTTGGGATTTTTATGACGCCTGTTTGCTGGACAGGACTTATTTTATTTTTGGACGCCTGGAATTACAGACTTTCGGGCAATTCTTTGATAATGAACCGTCGCAAAGAGTTCTTCTGGATGTTACCTTTTTCCATTCTTTTCTGGTATGTTTTTGAATTTTACAATCTTTTCATACAAAACTGGCATTACATCGGACTACCGGAAAATCGTTTTATCCGTTACTTTGGTTATTTCTGGGCCTTTGCCACCATCTGGCCGGGTGTTTATGAGATTTATAAACTTCTTATAAACCTCAATTTTCCAGGAGAAGTGAAGGTAAAGCCAATTAAACTGACTGGTACTTTGCTCACGTGCAGTTTTGTCTTCGGCCTGGCTTGCATAATATTACCCTTCATTGTCTCTAAAAAAACAGCAACTTACATGGCAGCACCGGTTTGGTTGGGTATGATATTTTTTTTAGATCCATTGAATTTATCCTGGAGGAGGGAATCAATCTGGAAAGATTGGAGTCGGGGCTATCTCACCCGATTAATTCGTTTGTTTGTCGCCGGAGCCATCGCTGGGATATTATGGGAATTCTGGAATTACTGGGCAATTGTCAAATGGATCTACATCGTCCCGATTTTTGGACATATTAAAATTTTTGAAATGCCAGTAGTTGGTTATCTTGGTTTTCTACCTTTTGCCGTGGAAATATTTGTGATGTGGGAAACCGCCCGGCATTTCTTGAAATTATCCTGACATCGAAAATATGGGATTACCGAGACAATATTTTTAAAATTAAAAATCAAGAAAAAATATTAAGGTGTAAAAATTACTTATTTTCATCCTGTTGCGTTTAACCTGTTAAAGCTGGACATCTATGACGGTAATTTTAACAGTTCGAGTGTCACTCAAACCTCCCGGATCAGTTGCCTTAAAAATAAGCTCATACTCACCCTGTTGATCAGCACCAGGTGTCCAGGAAAACTCTCCGGTAGTATTGTTAAAATGAGCTCCTTCTGGTAAATCTTCAGCGTTTATTTCCAACTGGCCAACATCTTCCTTATCAGGATCTTCTGCCGTAACTTTGAATGCTAAATTTTCCCCCTCTTTCACCGATTGATCGGAGGGAACCCGGATTTTGGGTGCTCTGTTGACATTCTCAATATTTAATATGACACTTCCTTCAGCCGATGCATCTGCATTATCCGTAACAATGTAATTAATGGTGTAGCTGCCGCTCTGATCGTAATTCGGTTTCCAGAGGATAATACCGTTTTTCTTATCCAAAGTGGCGCCTTCTGGTAATCCTGTTACCGAAATTTTTATTTTTCCTTCATCTTCCTTGTCCGGATCACTGAATTTTAACTGCACGGTCACAGTGGAATTTTCCTTTCCCTGAACAGTAGCTAAAGGTTCGATCCGCGGTGGACGGTTGACATTGTTAACCAAAACATTAATTGTTGTTTCCGCACTTAAACCACCAGAATCCACGACCCGGGCCTTCAAAGCATATTCCCCGGCCTGGTCATAAGTGGGTGTCCATCGAAAGGCACCTGAAGATGAATTCAGAGTAGCTCCTTCTGGCAGATTAAGTATCTGAAACTTTAACTGACCGGCATCTTCTTTATCCGGATCGACTCCAACTAGAGTAAATGAGACCACCTCCATCTCATTCACAGTAATAGGTGAAACTGCCTCAATAGAAGGCGAACGGTTCACATGATTGACTGTAATGGTGAGCTTTTTTTCATCAGTTAATCCCTGGGGGTCTTTAATTCGGAATAGCACATTACTATACATACCTGATTGTTCAAAAGTGGGTGTCCAGCTAAAGATTTGTGTCTGCGGATCAAATGTTGCTCCCTCAGGAAGATTTTTTGCTTCAAAAATAAGTTGCCCGGCGTCCTCTTTATCGGGATCATTTCCCGTTACTTTGAACGTGAGTAGTTGATTTTCATCTATAGTTTTATTGGTTAGTGGATTTAATACAGGCGGCCGATTCACATGATGAACTACGATAGTAGTAGATTTACTATCTGTTAACTGCCCATCGCTAACAAAGAAAGTTACCTGGTAATTACCTGATTGTTCATAATTGGGCGTCCAGGAAAAATGTCCGGTATTTGGGTCAACACTGGCGCCTTCTGGTAAACCGGTGGCTGAATAAGCTAACTTACCCTCATCTTCCCGATCTGGATCATTACCGGAAAGTTGATATTCCAATAATACATTCTCATCGGTCTCTAACTCAGGCACTTCTGCTAAAACAGGCGGCCGATTCACATGATTCACAGTAATTTTCACGGTCTTTTGATCGGATAATCCTGATGGATCGGTAACAACAAATGTCACATCAGAATAAACTCCTGACTGATCGTAATTTGGTCGCCAGGAGAAAATCAAAGAATCTGGATCAAAACGAGCCCCTTCTGGTAAATTTTGAGCGGTGAAAACAATTTTTCCGGCATCCTCCACATCTGGATCGGATCCTGAAATGCTAAATTTTAACAAGCTGTTTTCATCAACTATCAGGTCTGAAATGTCAGTCAGGACAGGCGGCCGATTTACATGATTCACAGTAATGGAGAAGGAAATAGAATCCGATAAGGCACCTGCCTTCATAATGGCAATAATATTTTC
>CAYLYM010000169.1:0-5437 GCA_964387645.1 uncultured Calditrichaceae bacterium | reverse complement strand
AGTATTCGGGACTGGCTTTCGCTGAACAGAAACCATTCGGGGCTCAATTCGCCGGGATCAATCTTTACATGCGCTCCAATCAGATTTTCCTGGTTAATTATACAGGATTCTGCCAGTGCCACTGCCAGACCTCCGTCAGAAATATCGTGTGCCGACTGAATCCAGCCTTGCCGTATTGCAGCTAAAAGGGCATCCTGGGTGCGTTTTTCTAAATCGAGATCCAGAGCGGGACAGTCGCCGGTAACCATTCCATAATAGGATTTAAGAAATTCACTGCCCCCGATATCAGGCTGCGTATCACCGATCAGGTAGATCAGATCGCCTTCCTGTTTAAAGTAAGCAGATGTAATATATTCGATATTTTCAATCAGGCCAACCATGCCGATGACCGGAGTGGGATAAACGGCGCTATCGGGGCTCTCATTGTAGAAGCTGACGTTACCGCCAGTGACCGGTGTGTCGAAAACCCGGCAGGCTTCGCCCATTCCCGCCACTGCTTCCCGGAACATGTAAAACATTTCCGGTTTGTAAGGATTACCAAAGTTCAGGCAGTTGGTAATAGCCAGGGGTTTGGCTCCTGTGCACACTACATTTCTGGCAGCCTCGGCCACTGCAATCTGTCCACCCCGCCGGGGATTGAGATAAACATACCTTCCGTTTCCGTCGGTTTTCATTGCGATAGCTTTTTGGGTCTTTTTAATCCTTACTACCGCCGCGTCTCCGCCAGGGTAGACCGTGGTATTCGTTCGAACCATGTGATCGTACTGCTCGTATACCCAGGATTTCGAAACAATATTCAAGGAAGAAAAAACCTTCAAGAAAGCTTTCTGTAAATCGTTCACTGGAGAGAGAGTGGTGAAATCAAAATTTTGCACTTCGTCCAGGTATTGGGGACGCTGATATTCCCGATGGTAAATCGGCGCGCCCCCCCCTAGCACACAGTAATAGGGGGGTAGCTCGGCAACTTTTTTGCCATGATGATACACCTTTAATAGTGGTTCGTCAGTGACATAACCAACCTGTTCGCAGATCAGCTCCCATTTTTCGCAGATTTCCTTAATTCTTTTTTCTTTTCCTTTTTTAGTAACTGCCAGCATGCGTTCCTGCGATTCCGACAGCATGATTTCGTAGGCGGTCATACCTTCTTCCCTGACCGGAACTTTATCCAGATCGATGACCATACCGCTGTTTCCTTTGGCGCTCATCTCAGTGGTACTGCAGGTAATCCCGGCGGCGCCCATGTCCTGAATTCCCACTAGAATACCTTCTCTGATCATTTCCAGTGTGGCTTCTAACAGTAACTTTTCGGTGAATGGGTCGCCCACCTGCACATTGGGCCGCCGTTCCTCAGATTCCTCGGTAAGCTCTTCGGAAGCAAAAGTAGCCCCGTGGATGCCATCTCTTCCGGTTCTGGAACCGATAACGAATACAGCGTTGCCTTCGCCTTTGGCAATGGCCGAAGCGGTTTGATTGTGCTTGACAATGCCCACCGTCATGGCGTTTACTAATGGATTGCCACTGTAGCAGTCTTCGAAATAGATTTCGCCCGCCACAGTGGGAATGCCCAAGCAGTTGCCGTAATCGGCGATGCCACGTACCACGCCGTCTAACAAATAGCGATTTCTGGGATGGTCCAGATTGCCAAAACGTAGCGAATCCAGTGCCGCAATGGGCCGAGCACCCATGGTAAAAATGTCACGCATGATTCCGCCCACACCGGTAGCAGCGCCCTGGTAGGGCTCCACTGCTGAAGGATGATTATGACTTTCGATTTTAAAACAAACCGCCAGTCCATCGCCGATGTCCACCAAACCGGCGTTCTCTTCTCCGGCACCTACTAATAAACGTCCTCCACTACGCGGGAGTTTCTTCAACTCGGCAATGGAATTCTTGTAGGAACAATGTTCGCTCCACATCACTGAAAAGATACCTAACTCGGTATAAGTCGGCGTGCGGCCTAAAATTTCTTTTATTCTGTTAAACTCTTCTTCAGTTAATCCGTGCTGAAGGGCTATTTCTAAAGTGACTTCAGGTTCTTTCATTGCTCTCTCCATTTGATCACAAACGTTAATTTTACGGAAAATTTTATAGGCAAACAAGCGGGGAAATGATTTGGTGCTGAAACCTTTTGAAGGAATTATTGAAAAAATGGTTTTTTCAAATGATTTTTTCAAAAAACCAGGAGATATTTTTTTGAACCTGTGTAAAAAAGACAAAACAATTTTTTTATCTTGACACAAACAAAAAACTGTGTTACTTTGATAAACAATTTTTTAGGTATTCCAGCCTGTTTTAATAATCAATCAGTCTAGAATAACCTAATTTAATTAACTGTTTTTATCTTTATAATTTAAGGAGTAATATTAATGGCAGATCGAGTAACTGGAGTAGTGAAATGGTTCAACTCCACCAAGGGTTATGGTTTTATCTCAAGTGTTGATGGCGAAGATGTTTTCGTTCATTATAGTTCTATTCGTGATACTAATGGTTTTCGTTCTTTGGAAGAAGGTCAAGAAGTTGAGTATACAATAGAGCATGGTAAAAAAGGCCCTCAGGCACAAGATGTGATTACATTGTAATGTGATGTAAATCCTCTGTAGACCAAATGAGTGCAGTGTACATATTAGTATGCTGCGCTTATTTTTTATAAACATAAAAATACTTTTTATTTTCACTTTTAATGTTAAATATCTATAATGAATTGTTTTTATTGGTAATAAATTTATCTTAGAATTAACAATTTCACATTTCAAAACTGTAATCTTTATGTTTGAGTTGTCTAAAATATCCCTCGTTAATCAGAATTGTTTTTTAATCCGTTGTTTACCTTTTTCTGGTCTTTCTACTCTATTGCATTAATTTATTTCAGTCTTTCTAAAGCTTTCTTCTGACTAATCTTTAAATTACATGAATATTTACTACACAGTATGATGGTCTGAGATGTATGGAAACTTACTATTGATTATCCAGAATACGTTTCTCATATCTTTGACAATTAGGGCAAAACTTCAGAAGGTGCTTTAATTTATAAAAATCCGGGTTAAAATTACAGAATGTAAAAAACAAAATTCCTAAAAAAACCTGTCCATGACTCTTCGGTTTTAACATATTTTGAAATATTTTCTATATACGATCTCAAGGATAAATATCAAACTATTGTTTTAAAGGTGGGTAATGTGATCACAATTGAAAATCTATAAATAATCGGATTCTTATTGTTTTTTATTATACATCTCTTTCAACTTTTGTTTTATCTCAGATTATTCAAGTTTATTATTCGTTTTCTTCCCGAATTGTGTTTGTTTTGATCATTTTTTCCAAATCTTCGATGGTTTTGCAATTTTTGCGGACATATTCAGGGAGTAAATCTGTATTTTTATTCTCACGAAGTATGCGTTTAATCCATTTGGGATGTTTTTTTAAAGCAGTTTTCAAAGACATCTTTCCAGTCAGCCATGATAGATTCATGGGAAATTGTTCTGGATGGGCAATTACAAAGAATAAGTGGAAAATAAGAATAGCAAGAGTTGCTAAAATTGCTTCATAAAAATGAATTAATTCAGCTGCTCTTATGATCCAGCTTGGAAATGTTTCTGGTATTATGGTTGGAAACCATAGAATAATTCCGGTGATTTCCATAACAACACCACCCCATATCAAAGACCAATATTCAGCTTTTTCAGTATAATCAAATTCATCATATTCAGGTTTTATTTTTTGGATTCCTATGTAATATTTGATGCTATGCAACATTTCTTTTATATCAGAGGTCCTGAATAAAATTTGTTTGAAAAGGTATTTTCCGCGTCGTGTAAATGATATGTAATAGATATGATATAGTGAGATTGAAATAAAAATTACTGCAGCAATCCGGTGAATAATACCACGTGAGGATTCTGTAAAACCTATATACACCAAAAATTTTACCCAATTAGCTTCAGGGAAACGAAGTGCAAATCCTGAAATAGCCAGAACAGTGAAGGAAATCATTAGAAGTGCATGTTGGAATATTTCAGCGGGTTTAAAACGGATAATATATAAGTTTTTTTCTTCAGCTTTCTTTAAGCTAAGATACTTTAAATATATACTGAAATTATGTAAAAACATTCCCCCAATAACTGTAACTATCAATATAATATAGATTATTGAAATATAATAATTTACAGGATTACTACGTATAAGCATTGATTCGTGTGTGTAGCTCTGGGCGAAGGATTTTGTAGCATTTGGATGACATTTCTGGCAGGTTTTCTTTAAATTATTTTTATTTATTGATGAAGCTGGTTCAGTTTGACTTAAAATATCATGAGCACCATGACAACTGGCACAAGTAGCTGCATCTTGTCTACCCAATTTTATCGAAAGACCATGGTATGAGTCTTCATAGGTATTAACGACTTCTTTATTGAGATCATATTTTTTGATTAGCATTTCATCGTTATGGCAACGAACACAGGCCTTATGGGCTGGATAAGAAATGGTCAAATCATTAGAAACAATATTGTGTTCGTTATGGCAATCGATACAGGTGGCAGATTCTAACATACCATGCATTAGAGCCCGATAGTGAATCGACGAACTGTAAAGTTTTAGCTCATCGATGTGGCATTCTCCACATAGCTGAGGTATATTCATTACATTTGTTTTTGATTCAGGATCTATTCTTTTTCTTATCTCATGTGCGGGATGACATGTATTACAAGTAGGAGCGAGTTTATTTCCTTCAGTAACCAGACGACCATGAATCCCATTTAGATAATCTTCTCGGATACAGGGTTGTTTAATTGATGAAATTGCTATTTGATTTCTTTTCTCGTGACACCCGCAACAAGTATTGGCTAAATTTTGAAAATAAGTTTTAGACTGTGGATCATTGCTTGATAAAATATCATGTTTTCCATGGCATCCCCAACAAGGAGGTGCTAAACTGTCTAACTGAACATAGACGAGTCCGTGTTTTGTCTGGTTATATGTTTTGCTTACTTCTTCATGGCATGTTCCACAATCTACTTGTGGCAGTTCTTCTTCATGTGGAAAGTCTTCAACATTCATCAACGAGGTATGACAATCAGCACATTCTAAATCTCCATGAACTGATTGTGTAAATAAGTTGGTGTCAACATACATGGATGTTAAAGTTCCGCTGCGATTTGTTCCCTGCAATTCAGTGTCACCATGGCATTCTATACAAACAGAGGATGCGTTTGCTGAATTTAAGAAAAAAGGTAATACAAAAATAAATAAGATATCTTTCATTTTAAATTTTCCTTTTATAAAGAACATTGATTTTAGATTGTAACAATAACTTTTCTAAAAATTGTATTATTAAAACTGAATTTAAAAGTATTCATTATATTTTACATAAGAATTTGTAAATTATAAATACCCGTTGTGCTAATTAAATCAAAGCATGTTTGACATGATTTAATTCATTTTT
>CAYLYM010000168.1:0-5669 GCA_964387645.1 uncultured Calditrichaceae bacterium | reverse complement strand
ACTTCCCGCAAAATCGCGGGAAGTCTTTTGCCATGGCAACCGGGGTGGAATCAGCGCAAGGCGAAGTGATCGTGTTTGTTGACGCAGATATAATCGGATTGAAGTGTTCACATATCCAGAAAATGCTGTATCCCCTTTTAAATAGAGAAGCTGATATGGTCATTGGTCAACCGTATGCTGGAACTAAAAAAATAAATGACCCTCTAAAGCCGCTTGAAATATTAGCCGGCGAACGAGCGGTTTACAAACAGGATATTTTACCAATTATTGAAAAAATGAAACACAGTAAATATGGGGCTGAAACCCTGATGAATTTATACTATAAAAGTCAAAAAAAGAGAGTAAAAATTGAATATTTATGGGGTCTAATCCATTTAAAAAAAATAAGCAAGAAAAAATTACATTACTCATTAAAAGATTATTCAATAGAGGCTTTCCAAATCTTTCGGACGATTGCCGCCAACTACCTGTTAATAGCCTCTATTGCAAAAAATTTTATTTTAAAAGGGTAGCGAGGGATGTTGGTCATTGCTTTCTTAATGGGCATTGTTTATTCCGTTCCCCTGGGTCCGTTGGGCCAGATCATGTTAAACAAGGCGATTAACAAAGGATTCTGGCACGGGTTTTCAATGGCAATTATAGGTGCCATTATAAACTTTTTATACTCTTTCATATTTATTCTAGGTATAGGGAATTTAATTCGTTATCGGACGTTAATATTTTTTATCCAGCCTGTAGGTTTATTATATCTCCTTTATATTGGAGTAAGAGAAATACTCATATCTTCCGTTGATCATCATAAAAAAAATAAGAAGTTCAATCACCCCAAAGTAAATGTCCATCAGATAAAATTTGGAGTGAAAGAATTTTTTTCAAATTTATTAACTGTCTCTACTTATTTTATTTCCAATCCAACTATGTTTGCTTTCTGGATCAATTTCTCAGCAATTATAAATTTAAAAATGATTCATGATCATAATTTGACCGATTATATTCTTTTTAGTTTGGCATTTGCAACAGGGACTCTAACCTGTCAGTATCTTGCTATCACAATTGTTAAAAAATCCAGAAAGTTTATTAACTTCAGTAGAATTATGCATTATGTATCGTCTAGTTTGTTCTTTGTTATGATAACATATTTCATCTATTTAATGGTTCATAATATACGCTATTTTAATGGTTTCTAAATTTGAGATGATTTTATTTTAAAAAATATGCAGGTGAAAGAGGCGAATAATGGTCCTATTATTGAATATTTTGTTTTCTAGTAAACTTACTGCTCGGGTAAATATTAATTGTCATATTCAAATTTCCAATCGTGGGTGTCTGGAGAAGGAGGGTAAGTTTATCTGGGATGAAAATCAGTTGGGATTAAAATTTGAGGATAACCCATCAGATAAAATTCGTTATTACAGCGAAGTATGTTTACGGGCATTAGGTTTTCCCAATGTGTTGACTATCTCAGATTTGCAACATCGGGAAAAGGATACGGTGCAGCCTTGGGTCATGGAATTACGGGAAGCATATATTGACGTGTATGGTTTTCTTATTTCTAACCTTAATTTGCGTATTGGTCGACAATCCATTATGTGGGGAACATCTGACAAGCTGAATCTCACTGATAACTTAAATCCTGAGGATTTGCAAGGTATTTTTGTTTTCGGACGACATTTAGTCATCAATGCCCAATTTTTGCATGGATTCATTCATGGGTGCGAGTACGTAAATGATTAACTCCTGATGCGTTTTGGGGAAAAATATATTAAAGGCGCTCTGAAAATTGTACCACTGGGAATTGCGCTGGCGATTCCCGACTGGGATGATATCAATAATAATTGTGGAATCGCTGGAGGGCCTGAGATTGATTACTATCCCATCGATGCTCTGAAAATTTCTCTGGGCGCCTTATATCATCCATGGTAAAGGAGACAACATTTTCGGTCGGGTCAAAGATTTTGACGAGGGTTATATAAAGATTGCCTATGACTTCTAAAAAGGTGTGATAGTGATGAGAAATAAGCAGAAAATATTAATATTAAACTCTTATCCCCACATCGGTGGGGCAGAAAAATTTATTATAGCACTTGGTCTGGGGTTGAAAGAAAAGGGCTGGGAAGTATTTCTTGGCCTACGAATGAATAGCGATCTTATTAAAGAAGCTATTAAATTGAATTTCTTTGTATTGCCTTTGCCTTTTACCGCAGACTTTGACCCTTTAACCATAGGACTTTTATCACACTTTTATAAGGAACAGAAGGTATCAATAATCTTATCAACAGATGAAAGAAGCGCCCGGATTGGTGGAATTTTAGCAAGAAAACATGATGAGATTTCGCATATTGCCCGGCTTCGTTCTGTGTGGGACCCACATAAAAAAGAAAGTAAGTTCAGACGATTACGCTATAAATTTAACTATAATCTATTCCTGGATTTAATAGTAACAAATTCTGAAGCAGCCAGAAAGGATCTGATAAAAAATTACCACATTTCTCCTCAACGCATTCAGGTAATTTATAATGGAATAAATTTACCACACATTTTAAAAATGCCCTTTTCTCCTGGAATATTTAGAAATAACCTGCACCTTTCAAAAGATGCCTTTATTATTACTCAGATTGGGCGGATTTCTCCTCCCAAAAATCAAATAGAATCAATCGAAATTGCAGATCACTTGTTTGATAAAATACACAATGCTTATCTGATAATAGTCGGAAAATCAGTGAATAAAGATTATTATCGTCTTCTTTCAAAGAAAAGGGCTACATCGAAATTTAAAGAACGAATATTCATATTAGGTCATCGCAATGACATAGGACAAATTTTGCTCGATTCCAATATCCTTTTGTCCACCTCCACTGCAGAGGGTTTACCGAACGTGTTTATTGAGGCTGGATTTTTTGGCAAACCAATCATCAGCCGGGATGTATGTGGAAATAAAGAGATCCTTTCTGATGGAATAAACGGATTCATGTTACCGGAGAATGCCTCTGCTGAAGATTTTGCAGATGCTATTTTGGAAATTTATGATAAGCCTCAATTAGCTCAAGAAATGGGGAAAAATGCTCAACGGATTATTCAGAAAAAATTTTCTTACGAAGAAATGATAAACAATTATCATAAACTTTTCAAACAATTTATGTTAAATAAAAAAGTTTATAAGCAAACAGGGTAAAAAAGTTAACATAAAGATGTACATAAGATTATTTAAAATTTTTTCGTTACCACCGTATATAGAAAATTTTTTTGCAGAGGTTGGTAAATATGGCAGACTACTGTGGTGGTCAATTTTATCCTTAAAAGACTTTTCAACCTATTTTGAAACCACAATTAAGCGGATGAAATTTATAGGTATCCGTTCCATTCCAATAGTATTTCTAACTGCCGCTTTTATGGGTATGGTAGAAGCTGTTCAAGTGCTTTATTCACTCGAAGACAAAGCACCTTATTATCTGGTAGGTTCGATTGTTGTGGAATCGATTATATTGGAATTAGGACCGGTGTTAACGGCTTTAATTCTTGCAGGTCGCGTGGGAGCTTCTATCGCCGCCGAATTAGGCACTATGCGGGTAACAGAACAAATTGATGCTTTAGAAGTGATGGGCTTTAATCCGGTGGCCTATCTGGTGGTCCCAACACTCATTGCTGGCGTAGTTATGGTTCCGGTACTGACTATGTTTGCCAATGTGATAGGGAGCGTTAGTGGTTGGATAATGTCAATCATAACAGTAAATTTATCCACTGTTGAATTTCTAAAAGGTGCTCGGCGTTTTTTTCTTCCCTGGGATTTAACCTATGGATTAATAAAATCGGCGGTATTTGGTTTTTTTATTTCAGCAAATGCCGCCTATGTGGGATTTTTCACCACCGGCGGTGCAGAAGGAGTGGGAAAAGCAACTACCCGCAGTGTAGTGCTTTCCTGTATTATGATTTTAATTTTAGATTATCTGATGGCGCAATTCTTACTAAAAGTTGGATATTAAAGTAAAGTGATTGAAATAAAAAATCTTTGGAAATCTTTTCATTCCAATCATGTATTAAGAGGATTGGAACTGACCGTTGCCGATGGAGAATCGCTGGTTATTATCGGTAAGAGTGGCAGTGGCAAAAGTGTTTTGTTAAAACTTATCATAGGATTACTCAAAACAGATAAGGGAGAAATTTGGATAAATCATGAAAATATTGTAGGAATGGGATTTCGTCAACTGCAAAAAATCAGACGTCAGTTTGGTTTTGTCTTCCAGGCGGCTGCTCTGTTCGATTCCTTGACTGTGGAAGAAAATGTGGGTCTGGCCCTTCGTAAATTTTACGATTGGCCCGAAAGAAAAATTATAAAACGAATTCAAGAATGCCTGGCATTTGTCGGTTTAGACGGAACAGAAAATAAATATCCGGCAGAATTGAGTGGAGGAATGAAAAAACGTGTGGGAATTGCCCGGGCAATTGCTACTTTTCCCCATTATATATTATTCGATGAACCGACAACCGGACTTGATCCGGAAACAGCAGAAAATATTAATCAACTCATTGTGAAATTAAAAAAAGAAATGGAGGTTACCTCGATAGTGGTTACTCACGACATGCACAGCGCTTTCACCGTAGGCGATCGAATTGCCTTATTACATGAGGGAAAAATTGATGTGACAGGTAGTCCATCAGAAATTCTCCAGATGAACCATCAAGAAATTCAAAAATTTTTAATCGGTTATACTTTAATGGAAAAGTAGAGGTATATAATGAAAGATGAAGTAAAAGTGGGAATTACAATTGTCTTGGCAATTATCCTATTTATTGCTATGATGGTTGTGCTGAAAAATGTAAGCTTGCATGAAAGTGGTTATAGAATAAACGTTCAGGTGAACGATGCCGCGGGGATTCTTAAAGGGGATCCGGTTACTATTGCAGGGGTTCAGGTGGGCAGAGTAGAAGAAATATGGTTGAATAATAATCAGGTATTTATGCAACTCTGGATAAATAAGAAGTATACACTGTCCAAAGACTCTCGCGCATTTATTAAAACATTAAGCGTGATGGGTGAAAAGTACGTTGCCATCCAACCCGGGATTTCTCCAATTATCCTCCAAGAAGGAGATATTATTCCTGGTATAGCAATCGGAGATGTTACCGAAATTGCCGCCGATGCGCAGCCAATAATCCTTGATTTGAAAAAGATAGTCCGACAATTAAATGAAGTATTAAATGACACTGCCAAACAAAATATCCGGCAAACATTGTATCATGTTCAAAAGCTCTCTCAAAATCTCGATAGTGTTATAAATCAATCCGGTCATTCACTGGAACAAAGCGCCCGCAATATCCAGGTATTTTCGCATAACCTGAAGTTATTTTCTCAAAATAATAAACAGCCGGTAGATTCTATTGTGGCGAATCTCAATAAAAGCAGCCGGGCATTTGCCAGTTCGTCCGAAGAACTGGCTTGCACCATCAAAAATCTGGAAGACATCACCAATAGAATAAAATCCCAAAAGGGAACAATGGGAAAGTTGGTGTATGATGAACGATTATACCAGCACCTGGATAGCCTGTTAGTGAATACCAATAAATTGATCCTGGATATTCAGAAAAACCCAAAAAAATATCTGAAGATATCGCTATTTTAAAAGGCCGTTTGAGAGTTGCTTAAAGAGAGCTCCACGGTAAATTTTATTTTC
>CAYLYM010000167.1:0-5774 GCA_964387645.1 uncultured Calditrichaceae bacterium | reverse complement strand
CTACCATGGGAGGATCGCGAAATATCTGACGGAACTCTTTTCTGATCATATAGAGGATACGCTGCATCTTACTTCTCCAGTGTTATGCTGAATTTTCTGGCAGAAACATTCAACAATATCGTGGACATAATCACTAAAATTGATGTGGGGATCAGCAAATCCATAAAAGAACTAGCTTTTAAAATAATCCCGCGAACGATTAGGAGGTAAAAACTAGCCGGTATTATATATGATATATATTGTAAAATTTTCGGCATTGATGGGATGGGAAAAATAAATCCAGAAAGCAAAAGTGTGGGCAATAGGGTTGCTGTTAGTGCAATCATCATGGCCACTTGTTGAGTTTGAGAAATCGTCGATATCATCAAACCAAGACTTAATCCGGTAATGATATAAAGGGTGGTCAATAACACCAGCAATAGCAGACTCCCTCTAAAAGGAACCTGAAAAAGAAATACAGCTACAATCAATATCAAACTAGCGCTTATAAAAGCCAGGAGAATATAAGGGAGTACTTTGCCAATAATAATTTCATAAGGCTGGATGGGTGAAACCAGGATTTGCTCCAGTGTACCCGTTTCCTTTTCTCGCGTAATAGTAATGCTGGTCAGCAGGGCTGAAATCATAACGAGAAGAAGTGCCATTAATCCGGGAACAAAAAAGTAAGTGCTTTTCATATCGGGATTAAAAAGAATCGTATCGCGAATGTCAAATGGTAGCGGCAGATTTTTATTTTGAGTAGCATTAAAATCCGTAATAACCCGGTAGCAGTACTGTCGAATATATGTTGCGGCATTGGCATCCGAGGCGTCTATCAAGAACTGTATTTGAACATGCGCATTTTTTTGTAGCTGTTTTTCGAAATCTTGCGGAATAATCATGACGGCCCGAGCTTTTCGGGATTTAAATAATTCATCCACCTGTGAAAGGTTTCCCTCAAAATAAAATGGTTTAAAAAATTTACTCCCTTTAAAACGTTCAATAAGTGCCCTGGATTGAGTTGAATGAGAATAATCTGCAATAGCAATTTCGACATTCTGAATTTCCAGATTCAGTGCATAACCAAACATGACCAACTGGATAACTGGCATCAAAAAAATGATCGCCAAAGTACGTGGATCGTGAATAATATGAAAGAATTCCTTCCAGGCAATCGATACAACTCGGCTTCGCAGCTTCAACCCTTTCTTAATTCTCAATTGAGACCTCTAACTCTTGTTTAACACATTTGTTAAAACGAATTTAAACATTTCCTGACACATTTTTTCTGAACACACTAAAAGAGAAATACCATAATTTTCTATATTAATTAATAAGTTTGTCTATGCACTCAATACTCAATATGAATTCTCTGACCGGTTTTCCTGCTTAATCAAATTCACAAAAACTTTTTGAATTGAAGGTTGATGGTGATATTCTCTCAATTTGCTAGGAGAATCCAATGCCACTACCTGACCATTATTCATGATGCAGACACGATTACAATACTCTGCCTCTTCCATATAGTGTGTTGTCACCAAAACCGTTGTCCCATTCTTAGTGGTTTCATGAATGATTTCCCAGAAGGTCCGACGAGCCTTTGGGTCTACTCCCGATGTCGGTTCATCCAGAAAAAGGATTGTCGGTTTATGCAACATTGCACAGCCCAAGGCCAATCGTTGTTTAAACCCTAATGGCAAATCCCGAGTCATCATACCAGAAAAGGATGCTAATTTTAAATTTTTGAAAATTTCTTCTCTTTTTCGCCGAATACTTTCGCGACTTAAACCGTAAATGCCGCCATAAAACTCAATATTTTCTTCAATTGTCAAATCTTCATAAAGAGAAAATTTTTGGCTCATGTAACCGATACTTTGCTTAATAGATTCAGTTTGAGTGTAAATATCAAAACCGCCGACCATAGCCTTCCCGGTAGTGGGTTTCAACAGGCCACACAACATCCGCATTAAGGTTGTTTTCCCGGCACCATTCGGTCCCAAAAAAGCAAAAATTTCCCCCTTTTTCACTTCTAATGTAACCTGATCAACCGCCACAAATTTACCGAATCTGCGAGTAAGTTTTTCTGTATAAACAGCAACTTCAGGCCTCATGCACGCTTTTCTCCGATACTTTCCATAAAAACATCTTCCATGCTGGGATTAATCCTTTGCCAAAACTGAAGATTACTTTGCGATTGCATTACCCATGTTTCCCAATCTTGTTTTTCTGGCTCTTTAACAAAAGCCACATGCAGTGCATCGCCAAACATCTGGGTACTGTGAACCAGAGAATTTTGTTTAAAGAAATTATTGAGCTCGGGTAATGAATTGCCTATCACTTTAAATAAAGGATAAGGATAACCATTTTTAATTTCCTGTGGAGTGCCACTTTTCAGAATTCGACCTTCGTGCATCAGGGCAACCCGGTCGCATAAATCGGCTTCTTCCATATAAGCGGTAGAAACCAAAATCGTTGCGCCATCCTCTCGAATCTTCGACAGAATTTCCCAGAATTCTTCTCTGGACACCGGGTCAACACCATAAGTTGGTTCATCCAATACCAAGATATCTGGCGTATGGATTAAAGCACAGGAGAGCGCTAATTTTTGTTTCATACCGCCCGATAGATTTCCAGCCTGCCGATTTTTAAAAGAGCCTAGCCGGGAAAAACGATAAAGTTGTTCTACCCGACTGGCACGCTCTTCTTCTCTCACCTGGAAAACGTCTGCAAAAAAACGTAAATTTTGTTCAACCGTGAGATCTTGATACAGGGAAAATCGTTGGGGCATATATCCGATGATTTTGCGAATTGCTAAAATTTCCTTTCGGACATCTTTTCCCAAAACAAAAACATTCCCATTATCCGGTTGAAGCAGAGTACAGACAATTCTCATTAGCGTGGTTTTACCGGCGCCGTCTGGTCCAATTAATCCAAACAACTCTCCGCGCCGCACTGATAAACTAACATCACGAATCGCTTTAACATCTCTGAATTTTTTCATAAGATGATTTATTTCAATGGCAAGGTCATTCATTTTCTGTCTTAAGCCCTTCTTTCAGAAATATTATTTCTTTTAAAAATTTATAGATGAATTTCCACAGGCATTCCTTGCTTTAAAATTTTATCCTGGTTGGGAATGAGAATTTTCACGGCATAAACCAGAGAAGTTCGCGTTTCCGGGGTTAGAATTGTCTTAGGCGTAAATTCTGCTTTAGGGCTGATCCAACTGATTTTTCCTTCTAATTTCTTGCTGCTCCCATCGGGACGCACCACTACTTTCTGCCCAACTTTGATTTCGGGCAACATGGTTTCGGACACGTAAATTTTAACCCAGACTTCATCTAAATTAATAATTTCCACAAGCGGATTCAACGGTGGTACCGCCTCTTCTTCTTCATAATATATATTGGTAATAAATCCATCCTGCGGGGCTACAATTCTGGCATCGGCAATCTTTTTTAATATAAGTCCTAATTGTGCCTGGAGTTGTTTTTTCTTTGCAGCAATCGTCTGAAACTTCTGTCGGGCAGCTTGATAAGCCGATTCTGCAGATTGAACCCTGTTAGACAGATCATCAATGGTCTGTTGATCAATAGTTTCTGATTTTAATAATTGAAAAAACCTGTTGTATTTTTTTTGGATATATTCTAAATCTTTTTTGATCCGGGACAGATCAGTAGTTGCCAATTTTTCCTGAGCTTTTAATTCTTCGAGAGCTCCTTCTAACTGTTTTTTCTGGAAATGTAGTTCCAGGGTGTCAACCTGAGCAATAATTTGACCCTTTTGAACCTGATCACCCTCGTTAACCAGCAGTTCATTAATTTTACCCCCGGTTAATGCAGGTAACTGGATAGTTGTCCCCTCCACAATTCCAGTAAAAATTTTTTTCTGTCCATCTCGAGAGCATGACATTAGGACAAAAAATACTAAAATGAATATCTTCAATATGAATTTTTTCATTGTTTCCTCCGGACCATATTCAATTAAAAAATTTTCTTGATGATCTCTTCTTAATCTGCTTTACCAATAATACCTGTGGCATAATCCATTTGTGCTTTGTCTATTAGCCATTCAATGTAGCTCTGTTGAAGTTTTAAATCGGCTACGGTTAACCCAGATTCAGCATCTGTTAAATCTACCGCGCTCGCCAATCCCTGCTCATATCTCTGACGAACGAAATAATAGCGTTCTTTTTCTTGTTCGAATAATTTTTTAGACAATTCAATTTGTTCCCGGGCTGATAGTAACTTCTCATATGCTTGAAGTACCTCATGACGGATAGATTCAAAGGTTTTCCTTTTTTCCAATTCAACAATTTGTTTTTGTTGATCCATTTGTTTCACCTGTTTTCGAACACGATTTTGATTCCAGATTTCCCACTGAAGACTTAAACCAAAGGTATAATAAGCCATCCATTTATCTTTAAAAAAGTTCACTCCGGGACGTGCATAATGGTAGCTGGCCTGGGCATAAATCTGCGGAAACAGACCAGATCGAACCACATTTTTCTGATATCGTAAAGCAGCGATCTGATGTTTAAACTGAGTAATTTCCGGGCGATTACGAAAAGCCAGTTCGAGATAAGATTCTTTTGGCTTCAACGTGAACGATATTTCCGCCACTTTTAAAGGAACGATGCTACTAATCTCTGGTAAATTTAATATCCGGGCTAATTGGCTTAAAAGAATTTGATGTTGATGTTGAAGTTTGGCTAAACTCGTTTTGACATCAGTAACTTGTGTAGAAATTTTCATTGTATCTAATCTTGTAACCTGTCCAGCAGCATATAAATTTTTTGCAGCCTGTAGATGTTCCTGGACTCTTTTCAGGCTCGATTCAAGCACCTTTTTCTGAAGCAACTGAAGTTGTCCTGTAAAATATATTTGATGTAATTGAAGTAAGATGGAATTCCGAATGGCATCTTTTTGAAGTTTTGTCCCTTTAATTTTTTCCAGTGCAGATTTCACCTGATTTTTGGTACGCAGTCCCGTGAAAAGTGGTTGTCTTACAGTAGCATAAAGATCGTATTGTTCCTTCACCCCGGCTTCGATTTCATTTACAGATGCACTGGGTACTGCGAAAGGTAATTCAATTTTGGCGATTTCTGATACATAATTGAATCCACCATTTAAAAATACTCTGGGAAAGTAACCTGTTTTCTGCACTGACCAATTTAACTTTGCTTCCTCAACGCGTAATTTTTGCTGGAAAAGCGTTAAATTATTCTCCTGACAAATTCGGATAGCTTCCTTTAAAGAAATCGCACTATCTTCTTGCGCATTCAAATGAACGCCCATTATAAAAAACATAATTACTATGATGTGCAATGGAATCCGTTTCATAGGTTCACTCAATGATTTGATTTCATTTTTATTTCAAAAAAAATCATTCAAATTTTCAAACCAAACCATACCAGGTTAAAAATTTCCGATTTGCGTTTTTCAATAAATGAGGAACTATTCACATCAATGTCTTCAAACAGGGTTTCGATCACTGGTTTTGCAATAAAAACAAAAATACTCATGCCGATAAGGCTGAATAACAGGTGTTGTGGATCCACAGGTCTTATCTTTTTCTCAGCTATAGCTTTGTTTATCTTATCGGAGATGAGATGTGGAATGCGAGTATGTTGGTTCGATAAAATTTCCCGCAGAACTGAGCGTACCAATTTTCCGCCTCGTCCAATCTCCCAGAAAATAAAACGCACAACCTGCGGATTTTCCTTAATCTGATCAATATAATTGTAAATAAAATGCTTCAGAAATTCGGAAAATTCGTCTACTGGAGATATGGAA
>CAYLYM010000166.1:0-5835 GCA_964387645.1 uncultured Calditrichaceae bacterium | reverse complement strand
AATCAGCTATACCTTTCTGTGAAGAACCAAAATTGATTTCAGATAACCGATTTTTGTTCGCTTATCTATGTGTTTACCTTTCATTTCTTTCTATTTCTAGCTATTTTAAAAGAAAATTTAATGTACTGTAGTTTGAACATAAACTTAAATTATATGGTATGTGATAATATCTTACACAATTCCTTTTTCTCTTAATGCATCATGTAGTAAGTTGTTTCCATCACAACAGTGGCAGTGATTTTCCGTTCCCGAAGGCACAACGCTCTCGAATGGAATATCAGCAGCTTCTTGTATTACATCAGTAAACCAATCGGTGATGGTGCCCTATGGCCTTCAAGACAGGAACCTGGATTGGGCGACCATACAAATGGTACTACATTCGCACCTTCACTGTAAAGTACTTTAATACCTTCGAGGAAACTATTTCGTGATTCAAGTCTCATAACGAACACGCTATAAACATTGCCAGCACCAAAAACTTTTACTACAGTTTTAATAAAATTTAAAAATTTATTGTGTAAGAAGTTTAAATTTTATAAAAAAAAGTAAAAATGAATTCAGGGTAATAAGATGTTGATTTCTCAATACTTTTTTGAACTGAACTCCTGATTTATTTGTTTAGAAACTTATTTATCTCTTCCTGGTATGCCTTCTTCATTTGTTGCCATTCCATCTTGAACCAGGGAGTGAATCTCTCGGGATGGGTTTGCAATTCAGCCTCTAATTCCGATATATCCATGTATTTCCATTCAGCGATTTCATTCTCATTGACCTGAATCGGATCATCCGATTTGCCTATATAAACTGAACACAGCTCGTTTTCTGATCCCTTTTCGTTGAATTTGGCCTGGTATTGAAATTTGAATAGGAAAATCAAATCGGTCTCAACTCCCAATTCTTCTCTGAGCCGGCGCTGGGTGGCTACTTCATAGGTTTCCCCTTTCCTGGGATGGCTACAGCAGCTATTAGACCAGAAGAGTGGCCACAACGGCTTCTGGGCGCTGCGTTTTTGCACTAAAACCTGACCTTTGCTATTGAAGATAAAGATGGAAAAAGCACGATGCAGCTTTCCTTCTCCCTGATGGCAGGCTTTTTTATCCAGATATCCGATAATTTCGTCCTGCGGATTTACCAAAATCAAAAGTTCATTATCGAAAGAAACTTGTTTTTTTTGGTGATTCTCCATTTCTTTTTCTCCAGCATTTCAACAGATTTTGGTGGTTATGGTGCGGTATCCAGCTTTTTTGATAGCAAAGGCTACCTGTTCGGCGTTTTCTGGGCACAGAGCAATAATAGCCCCACCACCACCGGCTCCGGTAAGTTTGGCCCCCAGTGCCCCGTTTTTCCGGGCAATGGCGATGATCTCCTCTAATTCCGGACTGGAAACCTGCAATGCATTCAGTAATCCCTGGTTTGCGTTCATGTATTCGCCCAGCGCCGCCAGATCATTTTTTTCAATAGCCTCTGCCGCCCGTAAAACCAGATTGTCAATTTCCTTGAAAATGTTGTCATAAAGCACCTTGTTCTGCTCCCGCGCCTGCCGAACCCTTTCTACCATTTTTGCAGTGAGACTCTCGACCCCGCTTAATCCAATGACAATCGGAATGGGTTCCTTCACTCGTAATTTCCGCACGAAGGGTGGATGATCGCGTCTAAAGAGAATGAATTTGCCGTAAGTTGCCATGGTGTTATCAATCCCAGAAGCGGTACCGTGAGCAATCATTTCAGATTCGTAAGCTAACTCGGAGATCTGCTCGTTAGTCAGATTCAACCGGAAATGTTTCGACAGAGCTTTGATGATAGCGACAGCCAGCACCGCCGATCCTCCCAGTCCGGCTGCCCGAGGTACATTGGGAAAAATTTCAATTTTCATGTCCCGATCAGTTAAGTTCAGGCGCTCCAGAATTAAGTCCAGTGACCTGTAAATGGAATATTTATGTTCAGCACCTTTTTTTAATTTTTCCTCAACTCCCCAGCGGGGAATGAGCAAGTGGACGCCATCCTGACTATCGTAAACCTTGGCCTGGACAGCCAGTGGAATTGGGGCAGCAATGGCATGGGTGCCGTACACTACCGCATGTTCTCCCAAAAGAATTACCTTGCCATAGGCTGTAGCTACTTCCGGATCATCTTCGGAGAATACTTCATCCGTTTTGTCTTTGGGTTGCGCCTGTAACTCTTTGATGATCTCTTTCGCTTTCCAGATTTTAATTTCTCCGGAATCGATCAGTTTTTCCACTACGGTTTCGAATATATCAGCCGTTGTCCCAGCAGCCATGGTCACGCTGCGAGCATGTAGCGACATGTGACCACGTTGAATACCTTCGGTCACAAGTGCACGCAGGGCGGCAAAATTTTGTGCCAGGCCTACTGCGCCCATCACCTGGGCCAGCTCGGTAGCCGACTGGATGCCCATTATCCGATGAACTACTGCTACCAGCGGATTGGACTGTAAGGGTCCACCCACAGTGCCTACTTTAAGCGGGAGCTCAATAATACCAACAAGGTCTCCTTTCTCATTTTTGTACCAATAGGTGAGTGAGGTGTAGGATCCACCGCGGGCAGCATAGGCGTGGGCGGCTGCTTCAATGGCCCGCCAGTCATTACCTGTGGCTATGGCCACCGGATCAATGCCGTTCATAATGCCTTTATTGTGAGTCGCAGCACGGTAAGGATCAATGCTGGCAAATTCATTGGCGAGAATGATGCCGTCCCGTACTTCCTCACCGGAGTTATTTTTACCGTTCAACTGTTCCACCGGGATGGTACACTGAGCCCGGACCATGGAACGGTCAGTTAGATTGGACAGGATGCGGAGAAAGACCTTTCCGCCGGTGAGCTTCTCTAATAGTGATGCCACTCCTTCGCACATGCTGTTTACCAGGTTGGCGCCCATGGCGTCGCGTGTGTCTACCAGCAGATGGGTGATGACCATGTCGCCTTCACGCGAAGCTCTGGGAAGAATTCGTACCTCCACGTCCCGTACCCCACCACCGCGAGCCTGCATGCGGGGATGCAGACTGTTTGCTAAGTTTATGATTTCTTCTTTGTTCTGTAAAATGATGGTTTTGGCTTTGGATGGATTGCTTACATCCACAATCTGGATCTGCCCGATTAGAATCGGATCAGTACTTTCGGCAGTAAAACCGCCAGCCTCTCGGACCGTTTTGGCTGCCGAACTCACTGCCGCTACAATAGAAGGTTCTTCCACCACCATCGGGACCACATATTCTTTCTCATTTACAACAAGGTTTAAACCCAAACCGATGGGCAGTCCGAATACCCCGATAACATTCTCGATTATCAGGTCTGCCGCCTCCGGCGTTAGCAAAGTTTTATTGTTCAGCAGATCAAAATAATCCTCTTCATTTAAAAAATTATTCTCAAATAATATTCTTAGTCTCTCGGGAATAGAGTATTTATAAAATCCGGGAATTCTTGATTTTTTCAATGCTTTACCTCGCTATGTCGTTTGAACCGAAACCCCTTTCCAGATAAATTGTAAGTTAACATTTTGAAAGGAAGAATGCAAAATCTCCATGAACACTTTTTCGGCGACTTCGCTGGAATCGATCATAATAATGCCCAGATCGCCACCGCCTGCCCCGGAGGGCTTGTAAACGGCACCACAGCGTCGGGCCAAATTGAATAGATCCTGGTGCTCCTCTGATATAATATCAGCTTTTCTCTTTTTTCCCAATTCATCTAAAATAAAATGATATTGAAGACACAATTCCAGAAAATTAGATAAATTTCTTTGCTGATATGCCAGGCATCTTTTCTCGCTGATTTTTTTTAATTGGCTCATGAGCAGTTGAAATCCAGCAGGGTCAGCTGATTAGTATTCCTGTACTTTTTTAACCAGAAGCATGGTTGAAGTGGACTTACCGGTCCAGACTGGACTAATGTGAAGCTCAGAATAAATAGGACAGGGATGGATGTGGTTTTCGTGATTTTCTGCAAACTGTGGCATCCAGTATTGTAAACAACCCCCGTAAACGCTGCGGCGATATCGACCCCGCTACCGGATTTACCCTGAGCCAGATGGTGAATATCCATGGCTGACTTAAAGAGCGTATAAAAGTCACTGGATAGATCGAATCCTTTTTCTATGCTAAATAAAGCAGCGGTTAACGCTACTGTATGCGCGGCACTTGATCCCAGGCCTAATTTTGCTGAATCTTTTCTCAGGTAAAATTCATCTGTATCTGTTATTACTTTAAAAGGTGTTTGGCTTAACGATTGATTGGTTCTCTGATTGATGTATTCAATTGCCGCTATAAAGAAGATGAGCTTTTTCCGGGTGGCATCTGGAATCGGATGGTGCAATTTAACTTTACCCTCTGGGTCGATGCTGAAAGGGATGTTTTTGATATTGAGTGTGGATGAGGAAAACCAGAAAAAATCATCATCTGAGGGTACCAGGGTTACACGCGCCTGGCGATCCACGGCAGCCACCAGAGCCGGTGCTTCTTCCAGTACCGCATATTCTCCTAACAAAATGAGTTTTCCAGGCGCGCTGCTAAAGATGGCCATTTCTTCACCTCTATAAGTTCGACACCAGAACCCAATCCAGTCTCTATAACCTGCATCCCCACATCAATTTGCTCTAATGTTTCCTGCACTATACTTACGTCTTCCGGTTGACAAATAGCCTTTACCTGTGGTCCTGCATCAATGGTAAAGTAAACCGCAGTGCCCTTTTGTCTGAGTTGGCGAATAGCATGCATGACCGTCACTGTGGTGCTATTCCAGTAGATCAATCCCGGTCGACTACTTAGCATAGTGGCATGCATTTTCAAACAATTGTATTCCGCCAATTCACCCAGCTTCTCGAAATTGCGGTTGATGATGGCCAGGCGCATTTCGGTCAGGTCTTCGGGCTGGCGTTCTATTCAGGTGTGGTAAAATGGAGAGGTTTGTGCTGTCAACGTCATTTCTTCGGTCGACCCGGTTTTTTTCTCCTCTTCGGAGATTACAGCGATAAACAGCCTCAAATCCCAGAAATGTTCGTCAGCCAGCTGTACGGCTATGGAGTCGAAACCATCAGGTTTCTCACCCCAATTCATCTCCACAAATCCGCCAAAAATGGAGCGTGCGGCAGATCCCGATCCCAGTCGAGCCAGTTCTGATAATTGGGTAGCGGAAAGGTTTAACCCGGCTGCCCGGCTCCCGGCCTGCGCTAAACTGGCAAAAGCCGAAGCAGAAGAGGCTAAACCAACACCAGTTGAAAAATTGTTTTCACTGACGATTTCTGCCCTTTCAGAAATTCCCGCCTTTTGCCGAATATGATACAGAAAATGGCTTACCCGGGTAGTTTTTTCCGGAGCAGCAATCTCACCGTTCAAAATGAGCTGGTCTGAAGATAAATCCGGACGGAATTCCACGCTTGTTACCGTCTGTAATCGGTCCAGTGTGATAGAAATGGAACCTATTGCTGGTAAGTTCAGGAAAGGCTCTCTCTTTTTCCCCAGTATTTGATTAATCCAATATTGGAATTGGCTTTAGCCGTGACTTTCATTGTTTAGAAAATTTTTAATCTCACTATTGTAGAACGATTTCCCAAATCGTTTTACAAAGATATTATTTGTTCTCCCGGGGTTAATTTTACACCAAAAAAATAATAGATAATATTACCAATAATTTATAATGATGCAACTGTGAATAATTTGTTCCGATTTAATGATTCCAAGAATTGTTAACAAAATTGTATGTTTAATTAAACCCATATTTTGCGATCAACTGCAAAATCCGGGATAATTATCAGTAAAATCTGTAGAAAAGTATTTATTTATTCTACTTGAAGAGTATGTATGTGGATATTATGTTAACAAC
>CAYLYM010000165.1:0-5907 GCA_964387645.1 uncultured Calditrichaceae bacterium | reverse complement strand
GTCAATGAAATTCTTTAAAGAATGTTTGACAATGGCAGAAATTTTGTCGAACTTAATACGGAGATTGTGCATGGCATTATTCTTGTTTTTGTTAATTTTATAAATCTCAATTTAAGGAAATATAATGCTAATCTCTTTTTTTTAGCACAACGAGTGAAAATAGTATTATTTGAATTGTTTTTACAAATAGAACCAGGACAGGAATTAAACTATTGACATAAAAAACTTAAAATAAAATCCAGTGTCTGACAAAGGCTAAATATAATGTGGGATTCAGAAAGTATTTCGACCGCAGTTCTTCGTTGCGCCACAGCCATTTCATCTTCGACAATGAGCGTAAAAAAAAGAAGATATGAATAAACAAATAGTTCTTTGCAGGTTTGGAAATGAAGTGTTCGGAAAACCTGCATTTACATATAGCTATACCGTTAAGTATCAGAGCCTAATGAACCAATATATAAGCATTAGAGGATTTGCAATAATTGTAGACTGAAAATTGGACGTAGAACAAATTACTGAATCCAACCACTACCGCGGCGGCTTAGTTCCATTGTCCTACGAACACCATGAACCACGTCGCTGAATCGGGACGTTAGTCTTTACAAATAATAACAGCCCTATCTAAAGATTCATAAAAGGAGTTATAGTTTAAAAATACTTTTTTAACCTTAGGAGAAAAATTATATGTTTTTAGCTCGATTAAGACATGTTTCAAAAAACTATCAAATGGGAGAAGTTTCTGTTCAAGCGTTAAAAGATATTGAATTGGAAATTGAGAAACAGTCATTTGTGTCCTTTATTGGTCCCTCAGGGAGCGGTAAAACAACATTGCTTAATCTGATTGGCTGCCTGGACAAGCCTTCTTCGGGAGAAATTTTTGTGAACGGCACCCTGGTAAATACTTTTTCAAATAAAGAAGCAGCGCGATTTCGAGGTCAGCATATCGGATTTATATTTCAAAATTTCAATTTGCTGCCCGTATTGACTGTTTATGAAAACGTGGAATATCCACTGATTATGGTGCAAAATATTCCGGCTGTTCAACGCAAAGATAGAATTATGCATTATCTAGAAGCGGTTGGTATTGTAGACCAAAAAGATAAATATCCTTCGCAACTTTCAGGTGGGCAAAAACAACGTGTCGCTGTTGCGCGGGCTTTGGTTACAGATCCCAAATTAGTCCTGGCAGACGAGCCTACTGCCAACCTGGACCATGTTTCCGCTTTTAAAATTATTGAGCTAATGCGGCAAATGCAGCGGGATTTCAAGACAACGTTTATCTTTTCAACTCACGATCCCAAAATTGTTAAAGAGGCAGAAATTATTTATACGCTTGAGGACGGAAAAATTGTGGACAAGGAAGTTGTTGCTGCATAGAATCACGGCAAAAATAATGCAAAATATTTAAATAGGAGATTATAATATAATGAAAAATATTTTTAAGATAGCTTTTCGTAATTTATTTCGCTATAAGAGACGCACCCTGATGACCTCATTGCTTATAGTCTTTGGTGTTGTTCTGGTTATTATTTTTTCGGGAGTTTCTGTTTCATTTAAAAGCATGATGATCGGCTCCATCACCGACTCAATGTTGGGGCATCTGCAAATTCATAAAAGAGGATATGTCAGTTCAATCGACAATCTGCCCCTGCATCTAAACATTGATGAAAAAGGCATCATGCAGCTCGGTAAAATTTTTGAAAAGCATAAAGATAAAATCGAGGCACATTCTTATCGGATAAAATTAGGCGCCATGCTCAGTAATTTTATAGAAACCACCAATATTCGCTTGACTGCGGTTCAGCCACAAATGGAAAATGCAACCTGCCCACGATTGACGGAAAGGATCATTGGAGGTGTTGCAGATCCGACCAAATTTGTAGAGCGAGGGAAAATAATCATCCCTGAAAATTTAGCCAAGGGATTAAAACTAAAAGCAGGAGATGAAGTCGTTCTGGTTGCCAATAATAAAGATGGCTCCGTTAACGGCTTGAGTATGACAGTTTCTAATGTCATAGAAGGTTTGCTGGGCCCATCGGGTAGGGATGGCTTCATTCATATTGACGATGCCAAAACACTGCTACGCATTTATGGCAATGAAATCAATGAAGTGGCTATTCGTCTCAAAAACCCAAACCAACTGGATGAAGTGAATGAGTTACTGGCTGGTGAATTGTCTCAAATTAAAAACAGGCAGAATAATCCCGTTTTTGAACTGCATACCTGGGCTGACCTTTCTCCATTTGCAACCATTGCCACCATTGTTGATTTGTTGATCATTACCGTTAAAATTGTACTCATTGCCATTGTGCTCATCAGTATTTTGAACGTCATGATGATGTCGGTATATGAACGTGTAAGTGAAATTGGCACCATTTCGGCAATAGGTACGTTGCCGTCGAAGGTATTGTTGTTATTCATGGCAGAAGGATTTTCGCTGGGAATAATCAGTACCATTATTGGCAATATTATTGGTGTGCTGGCATTATTTGTGATCAATATTTTAAAAATCCATTTTTCTTTTGGCAGAATGAAGGATATTCTGTTGGAGACTTCAATTGCTCCATCAGAGTTGATTTCAGTTTCTTTGATTGTGATAATTATCGCTGTTTTCTCCAGCCTTCAGCCTGCGCTGAAGGCATCGAAAATGCAGCCAGTTGATGCGTTAAGACATGTATAAGGAGAAAAAAATGAAAAATTTAAAAGTTTTTAGCCTGGTATTATTTTTAAGTACCTTCTTTTTTCAAGTCCAATGCGGTCTGTCTATTACAGACAATTCTGATGCAGATAGTTTAAAGTCAGCAAATAAAATAGCGATAGCAGCAGTTGGCGATAGTGTAGATTCTGAAATAAGCAAGGTAGCAGCAAGGGCGCCGTACTTTCTTCTATTTAACGAGAAAGGTAATTTTGTGAAAGCTATCAAAAATCTCGCCCGGTATCGTAGAGGTGGTACCAGTTCAGTGGTTGTGGCTCTTCTCAAAAAAGAGTCCGTAAAAACAATAATTGCAGGCAGGTTTGGCGATAAAATGAAAACTCAATTAAGAGCCAATAAAATAGAATATTTCGAATCTGTTGGTGTTGCAAAAAACATAGTGGAGACATTTGTAAAAGACAAACGGAGCAAAAAATGAACAAAAATAAGTTTCCTTATTTATTTGTCTTCTTTTTCATTTCATCGATAATGTTGGCGCAGCAAAGCGCCATAGAATCGGACAAGGGTTATAAGATTCTCAAAAAGGTGGATGAAAATCTCATGCCCGTTTCTTTTGAATCCTACCGTAAACTTATAAACGAGGAGCCTGACGGCAGCAAAAAGGAATTTATTTTTTACACGGTTAAAAAAGGCAAAGATAAAGTCGCTATGTTATATATCTCGCCAGCCAGTGAGAAAGGTCGGGCAACTTTGCGCCTTGGAGATAACATGTGGCTCTATATTCCCAATGTAGGCAAACCGATTCGCATAACCAGTATGCAATCGGTTGTTGGCGGCGTTTTCAACAATGCAGATATTATGCGGCTTGACTATTCAGCTGAATATGACGCTACAATATTGGAGCAAAACTCATCTGAATATATTTTAAATCTCAAGGCAAAAACGCAGACCGTCGCCTACGACAATTTGAAAATGTGGGTCAATAAAAAAAATACAGTGGTCAAAAAGGTAGAATGTTATGCCGCTTCTGGAACGTTAATAAAAACACTGGAATTTAAAAATATAAAAGATTTTGGCGATGGTATCAAACGACCTGCGGTAATTGAAACGAGCAGTCCGTTGTATAAAGGCTATCGTTCAGTGATGATTTATTCCGGAATGAAGCTAAGAAAATTCCCGGATGAAATTTTTACACTTGATTATTTACCAAGGCTTGGTGAATTGAGATGAAATTTTTATCAAACATTTACTTGATTGCTCTTTTTGTTTTCGTCTCTTCCAGTTTGTTTGGGCAGGAATATAATTTCGATATTCCCGAAGAAGAGGAAACCAAAATAGAATTTAACGGCAACCTCGATGCAAAATGGGGTTTGTTACAAATCCGAAAATCATCGCCATTTTTTGGTTTACAGTTTTATGATATTTCAAAAAAAGACGAATATCTTTCCCAATACAGACTTGATTTTTACCTGAATGGACTCTATCGGCATAAGCAGATTGGCTTTTTTATGAAGACCTTTTACCAGTACGCAAAAGAAAAAGCTCTTGCTCCGTCCTTTTTCGAATTGTATGGCAGCCTGAATCTTTCGCCGCGTTGGAGTATGAGCATTGGCAAAAGGCGTTTTAACTGGGGCAAAGGATATGCCTTTAATCCCGTTGGCTATGTTAATGCAGAAAAAGATCCTGAAAATCCTGATCTGGCTTTAGCGGGTAAAATATCAGTTTACTTTAGCTATAACAGGAGTTTCCCGTCCAATTTATTGCAGAATTTTTCTGTGGGAGCGATTCTGTTGCCGCCTGAAGCTGAGATCAATGAAAAGTTTGCATCTGCGGAAAAAATCGGTGCTGCGCTCAAACTCTATTTTCTTTTGAAAAACATCGACATCGATTTAATGACTTTCATTAAGAAAGATGAACCACAGCGGTTCGGTCTGGACTTTTCGACCAATTTACGAGAAAACCTGGAAATTCACGCTGAATTTAGCTATGCGCGGGATGAGGTGAAATGTGCTGTTATAAATAGATCTGTTTTCAAACAGAAAATGGATGGCGGTTCATACTTATTGGGTCTGCGATACCTTAATCGATTCAATACAACGCTCATTGCTGAGTATTACCACAACAACAGCGGTTTATCAAAAAATGAATTCAAATCTTACCTAAGTTATTTGCAAACCAGCCTGGAAAGCAATAATTTTGAAATGATCGATGCTGCAAAACAGAACATGTCCACTATCTTTCGCTCAAAGACATTGATGCAGGATTATCTCTATGTGAAGGTCATCCAACCCGAATTTTTTTCCTTGCTTTATACTTCAATTTCCATATTTACTATTTATAATTTAGCGGATAATAGTTTTCTTGTTTCTCCTCAACTGAGTTATAAGCCCTTCACAAATTTCGAGGCCATAATATGGCCCTTTTTATTTTTTGGTGGCGATGATACGGAATATGGCTGTAAACAAATTGAAAGGAAAGTAGAAATTTGGATGCGGTTTTATTTTTGATCAATGCTATCCCCACTAATTTTCATTTAGTACAAGTTTTGTTGTAAATATTGATGTTATAGACCATGATTGTGAATTTTCCAGTTTTGGACAAATAAATAGTTTAACAAACAGCTCTATTTGAATCGCCTCATTCTTTGGAGTTAAAGGCTTCTGGCAGAATCGGAAAGGTTCATGAATTAGGAGCCATAACTAAATCAAACGGCAGTTAGGAGAGCTTTAGCGTTATATTCTAAACATCTACAAAAAATTATTTTCCCTTGATAATTATTTTTTTAATATAATTTTCAAGAAGTTTGTAAGCACATGACTCAATCAATTTTTCCCCAAATAAGTACATTCATATTGTCGATTTTTATAATTTTCTTCCAGTTTATTGTCCCCTGTTATTCTCAAAAAGTTACCGCACCGGAAATCACCTGGTATATTCTCCAGAACAGAGATCAATTGGAATCAAATCTTGATAGCTTAATGGAAAAATACAATATTCCCGGCTCCGGCATCGCAATCGTTACAAAAGATTCCATACTCAATGTTGGCGGCTTGGGCTATGCGGATATTGAATTGAAAAAACCAGTTGATAAACATATTATTTTTCGTGTGGGATTTATCTCAAAAAGTTTTGTAGCCCTGGGAATTCTTAAACTTGTCGAGGAAGGAAAATTCAGCCTCCAGACAAATATTTTGGATATCCCCAAAAAATTTGAATTAAAGTTTTAGAAGTGTTGAAAAATAAGGGAAAAATAA
>CAYLYM010000164.1:0-5954 GCA_964387645.1 uncultured Calditrichaceae bacterium | reverse complement strand
TTGGTGTCAGAGTAAAATGTAAGCTGATCTAAAGTTTCCCGAGGATAAATTTTGAAATAATTTATTCTCCGTTCTTCATAGAAATGAGCATCCGTAAAAAATTATCTTGTATTCACTCCATTTTAAAAGAACAATGTAAAAGAAGCTTCTTCTTTCATCTTTAGATGTTGTTCAATCGCTTTACCAGTTTAAATAGTAATTTTATAAGGTTATATAGCTGATATTTTAAATATTATTTAAGTAAAATTTTTTTTGTAGTTTGAACTTATGTTCATTAAATTGTGTTAAACAAAATGAACATATGTTCATTATTGGTGGATGAGAGATTGTTACTAAGGTGTGGTAACGAGAAAAAATAATCATTGTACAGGGAGGTGTTGGTACAAAAAGGTAAATTTACATTTTAGACGAAAACGAGAATTTTATATGATAAATACGAATGCTAAGAAAAATAATTTATTGATAACACAGCAAATGCGGAAGTTGCAAATGGAAGAAGAATGAGTACTGTTCGAATTTTTATTAATGCATGTGTGGATGATTTGGTTACAATAAGTATTAGAATAAAAGCTAACCCTGTTTTAAAAATATAAGATTGGAAGTTTTATTAACTGAAGTTAATATTAGTTAGTATTATTTTTAAAAGAGGCGTATTAGAAGTTTAAAAAGGTTATGAGGTTTAAAAAAAGTAAGGGTGTGGATTTTAAAAAGTAGAAAGCAAAATTATGAGAGTTAAAAAAACAATTTGTAATTGGTTTAACTAAAAAAGGAGGCAAAGTTATGCCATGGGGAGATCGTACAGGTCCCTTAGGTCGTGGACCAAGAACAGGACGTAGACTGGGCTATTGCGCAGGTTATAATAGTCCTGGTTACAAAAAGGGTATATCGATGGGCCGTGGTTTTGGACGTGGTTACGGTTGGCGCTGGAACTGGCCACAATCACAGTTCCCTGGTTCCGAGACAAGTCCATCGACTGGTGAAATCAACAATGCGGAACTTGCTTCAATGAGAGAAGAGCTTAATAATCTGAAATCGGCTATTGAGGGATTGCTCAATCGAATTGACGGCTTGAGCGAGAAAAATAAATCCAATTCAGATGAGAGTGATTAAACTATTATCATGCAAAAGTGCAGGCTGTCCATAAAACTATGGACAACCTGTCCGTTTGTTTACTCAGTAAATTTAAAATTTAGAGAAGAAATGGGGTGGAGATAAAGGAAGTGGACAGGGACCAGGCATAGGCCTAAGTTGTGGTTTTGGTAAAAATTGTAGTGGATTGGGGCTAGGAGGGAATTGTATTTGCGCTTAGTGTGGAATAAAAGTTGTCCATAAAGCAGGCACATAATCACAATGTACAGTAGTTAAATGTTTGAAATGCAGTAAGTTAATGATTCGAGAATAAGAGCAGGAGAAAAATAATATTATTGATAAAGTAAAAAATAATAATTTCTATTGTTCATTTGCTAATTTTTAAGTGTTTGGCCAATTTTACTAGACATTTTTAAAACCTTTACTCTTAACTCACTAGTTTTCTGGGTTACTTAGGTTTTATTGTTTAAAACAGGTCTATTTAAATTGAAGATCAAGATATCAGAAAAGGAAGGATATAAAGTTTAAAAACAAGATTCAGCATTTGCAATTAATATCATAATTGCTTCGATGTAAATATCTAAGAACATTAAAAAATTGTGGAAGAGTTTTTAGTTAATGAGTGTATATAGAAACAAAATAATTTGACTACATTAGTTGTTGAAATTATCTCTGTCAATATTCAATATGATCTGAAAATTTTAATCAATTTTAGATAATTTAAACAATATGTACAATCATTTGTTTGGACCGGTACCTTCAAGGCGTTTAGGAATTTCTCTGGGGATTGATCTTGTTCCTTACAAAACCTGTTCGTTGAACTGCGTTTATTGTGAATGCGGTCGAACAACAAATCTAACAACTATGCGGAAGGAATGGGTACCAACCCAGAAAATAGTTGATGAATTGAAACATTATTTATCTCACAATCAACATCCAGAATTTATTACTTTTTCAGGATCAGGTGAACCCACACTTCATGTTGGGATCGGAGAAATCCTAAACTTTTTAAAAAAACAGAAAGGTTCCTTTAGAACTGCAGTACTAACAAATGGAACATTGCTTTTTGATGAACAAGTGCGTCAACAAATCTTAAACGCTGATTTGATCATTCCTTCCCTTGATGCAGCAAGATTAAAAACTTTTAAAAAGATTAATCGTCCGCATCCTTCTTTAAATCTCGATACTATAATTGAAGGACAAGTTCAATTTCGTGCTATGTACAGAGGAGTTATTTATCTGGAAGTTTTTATTATACCTGGATTTAACGACAACAAAGATGACCTAAACGCTTTAAAACAAACTATCTTAAAAGTGAAGCCTGATCGAGTTCAGTTAAACACTTTGGATCGTCCGGGAACCATTCCTAATATTAGAGCAGCTACGCCAGCAGAACTTAAGCAGATTCTCAAATTCTGGCAAATTCCTAATGCAGAAATTATTGCTAAAACGCATAGTCGAAAAAAGATTGCTGTTTATCGGAATGATATTGAATTTGCAATTTTAGGAACAATTGCTCGAAGACCATGCACTCTGGAAGACTTATCAGAAATACTCAATTTGCACATAAATGAAATCAACAAATATCTGGATGTTCTTGAAGAAAAAGGAAAGATCAAAAGTGTATTGCAGGAAAGAGGATTTTTCTACAAGTTGGTTTAAGATTTTAATCCTATTTTGAAAAGAGACATCTAAATTTAAAAAGAAGTTTAAAAGGAATAAAAATATGAAAATCGGAGTTGCAACAAACGGTATATAAACAATCTTTATCGTTTATTTTGATGAAAGTCAGTATTGCAAAATATTTACTATAAATAAAGCTTAAGAAACACGAGAAACTGCATTTATAAATAAAAAATCAACAGGACATTGGGCAGATTAAAAATTTGTACAGTTTTTTAAAGACGGCGATATATTTTGGATGTGCAGAATAATTATAAATTTTATCACTAAATTAGTTAATAAATAGAAAAGAGAGAAGACGATAATTACAAAACTTAATTAAGTTTTGTTGATTTTTGTCGAAGTGTACCACGCGAGTTATTAACTTTTTACAACAATTAAAATTAATTTAGGTGTGGGTTATGTTTGTCGTTGGTGTTATTAAACATGCGTTATTGATTACCAGTTTTGTCTTTATTATGATGTTATTAATTGAGTACATCAATGTCCAAACACATGGGCAATGGCAAGAATCCTTTTTAAAAAATCATTTTAAACAATATTTGCTTTGCGCGTTTTTGGGGATTGTTCCAGGTTGTCTTGGAGCATTCACGGTTGTTTCGCTATATGCGCATCGTTTAGTAAGTTTTGGTGCTTTGGTTGCAGCTATGATTGCCACCAGTGGAGACGAGGCCTATGTGATGTTTTCCATGTTTCCGGCTAAAGCTCTTTTTTTAAATGGCGTTCTTTTCTTTGTGGCTATTATTGCAGGTTATTTGGTAGATTTGTTTTACAAAAAAAAGGATGTTTTATTAGTGAGTGTCCGGCATGAATTTAAATTGCACGAACGAGAAGTGTGCCACTGTTTTCAAAGAAATAAAATTAAGTATCAATTAAAAAATATCAGTTTTTCACGTGCGCTGTTAATAGGTATTCTTTCTTTATTCTTGTTTGCTTTGTTAAGCCAATCGATTGGACCGCAAAGTTGGAATTGGGTGAAAATAACACTATTGATAAGTTCTCTATTTGCTTTGTTTGTAGTTTCTACGGTTCCTGACCATTTTTTAGAAAGGCACTTATGGGAACATGTATTAAAAAAACATCTACTCAAAATATTTTTCTGGACTTTTGGAGCTTTGTTGTTTATTCATTTTCTGGAAAATTATCTTAATCTTGAAGCCTGGATTCAAACAAATAAGTTTGCCATCTTGATTATTGCAATTCTAGTAGGGATTATTCCCGAATCTGGACCACACATGATTTTTGTAACGCTTTTTGCCAATGGTTCCATACCTTTTAGTATTTTGTTGGCTAGTTCTATTGTTCAGGATGGGCATGGATCTTTGCCATTATTAGCGTTCTCAAAAAAAAGTTTTATAGTATCAAAAATAGTTAATATCATTTTTGGATTCATATTAGGTTTATTGGGTATATTATCAGGATTTTAAAATCAATGTTTGATGTTTGTAGTGTCAATGCCAGAGTGTTGTTTAAAATTTCAGAGACTATCAATATATTTTGTTGAAATTTTTATTTAAAATATAAACGTGCATCTTGTTGTTATAATAATTGAGACGATTCGAGTGAAAAGCATTTGGTCTCAGGATAAGAAACACAATGATTCTGATAATATGAATTTCTTGGATCCAGTCAGGGAAACATCGGAGTAGATTTTTGATATTAGAAAAAAGTATTCGGCCAGATTTATAGTTCTTACGGGAAGGTGTCGGAGTATAAGATAACGGTAAAATGAAAAAAATAACTGTTTTTCTGTTCCATTTACACAATCATCTCGGGTTTTTTTTTCTGCCCCTCGCGTCCCAAAAGAATCCAAACGCTGTTGAGGTTCTTCATATTTCGGCGCTTGAAGGATCTTCCAATAATCCCACATAAACCGAGATACTGAAGCATGACGTTTATACCTTAAACACTGTTCAAGCTACTTGCTCATTACGTTCTCACGGCGACTGTTTCTTCCCCCAAAAAATAGCCATATTCATACACCCATGATCAAACTTAAACGATTTACATAGCTACCGTAGAAAAGACTGTTTTTATAATTATAGATTTTTAAGCAGGGTATTTTCATCAAATGAACAAGATCCCAGGTGTCTAAATCCATTTTAATGCCAAGCAGAATAGCCCAGCCGTTTTTAACACATCTCGACGAATCAAAGGGCATTTTGTGGTACGCTTTATGGCATTCGTGCTGGGGCAAACCCTGGAGATTTGGCTCCACCGTCAGAAATGCTCCCATATTAAATAAAAAAGTCGTATAAATGAATATTAAAATGACACACTGAACTGTTTTGGTATTATAGTCAGTTAAGATAAAATGTAATATCCAACAAAAAATGTGGTCATTAAGACCATGGCCAGCCAATTACCCAGCAAAGCCATTTTTTTAAATATCTTGTTTCCTGTTTGACCAAATTTTTGTAAAGGATAAATGCAGAGTTCATATTAATGTTATAACTTATTGTTTTAAACTCAGAGTTTATTTCTCCTCATTTTTTTTCTTCTACTAAAATTCCAATATGTGTAGCTATTTTTTTGATATAGAGGAGGTTGTGAGAAGAAATCAAAATTGTTTTCTCTTCATTTTGAAAAGAATATAAAAAATCTATCAATTGAGCAACTCCAATAGAATCCGAATCGTTAAATGGTTCATCGAGTACTAAAATTTTCGGATTGGACAAAAGAGTAGCACATATTGTTACTTTTTTTCATCCCTTTAGAATAACTACGAATGGGGGTTAGTAAAAAATTATTATCTTCTAAAAAGAAGTCTACAAGGTTTTTAATTAGATTATCTAAAATTTTTTTATCAATAGAATGTAACAGTTCTACAAATCTTAAGTAATCCTGTTAACTCTTCTATCAACGGCAAATGTTCAAGAAGAACGCTTAAAAATTTTTTTATTTTCAAAGCGTCTTCGGGATAAGGTAAACCGTTAATAAAAACCTTCCCGCTATCTAGTCTAATCAAATAACAAATAATATTTAACAATGTACTTTTCCCTGCTCCGTTTTCCTAATAGACAGTAACAAGACCCCGCTTCAATTGTCAAATTGATGTTTTGTAAAATTTTTCTTTCTCCATACGATTTGTAAATTCCCTCACGATGGATCATACGACTCTCCCGAGTTTGACAGTTAATTTTTCTGTGACTTATTGTTTTTATTGAATTGATTTTTCAAAA
>CAYLYM010000163.1:0-6156 GCA_964387645.1 uncultured Calditrichaceae bacterium | reverse complement strand
AAAAATTTTTTTATTTAACGGTTTTATTTTTTATTTAAACACACTGCCAGTAACAGATGATATCATTTTTTATCGAAACCACTTTTCTAGATTTAGAAATCCAGGCCTTTTATATAATTTTAAAATATTTAGATTCATCAGCATAATGCTGAATAAATTTAACACAGACGCCTAATCATAAGTTAATACATTTTAAATAACTTTAAAACCTATTCAAAATAACCAGGGTGGTAAGTCTTTTATTTTATTTTTTGTTAATTCTTTTGAATATTCCATTAGCACTGGTTGAGGGCGTTGTGGCGCTGTGGATTTCCGGTCAGAACCTGTCAGTACCGGCATCTGTTGGGTTTATCTTTTTGTTTGGTATTGAATTATTGAATGGAATCGTGCTGGTGACCTATCTGAATCAATTATTAAAAGAGGGGCTGTCGATGGACGAAGCTTCCATAAAAGTAGCCTGTTTAAAACTGCGTCCGGTGTTGATGATGGCATTTGCCGCTGCCCTGGGAATGGTACCCTTGCTCTATTCTACTGGTATCTAAAGTGAAGTGGCTCCAAAGATTAAGGATGAAAAATTGAGCGTATTAAATCCGAGCTGAATCAATAGCTAAATTTTTGAAACCGTTAAATTGAATAATTTTTGTGTAAGTCGATTGGTATATTTAAATTTTTAATTAATTTATTTGAAAAGTGAAAAAAATTAGTAAAGCAAATGGAAAAAATACTGCAAATCGAAATTCTGTTATTGCTCCCTGAAGTTAAAGATGAACAGGACCAGTGTATCCAGAAACTGATTGATCAATTGCAAATACATCGTGGAATTCAGAGGGTCCATATCGATACCTGGAATGGCCAGGCTGTATTATGTCTGCACTATGATCCCAATATTGTCACTCTGGAAAAGCTACGTCGTCTGGTTCGGCAGACCGGTGCAGAAATCAGCAAACAATTCCATCACGCAACATTGCGGATCAGAGGAATGGATTGTGCTGACTGTGCATTGAGTATTGAACATCTCCTATCCAGAAAACCGGGAGTGATTACCGTATCGGTGAATTATGCCGCAGAAAAAATGCGCATTGAATACGATGCTCAAAAAATCAATTACAAACAGATTATTCACCTTGTTCGGCAAATGGGCTATGAGGTGGAAGAAAAAGAGAAAGAGAACTGGTTTCAGAGGAACTTTGAATTGGTTTTATCGCTGTTGGCGGGATTCTTTCTGGCGCTGGGATTCCTGGGAGAAAAATTCGGATTTCTTTCCCCGCCATTTTCAACTGGTAGCTACATACTGGCTTACTTAACCGGAGGTTATGATGCTACACGTCATGGTATCAAAGCTGCCCTGAAATTTCGCTTCGATATCGATTTTTTGATGGTCGTTGCGGCACTGGGGGCAGCATTTTTAGGTGAACTGGCCGAGGGGGCCTTATTACTCTTTTTATTTAGTCTTGGCCATGCATTAGAACATTATGCGATCGATCGGGCACGAAATGCCATAAAGGCATTGGGTGAAATTACTCCTAAAACAGCTCGCGTTCGCAGGGACGGTAGGGAAATTGAAATTTCTGTAGATGAGCTCCAGAAAGGGGATGTGGTGATTGTGCGTCCCGGGGAACGCATTCCCATTGATGGGCGGGTTATTGAAGGACACTCCAGTGTGGACGAAAGTCCCATTACCGGGGAAAGCATCCCGGTGGAAAAGGGAATTAGTGCGGAAGTATTTGCTGGTTCCATTAATGGTGAAGGAGTGCTGGAAGTAGAGGTGCTGCGGTTGGCCAAAGACACCACTCTGGCCCGCGTAATTCAATTGGTGGAAGAGGCTCAAACTCAAAAATCTCCCACGCAATTATTCACTGAAAAATTTGAGAGCAAATTTGTACCCATTGTATTAATCGGAGTTATATTATTTATTTTTATTCCGCCATTGGCTGGTCTGCTAAGCTGGCGAATTGCCTTCCTGCGAGCCATGACCATTTTAGTAGCCGCTTCTCCCTGCGCCCTGGCTATTGCTACACCCTCGGCAATTTTATCTGGAATTGCTCGTGCGGCCCGCAGTGGGGTATTGATTAAAGGTGGTGTGCATCTGGAAAATTTAGGCGCACTGTATGCCATTGCATTTGATAAGACCGGCACGCTGACGGTAGGCAGACCAGAAGTCAGCCAGATTGTCACTTTTAACCAGATAGATGAAAAAGAATTGTTGACGAAAGCGGCCGCTGTAGAAAGTCGCTCCCAACACCCCCTGGCACAGGCGATTCTTCGCAAAGCAAAAGAAATGGGTCTGCAGTTCCCGGAAGCCACCGATGTGCAAACATTTTCCGGGAAAGGACTGATCGGCAAGGTGAGCGGTGAGATTGTGGAAATTGGGAATTTGAAATTGTTTGCTGCAGCCGAAGGGGATCCCATTCCAGAAATGATAAAAAAACAAGAAGCGGAGTTCCAATCTCGAGGATTTACCACCATGCTGATCAGGGCAGGTGGAAAATTTTCAGGAATCATCGCCCTGGCAGATCAACCTCGTCCAAATGTGGCGAAAGTTCTTCAAGCCCTGAAAAAATTGGGGATTAAAAAGCTCATTATGCTTACCGGAGATAATCCCCGCGTAGCAAGGGCTATTGCTGAAAAGGTGGGACTTACTGAATTTCGGGCAGGATTGCTACCACAGGATAAGGTAACGGCCGTTCAAGACCTCATTAAAAAATATTCCAAAGTCGCCATGGCGGGTGATGGGGTGAATGATGCACCGGCTTTGGCCAACGCAACAGTGGGAATAGCCATGGGAGCCAGCGGAACCGATGTGGCACTGGAAACCGCCGATGTAGCCCTGATGTCTGACGATCTGGGGAAATTACCGTTTACTGTTGGTTTGAGTCGCCAGACCCGGAAAATTATCAAACAGAATCTAATAATCTCACTGGGCGTCATCTTTTTGCTAATAGCCGCCACATTAATGGGTTACGCTGGAATCAGCATTGCTATTCTCTTTCACGAAGGGAGCACCCTGATAGTGGTAGCAAATGCCTTGCGATTGTTAAATTTTAAATCTTCAGGATTGAATGACACAGATTTTCTTGGATGAAAACAAAGAATAGACAGATACACTTAAAAGCGGCATACGGATGACACAACCGGCTACGTCAGTAGGCAGGTGTGTCATCCGAGGCCTATTGTAAATAACGGAATAACAGGGGATCAATTGAAGCTATCCACGCGAGTTGCCAATCTGGATTGTGAACATGATGCAACCGCCATTGAGCGGGGATTGAAAAATGAAAATGGCATTATAAAAATACAGGTTTTTCCCAAATCGGCTAAAGTAGAAATCTGGTACGATCCGGATCTTATCAACTCCAGAACACTGAAGGAAAAATTACACGCACTGGGATTTCCCCCGGTAGACGGCTCGCCCCTTCCATTCGCACCAAAACCATGGCAAAATCCCAAAGTCATCACTTCGATTCTATCGGGAATTTTGCTACTTATTGGCTTGCTGTTGGGAAGATTCGGATTACCCAACATTGTATCTTTGACACTTTATATTGCCGCTATTCTGATTGGCGGGTATTATTTCGGGCGGGAAGCCCTGGAAGAATTAATTTTCGAGAAGGAGATCGGGATCGAATTACTTATGGCCACTGCTGCCGTTGTGGCTACAATGATGGGCCAGGCTGCTGAGGGTGCCATGTTGGTATTTTTGTATTCCATCTCCGAAGCCGCGGAGGGTTATACAGAAGAAAAAACCCGTTCTGCCATCAAAGCACTAATGAATCTGGCTCCAAAAACGGCCCTGATTAAACGCGATGGGGTCGAAGTGGAAAAACCCATAGAAGAAATCCAGGTGGGCGACATTTTTCTTGTTAAACCTGGTCAGTCCATTCCCACCGATGGTGAAGTTATTTCCGGAAAAACTAGCGTGAATGAAGCTCCCATCACTGGAGAAAGCATATCCGTAGAAAAGGTGCCCGGGGATCTAGTTTTCGCCGGCAGCATCAACGAGGAAGGATTATTAGAAGTTCGCGCCACCAAAACCTTTGCAGATAATACCCTTTCGCGCATCATTCAGATGGTGGAAGAAGCGCAGGAACGCAAAGGGCAAAGCCAACGGTTTATCGAACGTTTTGGAAAAGTTTACAGTCCGGCAGTGTTATTTAGTGGAATTCTCATTGCGCTGCTCCCTCCCCTAATTTTCGGGGCCATCTGGCATACCTGGATCATTCGGGCCACCGTATTTATTGTTGCAGCTTCTCCTTGTGCACTGGTAATTTCCATTCCTATTACCCTTGTGGCAACGCTGGGTACCGCTGCTCGTCGTGGCGTGCTGATAAAAGGTGGCGTTTATGTGGAGGAACTGGCAAGGGTAACCATAGTCGCACTGGATAAAACCGGCACCCTGACCAGCGGGGAGCCAGTTGTAACCGATGTAGTACCCTGCTCGGATATGGACAGCAATGCTGCACCCCCTACAGTGGAGGAGGTTTTAACCTTTGCTGCCGGGATTGAGAGTGGCAGTGAACATCCCCTGGCGCGCGCGATTGTCCAATATGCACATAAAAACGATTTTCAGCCTGCCAGAATCGCTGATTTCAAATCCCTTGTCGGCGCTGGCGCAATGGCAAAAGTAAAGGGTCGTACTGTTTACGTTGGCAGTCCCGATTTATTTGAAAAACAACTTGGTATTCCTCTGGATTGTGCAAAGGAAGATATCCAACGTCTCCAGGAACAGGGAAAAACAGTAGTGATTGTGGGTGATGAGAAAGCGCCCATTGGGATTCTGGCAATTCGCGATCAGGTTCGTCCCACTGCTCGAAACGCCGTGGAAGCGTTGCATCAAATTGGCATCAGGAAGGTTGCGATGTTAACCGGCGATAACCGGCAAACCGCCCAGGCCATCGCGCAGGAGTTAGCTATTGATGAAGTATTTGCAGAATTAAAACCAGAGGATAAAGCTCAAATTGTTCGAGATATGTCAGAACAATATGGGCATCTGGTCATGGTAGGCGACGGTGTTAATGATGCTCCGGCACTGGCAGAAGCCACGGTGGGAGTGGCAATGGGTGCTGCTGGTACAGATGTGGCTCTGGAAACCGCCGATGTGGTGCTGATGGCTGATGATCTGGAAAAGCTGGTCTATGCCCTGCAACTGGCGCGACGCAATCAGAGAATAGTTAATCAGAATTTACTTCTCTCGGCACTGGTGATCGGGACACTGGTCATCGGAGCCATTGCCGGTGTCTTTTCTCTTCCGGTAGCAGTTTTAGTCCACGAGTTAAGTGAATTTGTGGTGATTGGCAGCGGGCTGCGGATGTTGAAAGGATAAAAATTCAAAAAGTCGTTATTGTATTCCATGGGGAGGGAGAACGTTAATCGGTCATTGCCTGCCACCTGCCAGTCCTTTCCCCTTATCAGGAGCTGGCAGGTAAAACAGGCTCTGGATGACATCAAAAATTGAGCGGGAAGAAGACGATCTTCGTTTGTACCTCTTATTGTTAACAATCTCTTCCCGCCCAATTACCAGGGTAGTTTGGGAAAAATTTTTCAGCTCCCATCTTTATTACTCAATGATCATGCCATCGGTATTAAGCATTTTTTAAAATTATTCTAATAAATTGATTATCTTAAAATTATGCCCTTCTTTAGAGGGTAGAAAAGGAAAACATCTTCGGAGAATAATGTTCAGAACACAGAGTAGCCTTGTATAATAATGTTCAGTGTCATTGGATATCTATGGATTTCAGGGATGATTGTAAGGTGCAAGGATGTATGTTTTATTTTAACCCAGATTTTGCAGTTGATCGTAAAATATGCCGTGAATAATGCGGGCAATGAAAACGAATAAATCCGCCAGAATAATTTGTGAATAAAATTATTCATCAATTACATAAAATATGTTGATTAAATATTTAGAGAGCTTTGAAAAAATCATCATTGCAAGTCTCATAGAGTAGGGAGAAGCAATTTAATATTTAATATTTCTTAAAAAATATGAATATACTTCCTCGTTCTGCATTGGCCGAGATCATCGTAATAACAGTTTTATTGATTTTTTCAAAGCTTTCATTAATAGAGATAATACATTAAATATTCGTTTTTTTAAAATCTTTACATCAAGAGGTTATAAGAACCTCAAACTGGTCGACTCCTATTGGGATAATG
>CAYLYM010000162.1:0-6163 GCA_964387645.1 uncultured Calditrichaceae bacterium | reverse complement strand
GAAAGGAGATTGTAAATGGTTGGATTGCGTAATACATGGGACCCACCAATTTTCATGCTTTCAATCGTTACCGTATTAGGGAGCCTTCCGGGTGTGCGAACTTCGACGCGATTGTTGTAAATAATTATTCGGATCGGCGCATCAATCGTGTAATCACGATGCGCAATTGCATTGACAATCGCTTCTCTTAACGCTACCTCTGGTATTTCAGGTTGGCGCTCTGGCTCGAAACCTTCAATTGTGTGGCGCTCTGTCAAATGTAAGTAAAGAAAACTTTTTGTGCTTTCAATCATTTCTGGAATTTTTCCACCAATATCTTTCCGGTCAGAAGGAGGGATGGACATATCTTCTCCTTGAATAAAGGCACCAATAATTTTGTAATTGGGCAATCGTTTTTGAGGATTTTTCCCAAAAAACAACAGACCCGCCAGTGTAGGCTGTTTTTGGCTATGAATGCAGTGTAGATTATGTAAATAATTTTCCAACTCATCTTCCTGTGTTTTGATGTCCAGATAAGTTGCCAGGAATTCCTGAAAAAAAGGCAAATCAAGGTCTGAATAAATTGCCTGACTTACCGGGGTTTCATCAAAATATAAACTTTCTCCAGCTTGAAACAACCGTAGCAATTCTTCCCGGGTTGCCTGTCGGCATCGGTTGGTAGAACGAATGTAGTATTGACCGCTTTTAGTACGGTAAGGACGCTGATCACCCTTTGGAATGTTAATCACCAGCACAGTTTTATTATCACTAACAACGGATTCCTGCAAAACAGAAATTGGTGGCTGGCAACGGTTAAAGGCAACGTCATCCACAATACACATTTTCTCGTCTAAATCCTCAATGCCTATAATTTCTCCGGAATCATTAACACCGATAATAAGTTGTCCACCGTCTGTATTGGCAAAACATACAATCTGTTTGGCTAACTCATTTCTATACGGCAATTGCTCTTTAAATTCGGTGTGGTAATCCTCACCTTTTGCAATTCGTTCTAACAGTTCAATTTCATTCATTTAATCGATTTCTCCGTATTTTTGAGCCCGTTTTTGAAATGCTTCTTCACCACCTTCCATGATTTCTTTTACGTCTTCCCGGATTGCCTTTACATCGATTGAACCAGTATGAATAATTTTGCAAGCTTCCTCCACCGCGTCCAACACAATGATTTGTTCAGCATCTCCTAGGACAGGTATGTTTGCATTATGGGTAGCAAGAATAATTTGTTTTTTTCCTTTTAATTCTCGAAGAATTTTTACTACGTCTTCGTAAATGAAGCGGTTATCTAAATCTTCTTCCGGCTGGTCAATTACCAGAATTCGGTTTTCCTGTGCAAACAAAAGGAGCAGTAGTGCTGTTGCTTTTTGTCCTGCAGAAAGTTTGTTAAGCTCTTCGTATTTTTCCCCCACTTTTAACTTAATGATAATTTTGTCTTCGGGGAACAGCCTTTCCAATTCAAAGCGGCGTTGGTCGTCATTGAACCAAAGGATTATCCGATTAGCTTGCGCTTCGGTTAAACCGAATTGTTCCTGAAGAGCACTTGTGCCGAGATCCAGATATGAAGAAAGTTCAATTCCATCGATGGTGTGTTGATTGGTCTCCACAATAGCGTCGAACGCTGACGGCTGAATTTTTGCCCCTTTGGTAATGCTTTTTAGCTCCTCTTTGAATTTTTCTTTTTCTCCCTCGAACATCACTTCCAGTTTTATCCTTCCGGCTAATTTTTGATTTAATTGTTCAATTTGATCTTTCCGAATTTTGAAAATAGCATACCGTTGTTTTTGAAGTTGTTGCAAAAGAAATTTTCGGGTTTTCAAAAGATTCGTAAGTTCGTGTTCAACTTTTTCTAATCGGGCAACAAGGGGTTCGATTCGCAATTTTTCTTGAATTAATGCGTCGTATTTTCCTGGGGCTAATCCCTCGACTTGTAATTTTTTCTTTATTTCGGTAGCATCTGCCTCTATTGGCTTTTTAAGCGTTTGCCACTGTTCGTAAAGTCCTTTTAATTTCGATTCAACATTTTTAAACGTTTCGGTTAGTGCCTTGTTGTGGTTAGACAGCTTCTGTGTGAGTTGAATTATTCCTCTTGCTGCTTGAATCAAAATATCCTTATGTTTGCTTTTACCTGTTTGTAGAGCTTGTGAAAGGGTAAATAATTCATTTTCTGCATCATCAAATATTTCCCCAAATCTCGAAAAAACCTCTTCAATTGTTTCTTTGGTAGAATATAGTTTCTTTTCATCTTCCATTACATCGGTATAAGTCCGAAGCTTTTCAACAACTTTCAATTTTTCGAAAGTTTTTATTTGAGATTCAATGGTTCTTAATTTTTGTTTGTATTCTTCCTTCTGTTCTAATTGGGCTTTTAGTTGCAAAATTGCTTGTGCATTTTCTTTCAATTGGAAGAGCAGTTTGTTGAATTTTTGTATTTCTTTGGAAACGGCTTCACCAATTAATTCATCAATTAGTTGCAACTGAAATTCGGATTTTAACGATAAGTGATACAGCTCTTTTTGGCCTAAAACAATGGGAGTAGATTTGTCTTCAAAAATGTCAGCAGGTTCGATTTCGCGTTTTTCCCCGTCGCTGTCGAAAACTTCCGGCAATTTTCCGACAATTCGTTTTGTGGAGTATTCTTGTTTTTTCCTGCCAAAAAATCGTTCAATTCGAACCTCAATCAAGCCACCGCTTCCTACAACATCTTGAACAAATTCGGTCCGAAAGGATGAATCAGAATAGATTGGTAAATTGAGTGCATACCGCAAGGATTCCATAACAGCAGATTTTCCCACCCCACGACCACCAATAAAAGTATTTAATTCAGGATTAAACTCGATGTGAATATCCTTTAAGAATGAAGAGCCGGTAATTTTAATCGAAGAAATTCGATCAAAAGAAAACTCTGGTTTTTCGTACAAACATACTCTGGTTTGGGGATCGTGAAAAGCAATTTTAAATGCATCGATGGAGAAAGAACTTAATTTTAAATATGTTGCACGTTTTTTTCCGTTTCGCTGTTTCGTACCAATTTCTGCAATTGATTTGGGATCACTGTTTTCTAAAATAGCAACACGAAAGAAAAAATTTGGCCCAACGTGATGAATTATTTGTTGTCTGTTCGAATGGTTGACAACTTCGATTGCGTCCACGATTTTAAGAAAATCAACGGTTCTTTGGGGTTGAAGCTCCTTAAATAATCCATTTGGATCGTTTGGATGTGGCAAAATGATTAAACAGTTAAGCGCTTGCTTTATGTTTTTAAGAACATCTATTGCATTATCTTTTAAATCAATATCGCGATGCTTCCTATTTATTATCAATGGTTTATCAGGTTCCCGATCTAAAGAATAGATGTAGCGGTTTACTTTTTCAATATCTATTTGGTAGTCAAAGATTATAAGTATATGAAGACTTCTTTTTCCAACATTAATGGACAATTCGATGCCAGGGAAAATGTAAATATTTTCATTTAAGGCTTCTTCTTGAATTTGTTTAAACCAGTCTTTTTGTATCTGTTGGTAATCTGTGATGGCACCAACGATAATCCCCTCTTTTTTTAGTTGTTCCACATATACTTTGGTAATTTTCTTACGATCCTCGGGAGAGTCCAAGTTTATTCCAGAGGGTAAAGCGAAAGAATGAACATGAGGAGAATGCAGATGAAAATCCACCCTAACCCAATTGGCGCCATTTGTAAAAAAAGATTTTTCGCTATTCATTTTTCTCTCACCAATTTGTGAAAAAATTATATACAAATAAATATAATCATTTTTTAAATTTGTCCCATACCAAAAACTTTCTTATGCCACAACTGCAAATTTTTTCCAGTCCTTCACAACATAGCGAACAATATCGATTTCCTCGTCCGGTTGCAAGTGTGCGGCTGGATTTTGAATCAAATAAAGATTTGGTTGACTGGCAGCATTGGTTACAATGTATAACCAGTAATCATCTCCAAGGCGTTGAGCCATTAGCCATTCATTGGGGGTTAGCGCCACAGGTCCTTCCTGTGCTCTTGCTTTCACTTCGATGTAACGATAGTTATCATTTTCGTCTCGTGAGCGGATATCGTAACCCAAATTTTGGACTGAAACATCTTCGGCGATTCGCTGATGATTTTTCTCGTATTCCAGCGCGACTTGCATTCCAATATTTTCAATTTCTTCATTACTAACCATGCTACTTATATGGGAAGCAGGTACTACTCGGGCAATAGCAATTATCCTGGGTTCTGATGGATAGAGATGAATTTCTGCTTCAATTTCCTTTTCCAGGCGTTCTTTTTTCCGTATTAAATCTTCCTTTTTTCTTACTTCGTTTTGAATAATAACATCCGGGATGTTTTCGCCTTTTATTCGTCGCGTTTCATATTCGGCAATTTTGGCTTCTGACTCCAGGATCATCGATTCCAGAGAGCGGATACCATATTTCCTTTTTATCTCTGCATCGTGTTGGCGTCTCTGCAACAATTCTTGTTTATATGAATTTAGTCCGTCGGTGATCACATAGGCAATAATGGTGTCTTTTTCCAATGGAATGTTCGGAATCTGCGAATGGACCTTATCATCAGGTTTTAAATCCCACAAGATGGCGGGATTAATAAATGACAGGTTATCGTTTGCATCCTGATACACGGCGAAGAGTCTTTTGCCTGCTTTTTCGTTTTTCCCATCTACAATTTCTGTTTCTAAAAACCAGATCAGGCCATCGCGTTTCCCTTCAGGATCGACAAAAACCGCTCCTTCTGAAATATATTGAGAAAATTTTGATTGAATAGAATCTACCACTGCTTCTAAAAGGGGATGTCCCATTGCAACAAATTCAGCCTGCCCCTTGAAAGCTTTTTCTTTGTCGAAAGAAACTTGTGTGTACTCCCGTAAAACCTCACCATATTTTATTTTAAACTCGTGGGACCGATTGCGAATTTCAAAGGGTACCGATATGTGCCAGAAGCCATCCTGTCGTCTGTTCATTTTAATATTTAATACCTCTGCTGCCCGCTTAAAAAATTCTTCGATATATTCAGGGACCAGGCGATTTTCTTTGGCTTTCCGTTGCTCTCCAAGTATTTTGGCTAAATCGATATGGCGGGTTGCCAGTGCTTCCAGACTGGCTTCTTTGACCATTTCAATCGCTTCCTGGTCGGGGACCTTTTCGAAATCCTGCAAAATTTCGTCCAAAGTACGGCGGTTAGCAATCGCATCTATAATCAGATCTTTCAAACTTTTCCCAACAATAACATCTCCGATCACATCAAAAACACGGTCGGAACCAAGGTTCTGTTTGATTTTCTCAAGTTTTTCGAATAGCTTTTCCAATATACGCCCCTCACGAGTGCTTACAGCAACCAGGTTATAAATGTGAACCTCGTGTTGTTGTCCGTAGCGGTGTATTCGTCCCATACGCTGTTCCAACCGATTGGGATTCCAGGGGATGTCATAATTCACCATTAACCAGCAAAACTGTAAATTAATACCTTCGCCACCTGCCTCGGTAGAAACCATAATTTGTGCCTGATTCCGAAATTCATTTTCAGCGTGAATTCGGGCATCAAGATTCATACCACCGTGAATGGTTGCAACGGAATAGCCCCACTTTTTGAGTTTTTCCACCAGGTATTCCAGTGTGTCCTTGGATTCGGTGAAAATGAGCAATTTAATATTCAGCTGGTGTAATTTCTCCGATTCAATTACTTTTTTAAGTTCGCTTAGTTTGGTTTCAATTTCTTTTTTTTCAACCTCTTTAGCAAGTGCAACCAGTTCTTCTAATTTCTCGATTTCCTGTTTCAATTCTTCTAATGTTTCGGCGGAAGTGAGTTTTTCCAGAAGTTCTTCTTCTTTTTGCCATCTTTCTTTTTCTGCCAAATCTTCTAAGTACTCTTCCTCAAAACCCTCTGCCTGGATGATTTGTCCTTTTTGATATAAGTCTTTCAAACGTTCTGCTCTTCTTTCTAACGATTTCCTTACTGCCCGAACGCTGGATGCCAGACGGCGTTGCAGAATGGTGAGAGCAAAAGCAACGTTACGTTTATCTTTTGCCAGAGCCTTGTTAAAATGTTGTTGAACGTATTGTGTGACTTCATTGTACAAAATTTGCTCATGATCCGAAAGCCGATATTTAATAGTTTCGACAGTCCGAGGTGGAAACAACGGAACCCCCTCGAAGT
>CAYLYM010000161.1:0-6290 GCA_964387645.1 uncultured Calditrichaceae bacterium | reverse complement strand
TACCAAGAAAAAACATAAAATTCCTGAGTCAATAATTTGTTCTAAGTACATATTATGTGGGTGCCACATAGTGTCTTGGGTAAGTCCGTAAGCTACTGCATCAGAACTGATAATTGCATATCTTCCATTCCCCAAAAATAGTTTTTTAGGATTATGAATGTATTCATCAATTAAAGGTAGCCAAATATTGTCGATTCTTCCGGCTGTGATTTCATTTCTGTCTCCTGATGAAATACCTTTAGAAGCTCTTTCTAAAATAATACTAGATGAGATTAAAAAAGATAGTATCAAAATGAATGCAATCAGGATTGGTAATAGTTTGGCTCTTTTTGAAATAATTAGATAAAAAATAATTGAAAAAAATATTATGACATAAGCTGTTCTTGAAAATAAAAAACCGGTGGCTAAAATGCTGAGACAAATGACAAAAATATTTAAAATATTTTTTTTTATAAAGAAACCAGCAAGAAGGTAGGGGAAACCGAGTATAAAATAATCTGCTATATCGTTTCTGTGTAGACCAAAAGTGATTGAGTAAATTTCAGTTGCTTTTCGGATATCTCCCATAATTCCAATTTTAAAAATGTAAACATATAATAACGAAATAGACAAAATAGTTAATGATAAAGCAATAATATTTGTTAATTTTTTTATTCTATCGGCATTTTTTAAATATTTAACTATGATAATAAAAGGTAAAAAATAAAACAATGGTCTTACAAAACTCTGTAAAATATAAGAAAAAATGGAAAATTCACTTTTTTCTTCAATGATTCGTCTGAAGTTAATGTTTTCTAAATTATTTAATGAGTAAACAATACTAAAGGCAAAAACTGTTAAAATAATAAAAGTGAAAATTAATGAAAATTTAGGCATTTTTATCGATTTCTTGTAATTTATCATTGCAACTAATATCAAAAGGTAGGAGAGAATAAATATTGGTTCAGATCCAGGTACTTTTAGTAAGCGAATGTAAAATATATTAGTATTTGAAAATGGCACGATGAGAATAAAAATTGACAAAGCGTAAAGAGGATCTTGGTAGACTAATAAAACAATTATTAAACCAGCAAGGAAAAAAATGGAAATTGATGGATAGTTTATTATGAAATAACAAGTTATAATTATTAAGAAGAGATTGATAAGAATCCCTCTGTTTACAGATAAATTATGGGTATAATTTCCAATTTTCATGTAGAATAACTCTAAAATTAATGTAGTTTTAATTTGAACCTGTTGGATTAAATTCCCTATTAAAGTATCTAAAAAGAGATCATTTTAAATATTCTATAACAAACATCAACTTAATATTAGGAGAGAAAATAGAGATCACAATAGTATATTAAAAAGGATTGGGAACATATTTTTAAGAATATTACTTATTTTACTAAAAGCATTTTAATAGTTTTGTTAAAATTATCAGATTTTATAACAGTGAAATATACGCCTCCAGGTGCTACGGTTCCAGAATCTGTTTTACCGTCCCATGATAATTCATGCTTACCCGCTGTTATTTTTCCTTGATAGAGAGTTTTAATTACATGACCCAGAATATCATAGATTACAACACTTATATATTGTTTACTCGATGTAGATTCAGGTACATCGATTTTCAATTTAGTTAAAGAGTTAAAAGGATTGGGATAATTAGGATAAAGTTTAAGGGCGGTAGGAATTGAGTTTTTGACCGGAACAGTAGCAGAAACGGGGCCATGAAAAGTTTTAACACCATTGAAATCCACGTCTGACAATTTATACCAGTATTCCTCTCCAGTAACTACTAATTCATCTTTAAAAAAATATTCGTTCCTAGTATTTGAATTTCCATAACCCTTCAATGCATCATTGGTTTGATAACTAGAAATTAAATTATATTTTCCATCCTTAACATTCGATCGATACAATTCAAATCCCAAATTATTCACTTCGCTATCAGTTATCCACCTAATGACGATAGAATTGTTTACAGCTTTTGCTTCGAATGTTGCTAATTCTACAGGAAGAGAAATGTCTCCAAGGTCTTCATTTGTCACGGTCCAGTCAGTTACATCTCCGGGTGGAGCATTGGTTAAATTATTAAAATAAGCAGCTTCATCAGTTTGGTCATTAATGCTAATATTGACAGATGTTGCAGTAATAATTATCCATCTAAGCGTAACAATACTCTGCCAGGATGTTGTTACATCCCATCCTGGAGGATCACCCGGATAGGAATTCTTTAATTTCGCATTAACATTATCGCCTGTGACAATAATACGATAATATCCTGACAGTTTGCTGATAGATTGTGAATATCCGTCTAAAAAGGAAAATGCCCAGGATGTACCCGGATTACTTGGCCACTCAGCCAACTCTGAACTATAGTAGACATCTACTGTTAAAGAATTAAGTGTTCGAGGAGAAGTTCCGTTCGTAATTTTAATTTGAAGGTCGACATGAAATTCTCCCCCTACCGCCTTGTCATTCCGCGTAACAACTAACCGAAAGGCGGCTTCATCCGCGAATAGAATATTCAAATTTGTAAAGAAAAATAGTAAATATGCAAAAAGTCTGACGAGATTTTTCATAATCTTGCTTCCTCTTATATCAAAATTTTAAAAATTTAAGGTATTGCAGATGATGCACCAGCCCGGGCATTGTTATACCATATAGTATAATCAGATGTCGTTACCTGGGCATTTAAATTGCAGTCATTATCTTTATACCCTGAATCGCCCGTTCGGGCTGAATTATACCAAAGAGTATAATCTGATGTGGTTATTTCTCCATTCTGATTAATATCACCGGCCCACATGCCCCAGACATTAGTTTTTAATTCTTTAGCTCCACCAGTTCCGTAAAATTTATCACTCCCAATTGTAAAATCGTAAAGTGAGGAAGAATTACTGTTTAATTGAATCGAATCCTGACTCATTATAGATAAGTGGTTTCTATGCTTAATTACAATAAAGTATTTTCCTTCAGAAGTTTGTATCTTAATATATGAGTTTAAGCCATCGTCTGTAACAATTTTTCCGTCTTTTCTCAAAAACGTGCTCTTTGAAGCAACCGCCGAACCATTGGCTGTTTCTCTTAATTCAACTAACACCCAGTCTACAATATTATTTGGAATTGACGATACATTTCTTGGATCTTCTGAGTATGGAGATTGATTGGGTAAGTAATCATTATCTCTGAGATCAGTAGACATCTCATTTGTACTTGTATCGTATGGACCCTCAAGAAATATTTTTAGTTCTACTCTAACTGTTATTGTAATGACAAAATCGGCACTGCTGGTGCCGGTTCCGGCCGAATTGGTAACGCTGATCGGTCCAGTGGTGGCTCCGGCGGGCACAGTAGCCACCAGCTGAGTGTCGGAGTGGAGTGTGAAGCTGGCAGAGACCCCATTGAAACTCACCTCAGTGGCGCCAATGAAGTTGCTGCCGCTCACCGTCACCTGGGTTCCTGCTACTCCGCTGGAAGGGGTAAAGGAGCTGACCAGCGGCTTGTCTTCTCCAATTTTAGCTTCATATATAATACCATCTGGATAATTATCCTGACCTCCATCAGCTATATATATAGATCTAAGGGAACTATTTGTAGAACGGGGACCAAAGGTTAAACCTTGTGGACTTTGAGGAGTAGGAGTAAAGCCAGAAATATCATATTGATCTATGTAATTCCCATTGATATCATATTCAAATATTGCCATATCAATTGATGAGACGATAAATAAATGACCTGTTTCAGTATCGTATGCTATGCCTTCAGGATCTCCAACAGTTGGATATACAATAAAACCATCGACAAGATTTAAAGAGTTACCGATGACATCTATAATCCAAATTTTTTTCGCACCACTATATCCATCTGCAATATAGAGATGTCCATTATTTGGATTTACGGTAATGCCTTCTGGATCTACTATATTAAAAAGAGAATTCAGATTCCAATAATTAAGAGTATCGAAATTACTTCCGCTTAATTCATATTGATATAAACCATTTGTGCCACTATTATCATTTGTTATATAAAAATAACCATCTATAGTATTATAACAGATTCCAGTAGGTTCATGCCGACTTTGCTTTTGATGGGCAGTTACGTAACTATTATAAAGAGTGCTTCCTACTAAATTAATTTCAAATATATTTTCATTATTCCATTGAGAAGTTTCATTAATTTCGGAATCTGATATAAATAAATGACCCAAAGTTGGATGAAAGGTAATTCCTGCTATATCGGTACTTGGAATTATTCCGTTATTCCATAATTCAAAATACTGAATTAATTGTATATCACCTGCAATGGTTTTCTGTTGAATGAAGAAAGTTAATAGTATTAAAAATAAAGAATTTAATTTGTTGTATTTTAATTTTAATAAATACACATATTATTCGATTCATTTTCAATTATTTACATTTTAATTCCTATAACAATTTAAAGTTTCCTTGCAGGATTATTACAATTATCAAATTTATATAGATTTTATTTATTAAATATTTTTTATTTCTTGTATGGCGTCAGATAGTCGCTTTGCTCAACTCAGAATGAAAAAATTGAAAAAGTCATTCTCTCGAAAGAAATAACTCACACCTTGAGTGAAGCGGAGAATCTATAATTAATTATCAATAAATTGTTAATTTTTTCGCAGCAAAAGTAACAATCATTTAAGGAAATTTTATCTTCTTTAATTTTTTAGTTAATTGTGATATTAAATAATCTTTATTAAAACCTTCATTTGAATTATTAAGAGTAATAAGTTTTATTCCATTTTTAACCAGAAAATTAGTCCCATAATCAATGGCAATTTTTGCTCTAGATAAAAATTCTATTATCTCATTTTCTGATTTTCCTTCCAGTCTTACTGGTAATTTACGAGTAATAATACGATTCATACATAAATGTTCATTGGCTTCAATTTTTATCAATAAATCTATTTTGGGAATCATATTAAGGTATTTTTCTATTTCTTGGAAATTGATCGTTTCTTCTTCAATAGAAACGAATAAGCTAACAATTTTATGGACAAATCCTTCGTCTAAAACGAGTATAGAATTATTATTATTATTATTGACTTTCCAAATTTCATATCTTCCCGCAGTGCTAATAAACCATTTAATGACAAGATTTATATGATTTTCAGATATTGGCCGGTTGTTATTTAAATTAATTATATAATCGAAAATTTGGATATTGTTTAATAAAAATTTTAGTTCGTATTTATGTCTGATAAATGTATGATCAATTAATTTGATCAAAATAGGATCTTTAAATTTATTTGGTAATAAAGAAAATAGGTTCTTAAAATATCTATTCTTAAAGAGATAAGCATCACTACATTGAATAATATTATCCTTATTATATACTTTATATCCTTTCTTCCTAAAATATTTTTCTATTAATCGCAATATTGTTGATTTTCCACTCCCTGGAATCCCGGTTAATTCAATATATTTCAAATTATATTATTTCCCAGATTTTTTTCTTTATTTTTAGTAACGTTTCTTCTTGATTTTTTGATGTATCAATAACAATAATGCGATCATTTTTTAAATTTGCAAAATTTTCTATAATGCAAATTTTTTTTCTTATCAATTTAGGATTTTGGTAAATATTTTGTTTTTCTTTACGCGCAATTGCTTCATTTTCTTTCACTTTTAATACAAAAATATAATCGGGATTATTTATTGCGTTATAATAATGAAATTCGTTCATTTTTTTCTTTGGATATTCCATAAGACGTGGTCCATCCATGGGTTCTGCAGTATTCCAAAACTCCTTAATTGGATATCGGTCAAATAAAACAATTTCTCCTCTGTTTTTTAACATTTCCGCCCGCAAATAATTTAAATACCTAAGTTTAGCTACATATGTCCAGTAAAAGACATTTACATGGTTAATCAATATTTGAAATTTTAATTTTGATGATATTCGCAATATTAATCTTAATACAATTAATATTTTATTATTTTTGGGAATCCCCATATAAAACGAATTTGCGGACAATTTATTTTCTAACCATTTGGTCAAATTGGCCACCATAGTAGATTTACCTGAACCATCAGCTCCGACAAATGCAATTGAAATTCCTCCACAGCTAAGCCAACTACGCGAATTTTTTGATGATTGTTTTTTAATTGTATTTTCCTTTTTCAGTTCATTACTAGCAAATAATCGATATTTCCCTAAAGAATTGTTGATCTTATAATAATATTTAAAAGCTTGAAATAAAGATAAATTGAAAGTTTTTATTTCTCTAATTTGTTTAAATATACTCGATAATTCAGGAAATAGTGTCTTAACAT
>CAYLYM010000160.1:0-6307 GCA_964387645.1 uncultured Calditrichaceae bacterium | reverse complement strand
AGGAATTCGTATGAATTTTCTTTTAAATATAAAAAACAGTTTAAAAAAGATAAACAAGAATTTGTAATTGCGGCTGTTCATAATAAAACTTTTTCTTTTCAAACGGTTGATCAGTTTAATCAAAATTATAATATTGATTCGACCAGGAAAGGTAACCAGAAGATTGAACAAATACTAACTGACGAAAAAAAACGATTAAGTTCTATTCAATTAGATTATTCACACCCTATTTCAAAAAAATGTTTATTAGAAACTGGTTATAAATTATCCTATGTAAAAAATAATTTGTTGTCGGATTATAATGATTATGATAATGAAAGTGGGCTATGGATTGAGAATTTACTCCGTAGCAATAATTTCGATTACGAAGAATTAATGAACGGTATTTATTTTATGCTTTCTTTTCAATTTCACGAATTTAATTATATGATAGGTAGTCGATTTGAAAAAGTTTTTCTTAAACCAATAGACAAATTTACTCAACTTACATATGAAAATAAATATTTTAATATCCTCCCATCTTTTCAAATTGGGAGAAATTTAACAAAGACACAATCTATATCTTTCTCTTACAGTAAAAGAGTTAATCCTCCTCCATATAGAAAACTAAATCCTTATATTATTTATTCTAATCCTTATTTTATTCGTTCTGGTAATCCTGCACTTAGACCAGAATATATTCATTCATTTGAAGTTGCTCATTCCTTTATTAATAATCATTTAACACTAAATAGTACTCTTTTTTATAAACGAATTTTTGATATTATTGGTACTTTAGTTGAAGTGGATGAGGATGGTGTGACAAACTCTACATCAGCGAATTTAAGTGAAGGTAGTTCGTTGGGTGTGGAACTTATTTCTTCAGTAGATATCAGAAATTTTTGGAATTTTAAAATTAACTTAACTTGTTTTAATAGTGTTATAAACAATCGGACTAGTAAAAATTCGGGAAAACATGAACAAATTGTTTTGATATCTAAATTATTTAATGATTTACGTTTATTAAGCGATTATAAATTACAAATAATTTCAAGATATAATTCTCCAAGAATTACCTGGGCAGGGAAAACCTATGGGCAATTTTCTGTTGATTTAGGGATCAAGAGAGATTTTTTAAAGAATAAAGGAAGTATAATTTTAAAAATTACCGATGTTTTTAATACCCTAAAATATGAAAAAGAAATTACGAATCGTGAAGATTTTACTTCATTTATTTCTACTAAATATGATACTCGACGATATATGGTTAGTTTAAATTATAAATTTTTTAAAACATTTAAATAGTTTTTTTACTGCAGATTTTATCTAAGGTTTTATAATTAACAATTTAAAATTGTTTGTGAATTTGAATCTTTGTGTGAAGAATTTTTACAATATATCATGAAGTTAATTGAAGAAACAAAATTTTGCTAAATAAAAATATGTAGGGAGTACTTGATTGAATGAAAATAGTAAACCTTAATGAATTGGAAATTCAATGTGTATCACACAATCCTAATGTTAAGAAAAGGGTATTACTGAAGAACGGGGAATTAGGAAATATTACTCAATTTGCTCAGTCAATTATTCCAACGGGGCAATTTATAGAAGCTCATTCACATGCAGACATTGCAGAGGTGTTTTTAGTTGAGTCAGGAATAGGTGTAATTCGTATTAATAATCTTGCCTTTAAATTAGAGCCAGGTTTTTGTGCTGTTGTAGAGCCTGGTGAAATGCATTCCATAGAAAATAATGGGAGAAAAGATTTGGTACTTACTTATTTCGGGATTAAAATATAGAATGCAAATAACACTGATAAAACAGATACTAATGATTTTAATTGAGTAAATTTACATAGAAGAACTAATTTTCTTATTTACTTTATTATGTTGATAATAATTATAAATATAAAAGAAATATGTTATTACTAATATCTTTAGAAAAAGCTGAAAAAGTGAATGGATTTCCTAAAATAACTTAACTTTTTTAAATCTATAAAAAATCCCTCTGTGTTGTACACGTTCTATTTTCTGAATGTTGTGGTTTACTTTTGAAATTCTTTTATTTATTTAGAAACTTAAGTTAACCTTCAATATTCAATTGAGCTTTTCGTTTTTGCGAAATTTGTTTTGAAAAGTAAATTAAATAAAAGAGGAGGTTAATATGTATTACAAAAAGTTATTTTATTTAATAATCATTTTTATTTTAGCTTTCTTTTTCCAATGTAATGTTGAAAAAAAATCAAAAGGTCTTCAAACTTACCGGTTTGAGCCGACAAAGGCTTCGTTAAAGCATTACAAGGTTCCCAAATGGTATGAAGATGCCAAGTTTGGTATTTATTTTCATTGGGCACCATTTTCAGTACCTGCATATAAAACAGAATGGTATCCTCACTGGATGTATTTTCCATTCAATAAAAAACATAGATATTCTGACATAAGAGAATATCATATAAAAAACTGGGGACCTTTGAATAAATTTGGTTACAAGGATTTTATTCCGTTATTTACGGCAGAAAAGTGGAATCCGGATGAGTGGGTACAATTATTCAAAGAAGCAGGTGCCAAATATGTAGTTTCGGCAGCAGTTCACCATGATGGATTTGCTTTGTGGGATTCAAAATATATCAGTTACAATTCTGCGGTAATGGGACCTAGGCGTGACATTGTAAAAGAATTTACAGAAGCTGCGAGAAGAGCTGGACTTAAAACGGGAGTTTCAACCCATTATGGTCGGCATTGGCGTTATTATTATTTTCGTCCTGAATACGATAACTGGAATCCCAAATACGAAGGTCTTTATGGGCATCGTCGTGGTGATAATGATCCTCCACGTCCGGAAGATGAACAACAGTGGGAAAATGTTTTGAAGGAACTTATAGATAAATATCAACCGGATTATATTTATGTTGATGGTGGAATTGCAGATGCAGAAAGGAAGTTCAATAAACCATATTTTCGTCAGCAATTTTATAATGTTTTGGCATATTATTATAATCGTGCTCAAGAATGGGGGAAGGGTGTTGTTTTGACATATAAAAGAAAATTTTTAGATCCAGATATGGCAGTAGAAGATTTTGAAAGATCCGGTATGGACAGTATAAGATTATCATCCAAATGGCAGACTGATGATAAAATTGCCGTACATGGATGGTGTTTTGTGAAAGATACAGAATTTTGGCCTGTTGATTATCTTATTGGTGCGTTAGTAGATATTGTAAGTAAAAATGGTAATTTATTGCTAAATGTTGGTCCTAAACCAGATGGGACACTTCGTGAAGAGGAAGTAAAAACTTTGAAAGAAATCGGAAAATGGCTAAAAGTTAATGGAGAAGCGATATATGGATCTCGTCCGTGGCGTGAGTTTGGTGAAGGGACTATGGTTTATTTTAGTACTGATGGGAGGAATAAAAAATACAAAATGGGTCCTGACTGTGTTCGGTTTACTGTGAAAGACGAAATTTTATACGCTATTTGTTTCGGATGGCCAGCATCTGGTAAGTTTTACATTAAATCGTTAAGCTCCGAACATCCTGTCAGTAAGTTAGGAATTAAATCTATCTCAATGTTAGGATCAAATGAGACAATTAAATGGAGAGAAACAAAGAATGGTCTTGAAGTAACTTTTCCAAAAGAAAAACCATGTGATTATGCCTACGTATTAAAAATTGTCCCCAAAGGTGAATTGTTATATGAGTAAAGAATTATTCGTAGTTGTATTAATTCTTAAGTTCAAAATAAAATGAAAAAGTTGAGCTGAATTTTGTATTTTACATATAAAGGATTTGCTCATTGATGTATTTCCGAATAAGTATTTTTGTCAATGTAAGAAGTTTTTTAATAAAAAATAAATTTCAAAATTCCCCCAGGGGAACGCATTATTTGAACTAAAAACTATTCTTTAAATATTTGGAGGAGATAATGAGGACAAAAATAACTTTATTCATCGTATTGTTTTTATTTAATTTTTTATTTGCTACGGAATATTTTGTTTCTTTGAAAGGAAATGATAAGAATCCCGGTACTAAAACAAAACCATTTCGTACAATTCAAAAGGCTGCTAAGGTGATAAAGCCGGGCGATATTTGTTATATTCGAGGAGGCAGATATCACGAAGAAATTTTGATAAAAAATTTAAATGGGACTGCTGATAAACCAATTCTTTTTACAACTTATAAAGATGAAGAAGTTACTTTAGATGGGACAATTCCGATAAAATCCAAATGGGAAGAATATAAAGGAAATATTTTTCGGACAAGAATAGACACAGATATCTGGCAATTGTTTGTTGATGGTAAAACGATGATATCAGCCCGTTGGCCAAATGCAAGGTGGGAAGATGGTTCTATTTGGAATCAGGTAAAGAGTTGGGCTCATCAGGATAATAAGAGTACTTATGGGCGTTTAATTAACGATAAAAAATATCATAATTTGGCTAAAACTGGAAAGGATTTTACTGGTGCAATTGCTATTATGAATATTGGTTCCTGGTTAACTTTCGCACAGTTTGTTAAACATCATGGGACAGGGCAAAATTATTTTACTTATGAACCCAATCTCTGGGATCGATTAAAAGATGAACGATTTTGGAATAGTAAAAAACGGCAGGGTTGGTATTTCCTGGAATGTTCTTTATCATGCTTAGATACCACTGGAGAGTGGTTTTATAATCCATCTACTGGTGAATTATATTTGTGGCCAGAAGATGTAAAAGATCTAGGGAAAAAAGAAATAAGAGGGAAAATAATTACTTATGCATTGACTTTGAAAAATTGTAATTATGTGATTGTTAGGGGATTGAATTTTTTTGGTGCTACTTTTAAAATAGAAAATTGTTTGAATACTATTGTTGAAGATAGTCATTTACTTTATCCCAGTTATTCAAAGCGAATGCTTGGCATATTAGATGAACCTGAAGTGACATCTATAATCAGTTCCAGTGAAGTTACTTCCAATAATATAATTCGAAATTGTGTATTTGAATATACAGATGGTCCGGGTTTAAAAATTCAAGGGAAGGGTAATATTGTAGAAAATTGTTATTTTCACGATATTGATTATAGTTGTGTTGGTAGGGGATGGACAATTGATGGCAGCCAAGGTGTTGAGACTATTTTCAGGCGTAATACTATACACACCGCAGGAGCTTCTGAAGGTTTTAAAAGCGGACCGAGAAATATAATAGAGCTTAACCATATTTACGACTGTGGACATCTGCAATCGGATGGGGGATTGATTCAGGTTAGTGCGGCTGATCAACCTGGCACAGTAGTGCGATATAATTGGTGTCATGATGCAGCCCAGGCAAATCCTTTTTCTCCACCAAAATTTGGTATTCGCTTTGATGGTTCATTTATTGGTTATATTTTTGGAAAACGAAATTTGCCTCATAGTGGGACGGTTCATCATAATGTTGTTTGGAATACACAGACATTTTGGGTGAAAGGGGATTCACATCAGGTTTATCACAATTTATCTTTTGACAATAAATATATGGATTTGGGAATTCGTTCGTTGACGGGCCAACCTGTACCAAAAGATAGAAGATATAATTACGAAACGACATGGGGACCTGGAGCAGATCATCCTGATGAAAATGCTCATACTATTATAAGGAATAATTTAGCGGGAGAGATTTCAAGTTCTAAAAAAGAGAGAAGCCTGGGGTTACCTGGTTTTCATTCTAATAATTGGGAAGGAGATGTTCGTTCTCAACTTAGAGATCCGGATAATTTAGATTTTAGACCAAAGCCTGAAGCTGCAATTATTGATGCGGGTTATTATGTACCTGGAATAACAGGTGAATATACAGGTAATGCACCTGATATTGGTGCTTATGAATTTGGAACAAGTAATTATTGGATACCAGGATATCAGGCTTCAAAAGCTTCGATCCCGATACCTCCTGATAAGGCGATGAGTGTAAAAGTTGATGTTGATTTGATGTGGTTGCCAGGTTATAGAGCAGTTTCAAACGATATTTATTTTGGAACGGATAAGGAGTCAGTAGAAAAAGCAAATAGGGGTTCAAAAGAGTATATGGGAAATCAGAAGAATAACATTTTTATACTTCCTAAATTAGAAAAAGGAAAGACATATTTTTGGCGAATAGACACAGTTAGAAAAGATAAAAAAATTAAAGGAGATGTGTGGAGTTTTACTGTAGAATAATAAAAAATGAAAGCTTTTAAGTAAACAACAAAGAAGCAAAAATAAAAAAAATTTTTTATAAAATAATTTGAAATATAAAATAGTCATAAATATTTGTTCGTTATTCTATAATTTTTCAAAGTTTTAATATACTTTGAAAATTAAAAATTTTTTTACTT
>CAYLYM010000159.1:0-6497 GCA_964387645.1 uncultured Calditrichaceae bacterium | reverse complement strand
TTAAAGTCAAGAATTGTTGTTAATTATAATGTTTTAATAATCGGTATAAAAAGTACATTAATTAGCTCAATATGCCTGCAAAAAAAATTTTAAAAATTTAAAAATTTGTTGACATGGTACATCTTAAACTTTAAAAGGAGGCGAGGGAGAAAATATAGAACGGCTCTTTAGCGTGGAAGATGATAAGATAAAAGAATTGTCGTTAGTTCAAAATTTGACTATTTTAAATATAGAAGAAGCAGCCCTATATTTGCGTATTCCGGAATCAACCTTGCGAAAGAAGGTCGCACAAATATATGAAAATATTCCCTTCACAAAATTGGGCAAAGAATAATTTTAAAAAAAGATTTATTAGACAATTGGATCGAAAAATTAATATCGTCTAATAAATTCTTGTGAGTGCATAGAAAATGATACTCAATCAACAATCAATATTGATACAAATAAAATCGAAAACTCAGATTTGTAATGAGTTCACAGCCTTTTTTAAAAGATTATCGTCCACATGTTGATAATTCGTAGTCATTTTAATATCTGTATGTCCCAACAAATCTTTCGTAACTTCTATTGGTACACCACTTTGAAGTAGTTCTGTGGCAAAAGAATGTCTGAAAGAGTGGTGTGTCTTTCTATCAGAAATACCTAGTTTTCTTTTAAGTTTAATAAATTCTGTCCGGATTAATTTTAAGGGTTTATTGGGATCCGAAGGAAAAGGAAATACATAATTACACTTTGCGTTCTGTTTTCATTACAATAAGATACTTTTTACCACCTGATACATTGGAATAATTCTACTCTTTCTGGTTTTCGTGGGGTGTGATGTTATATTTTTTATATAAATAACTTCATTGTCAAAATCGATATCTTCCCACTCCACATTAAACAATTCTCCTACTCTACCCCCAGCTAAATACAAAATAGTATAAATTTCTTTATGTAAAGAATTAGGATCATTCTCAAACAACATTTTTACTTCATAAGGCGTAAGGTGTTATTTCTCATTTTGGTACACTCGTAAGTTTTTAATTGCATTCTTAAAAGGATTTCTCCCAATTAATTCTTCATCAACTGCACACTCAAATACATTGTTTTTTAGAAACATTAACTCATCTCGGACAGTTTTGGGACTGATATTTTTATTTTTCCTCTGGGAAGGGGTATTCAACTTCCAATTTCGATATTTAATTGCCGTTCTGAGTGTTATATTTTTTATATACTTAATTTTTTCGATCTCTAAAAATCTCCGAAAATTATTAATGAAATTTAAAAGACGTTTCCAATAACTTATCGACAGAGAAGTGTTTTGCTGAATTTCATTTTCAATCATATATTGAAAATCATTTATATTTGCCGGATTATCAACCTGACTCTGAAGGATTTCTTCTAAATCTGGAAAAAGTCTCACATGATAAGTCTTATTATTTAAACAGAATTTAACCTGCCAGACTTTGCCTCTTTTATAAATAGATGCCATGTGCTTCCCTCAAAATGGTGACAATTTTTGGTGACATTCACAATTTAATAAACAAAAAAAAGCCTTCGCAAATCATTGTTTACGAAGGCTTTACTTTTGTGGAGACGGCGGGAATCGAACCCGCGTCCGGGCAGGAGTTGATGAGAACATCTACATGCTTAGTCCGGCGATTGAATTTAACTACCAGTTGGCAGCCGGACAAGCCGCCTGGTAGCGATTCCGGTATTTTACGAATGTCCAATGTCCGGAAACCATTGGACATCGCCCTGTTGATTTCGACGCCCTTCTTCTCTCCCAACAGGGAAGAAAAGAAGAGGACGGGCTGCGGTTTTATTAGGCAGCCATTGCGTAATTATAGTCGGCATTTTAACCGTGTTCTCGCTAATTATGGCCAAAGCCTCCCTTTCGGGACGGGATAGCGAGAAATCCCGACATGCCGTTCTCATCCCCTTCGACTACCCGTCGAAGCCAGATCGTCCCCTTTTCAAAGACCTATTGAGCATTTAAGAAACGAAACAATTTTTTAAAAGTTCCCAAATAATTAGCCTCCGATTTTTGACCTTTCGGGTCATTTATCGGAGGCTAAATCAACAGAGGTTGACTCGCCAGACAGTAAGTTGGGGGAGAACTTCTGCCTGGCTCCACAATCATTTGGATCGCCCTCCTCTGCCGCAATCAGGAGAAGGGTGGGGGGAACACCCTTTACATTTCCTGATTGCTGAGTACCCCCGCAGGGACTCGAACCCCGAACCAACGGATTAAGAGTCCGCTGCTCTACCAATTGAGCTACGGAGGCATCATTTATTTAATCGCGCAAAATTTAATTTTTTAGGAAGAATAAAGCAATATCAATTTTTTTTAGACTATCACATTAAAACTAAAATTTTATTTATCTATTTAAAAAATTCCGAAAAATATAAAATGTGTTCAATACACCCTATCAGGATTGAAATCGTTCATGTTAAATTTATACATAGATTTTATAAAAGATTTAACCCCTACCGGTGCTTTTCTTTAAACCAATATCAAATTCAACTTATCGTTACTCAGTATATTACTATGGCCAACACTACCTGCAAATAATTATAATAGTATTGTCTCCATACAGATTATTTTAATTGCTTCACTCTCTGGCTGACAAAATAACAATATCACAAACGACTAACAATAAAGAGAAATTTTAATCGCTTTATTTTATTCCATCTTGGCTACCATCTGAGTAAACTCGATTTGCGAAACAATTGTAAATCTCAACTGAATTTACTCACAACTCTACTTATGATGGAGATATCCTTTGTTTTTTGTTAATCTCATAAAAACAATTTACAAAAATAGAATTAATTATCTTTATTTTAAAATATTATTTGGGATAAGAGTGTAGTGTCTGAAAAGATAAAACTTAAAGTGTTGGTCTATCTTTAATACACCACCGATGAGACATGGGAATCTATTAACATCGATTTAAAGGCCCTCTCGCAATAGCAATTCAGGAACCAAAAATGTGAATGGAGCCAACTGTCTTTGAGAAAGTCACATTCATAAGGAGCAGTCCCAGCTTTTGTAAAAATTCCAATCGATTTGTACCCTTATATCTCTATTGCTCCTATACCTCTATATCTTTTTCATAATTTTTCACTTTATAGCAATTTTTCCCATTTGTCTACGCAACAGATAATCTTGTGGCAATTGTGAGTATAAAATATAGGTTAAAGTTTCCCGGTAGTAATCAATCGAGATTCAGAATGTACTCCATCATAACTTACTATTAGTATTTTAGTGTTTGGAGCTATATCTATTAATCCATTTAAAGGAATCGATCCATCATCGAAACTTCGTGTTCCACATATAGGTTGACCATCAATAGTATAAAAATGTACTTCAGCATTTGGCAGTGTTTTAATTTTAGGTAATGTACAACTAATAGGACGTCCCGTTTGGGATAATAATTTCTCTACTGCCCTTCCTCCGCGTGGTTTATCTTTTGGAGAATCAATAATATTTCTAATTATCATAGTTATTTTTGGATTTTTTTTTCTAGGATCGAATGTCATATCCATAAAATTCCATATTTTTGGTCCCGTATGTGGTTTTAAATCTGGGGAAATGTACTGATAATGATAAAGAGCATAAATTTTCACTGCACGGCCATCATAGTCAACCATTTCCGGTGCCCAGTCTTCTTTTAATCTACGCCCTCCATACCTGCCAATTGGACCAAATGACGCCTCTAAAAATCTATTTTTCTTATTTTCAAGAATATGGGCAAGGTGAATATCACCATATACAGAAACAATACCCTGCCTGCTTCCAAACAAATCAATAATTCTATCACAACCAGCTTTAACCCAACTAGCATAATCAGCAGTTACCCGATCACGTTGATTCCAATATAATCCCGTTTCTGGATCTTTTAACCGACCCCCAAATATAGAGTGTAGATTGTTTATTCCAGTAACAAGGATCAACGGTGCAGATTCAGTCCGAATCATTCGTTGCAACCAGGCAAACTGTTCTTCGCCCAGAAGAGTTCTAACCGGATTTGTTCGGTCAAAAAGATTTTGTTTGTTCCCCCATCCCCAATCACTCCAAATATCAGTTTCCTGACTTCCTCTCCATAAACGAGAATCAACTTTTAAAATTGAAAAATCTCCATCTGGCATACGCCACCTGCACCAAATTTTAGGATTATCGGTACCCGAAGGATTTTCATCACCTGTTACCAAATGGAGTACTATTTTATAATTTCTGCGTAGGTATTGCATATCTTGCCCTAAATTATTATGGTGCCTTAGAATATATTGTTCAGGCCCCTTAATATCATCCATACCAAAATCATGATCGCCGGGATTAATAATATTCCAGTGACGCATCATCATCCAACGAGATGTAGGCCCGGCAATTGTATAAGTTATAATCTTATATGCATCATCTGTACTTGGTGGTGGGAAAAGAAGTTCAAGATACCAAACATCATCATCCCAATCAAGAATTTGAAAATTATAATCTTCGATATAACGATAAGCGTTGGGGGTGGGTTGATCATGCACAAAATTTTCTCCAAATCGTTCAATATTGGGCAGGTCAGCATTTCCACCATGAATGGCATGGCCACCTAAACCCGCTATACGATATGGAGCTTTGAGTTGAGGCAAACGACCAACATAATTTCCATCTTTTATTGGTGGTTCAATCAGGCCGGTTCCTGGACCTATGCTCGCTGTCCCAATTCTAGGATCTCCCGTAACATTCCGACCATCTTTCCATACTGTATAATACATTGTTTTTTCAGAAGGATTAAAAGGTAATTTTGCTCTAATCACAGCAGTATTTCTACGAAATTCATTATTAACAATAGGAGCGCTTCCTGCGACAGGGACATTTTTCCACCCACTTCTTGGATATTCAGAATCACTTATTCTTATTTCTGCCTTTTTTCCGTCATTTCTAAATATGGCAACGAATGTACATATCCAATTATCTCCTTCTTTTTTTAATGCATCACCGAGTGGATAACAAACATGCAGATCATTTAGAGGAACATTCATTACTTTGTTATTACCTGGATCAATAATAACACGATTCACTTCAAAATCTAAAAGTCCACGTGCAACAATACCAAAAAATCCATTGGTATGAAGTTTTCGATCTGCTTCCTTACAAATCACAACAATTTTATTTTTATTATAAATTAGAGTAGCTTTTATAAGTGCTTTTTCTAGGTCTGAGCCACTAACAGCAACCTCAATAATAATTTTATCGCCTGGTTTAAAAGCAGGGGTAGTTTTTTCTATTCCTTGGCTAACTGGTTCAGGTTTATCTGTCGAATGATCGTAAATTCCAAAAGTATTATTATCACGCCAGAGTGCCATCCATGCAGCATTTTTGCTCTTTTTTCCTTCTCGACTTTCATAAAGTGTTTTCCCACCAAAGCAGACTCCCATTACGCCATAACCAGGTGTTTCCTGTTTCCAGACAGGCTCTCCTGACTTCCAATGTGGCTTTCCAATTACCGGAGCAAGATTTTTTATAGTAAACTCAGCTTTAATGGTATAATTTCCTTCTAATTTCCAATCCCTTCGCCAAATCATGCCAAAAGGAAGAGATGGATCTCTTACAACTGGCATTGGCTTATTTCTATGAGTCTCCCAATGCCATGGGAAATAAGTAACTGGATTGTGATCACCAACATTATGAAGGCGCCTACGTAATGCTTTATCTTTAATTTCCCAATATCCCGGATTAAGCGTTTCCCATCCATCGCCGTGATAAAGAGAATTAGGACGATTAAAATCATCAACGATGATAAAACTGTCTGCTGATAAGGAAAAAGATTTTTGAGCGCTCAATAACAAAAACATTAAAAGAGTAAAAAGAATATAACTTCGACTTGTTTCACGAATTTTCCACATATCCACCTCTCCTCTTCCAATTTTACAGCTCATAATAAAATCATCTGATTATCAGATATTTTCCGCAAATATGTTTGCCAGGTCATTTATAACAGAAGATTTTAAAGAAACTTCTAATATTATTTCACAACCTTACTTTAAATTCACTAAGATTATGGAGAGCCTATTGTTATTATGAATTTCTAAACCTGGGTCATAAATGATTGGGTTAACATGCAGATTTAATCGGATAATTATTTAAACTGTTTAAGCCTTTTAATTTATTCAAAATAAATGCATAAACAATTTCCCGTGTTATCAATCAATATTCAACATTTGTATTTTCGTTCGCTTTTTAATAAACGATATTGAAATTTATTTATATATCTCTTTTTTGTGATACTTTTTATTCTATAATATAGGGCTGGCTTTCGGCTATATGAAAAGCTTTAACCCAATAAACACTATAATAAATTGTTTTCCTCACCTACTTCAGCAAATCAAATAAACTAAAATCACAAATTTTTTCTCATCTAATATTTTACCGGAGAAAACCTGAAGTAATATTGCTATAAAAACTGAATTTTCTACATTGAATTAATCAAAACTAAATTTATATTTAACGTGGTAAGTCC
>CAYLYM010000158.1:5784-6533 GCA_964387645.1 uncultured Calditrichaceae bacterium | reverse complement strand
GCTATAGATGAAATGAAAACACAGGTGAAAGCTATCTGGAGTACAACCGAGAGAAAATTAACAATTCAATTTGGAGAAAAAGCATTTGTAACTAAAAAAGTTCAACCCAAACTGGCAGCAGTTTATCATGCTATATTTAAATCAAAAACGCCAAAACAATTACAATATCAGGAAAAAGAATTAGAAAAACTCTACACAACTAATTATTCTTACAAAACTTATGATAATCCTCATTATAAGATTAGCTGGATGCCCGATCAAATCCAGAAAGATATTTCCAGTATTAATAATGATTATCTCAAACCCATTCTTCCTGAACCATTATATCGGCTGGTTAAAATTTCCGCTCAACCCACACCCATGGGAAATCAATATTTTATTCTTCTACCATATACAAACCGAAAAATACAATAAAAAGCTTTCTGGAATTCTCCTTTCTCGTTAAGGGAATTCCCAATTATTAATTACCGAATTCTTCCTGTTTAGTTAGCAGAATTCGTTGTAGGTGAAATCCATCTTTTAATTTCATATAATTACGGCGCAAAAAGAAATTAAAGAATGGAGGTGATCGCGTTCGACATCATTTTAACAACACATGCCCGTGAACGAATGAATCAGCGGGGAATTACTCTTGAGATGGTTGAGTGGGCACTTAAAATTGGGCAACGTATTTATGCTCGAAATTCTCTTTACATTTTCCTGGGCAAACGGGCTTTGCGGAAGTTAGGCAAGATGGCGGAGAAATGGGA
>CAYLYM010000158.1:0-5774 GCA_964387645.1 uncultured Calditrichaceae bacterium | reverse complement strand
GCTGGTGTTGGATCCTAGAAGTAAAACACTGTTGACCTGTTTTAAAAACCGCTGCTGGATTAAAAAAATACATCACAAGAAATAAGCAGGAAAGGAGGTATGACTAAAATCATATTGTTACAAAACCAGAAAGAAATGCTTGAATTTTGGAACTGGCGATTGTCCTATTACCCGGTAGAAGCGGCTCTGGTGTACCTGTACGAAGAAAATCGATTCATACTGTTAGAGCCTCAATATAAAGAGATTGAGTGTTTAATCCAGTTCCAGGCTTTCAGCGATTTTATGAAGGGAGGTTTTGATTAAGAATCGTCCGGGAGGGAGGGGTGTAGCCCCCTCCGGTAGCGCCGGCGTCAGGGAACTGTCCCACCTTCCTGCGTCAGCAGGTTGTTCCCCCGCCGGCCGCTTACCGGATGCCTTTTTTTACCATTGCTTTTAAAAGGAGGTGATTGTTTTCGAAACACAATTTAAAATTCCATTACAATGGTCCTTTAGCCGGGTAAAAATATTCCAGGAATGCCAGCGAAAATATTTCTTCCAGCATGTTGTACCCTTTCTACCTGAAGATTTACTTGACCCGGCGCTGCGGCGCAACATCTTGTTTCTACGGCGTCTGACCAATCGCCATCTTCTTTTGGGAAATATTATTCACCAGACCATTAGTGAAATCCTGGACACCCTCAACGGCCTGGAGATACAATCGCTGAATTTCTGGGTTAATAAAGCCTGGATGAATTTTCAAAACCGCGTCCTATTCTCCAGAAAGGAAAAATACTGGATCGAATCGCCAAGACATCCGGATTACACCATTTTATTCGAAGATGTTTACCAGCTTCCTCTCCATGATGAAATTCTCCGGCACATGTATCTTAAACTCAAAAAAGCCTTGAGGAACTTCCTTCACTCCCCTGTTTTGAATAACCTTAAACAAAATCACAAAATCATTCTCCTGGAAAAGGAAAAATTAGACACCTTCCAGCTCCAGCAATTTCCCGTCTGGGTAAAATTAGATTTACTTTTTCGAGATCAAAATAATTTGCACACTCTGGTCGATTGGAAATTAACCCGATATCATTCTGAAGAAGACCTCAAACAACTGGCGTTTTACGGGTTGTATGTCCAGAGTAAATATTTCAACAATCATTTGGGTGCTTTAAAATTGTTAAATTTTTACCTGATCGATCAGGAACAATATGCTTTTGATTTTACCGAAGATCTTGCTCAGAAAGCAAAAAACTACTTTCAGCAAACTTTAAATAGCCTTCAGTCCTGGCACGAATATTTTGAACAAAATAGTAGTGACACACTGGTGCCGCCAAAGCAGCCTTCTGAAAAATGTCATTTTTGTAATTTCAAAAAAGTCTGCAGACCCAATCATTGTAAATTCGTTTCGAATTTTTAAACCCAACCTATTAGAGGAGGACAAATCTTCAACAACCAAACTTTATCACAACAGATAAATCAATTCAGAAAGCATAACAACTGGCAGAGGATTATCCAGCTATTGAAGCCGTTTTTTCAGGATTGTGCATCTGGATGGGATGATCCGGACCTTTTAAGTGAGTATGGTTTTGCACTCACTCAATTAAGTCAGTTGGAGGAAGCGAAAAAAGTTTATCAACGCTGGTCAGAATTGAATACTGACCAGGCACGGCCACTCTACTGTCTGGGATATGTATATTATTTAGAAGAAAATTGGCAGGAAGCAATTTTCTACTTTGAACAGGCTTTAAGAATCTATCCGGATTACTTCATTTGTTTATACCGTCTGGCTTATGCTTTATTTCAATATCGAAAACCGCGCAGAGCTTTGCGATGTCTTGAGCAATTAAAAGCAATTTATCAGAAAAAGGAAGATCAAGATTGGCTCAGGCGAAATAAAAAAACCTGGGTGCGTAGTCTGTTTCTTTCTGGAAAATCCTATTATGTAATTAAAGAATACCAGCAGGCTTTACAGGATTTCCAGCAGGTAGTAGAAATAGACCAGAAAAATTACATCGTTCTCGAGTTCAAATGGTATGAAATTGCCAAAACGCTGGTGGCGCTTAAAAGATACCAGGAAGCTCTTCATCATCTTCAACAAGCCCTTAATCAGCGATTTCCGCAGCCATACATTTTGGACCTTAAGGGACAGGTTTTGACCCAAATGAATAAGTATTCTGAAGCGATTGAAACATTCACTCAGGCGCTTCAAAAAAGAAAATTCGCTTACATTCTTCTGCATCGCGCCAGAACATACATTGCCATGGGTAACTTTTCTGAAGCGGCAAAGGACCTGCACGAGGCATTGAAGCGGGATAAAAAAGGCCGCCACAAAATCTACCTGGAATTGGGGAAGCTGAGTCAACGGCAAAAACGACTTTCCGAAGCACAGCATTATTTCAAGCAAGCCATCCAGTACAAGCAAAAAATTTATGGCAGCGATTTTGCTGAGGCTCATTACGCCATGGCATTATGTTATCTGGAAACGAATGATACCGATAGTGCCAAAGAATCTTTAGCCAAAGCGCTTTCGGCCAATCCCAATCTTGAATGGGACACGACGTTACGCAACCTAATGGAAACGAAACAATCTACTTCATTAGATTCTATTAAACAATTTTAAGTAGCCTGTTGGGTAAAACAAATTTTGTAATAAAACGAAAATTAAAATTTAATAGAATTCTACTAAAAGGACACTATTGAATTTGGTCGAAGAGATACTAATGGTTGTATCCCCAGTTGGATTAATATGACCAGATTATTTATTTTTTAGAAAGAATTTTAAAAATTAACTTCAAATTAAATTTAACTCATTATGCTGTCAGATTTCAGGTAATAAACATTCCTTAAAAAAAGTGCAGAGGGTATTTTCGAAGAGCTTATCTTTAAATTAGAAGAAGCGACTGACCATGAAGAGAGATTAGCGCTTCTTGCCCGGTTGCAAGACCTGGTGGATCACTGCACCGAAAAGTCGCGTTTGGTATTTATTAAATCGCTTCTTTATCATCGCGATTGGTACATTCGCCGGGAAGCCGCTTTTATGGTAGACGCTTACGGAATTCCTTTAAATGAAGAAGAAAGGCTTCAATTCATCTTTGCGGTGCAGAATTTTCAATATTTGAAAGACCTGGCGGTTGAATCTTCCCGGGCGAGGGAACTGCTTTTCTCCGCCTGTTTAGATCCCTCTCCAGCCTTCCGGGTACGTGTGCTGTCGCACCTCTCTTCAGGCGATTGCCGGAATATCAAAGAAGAAGTCCTTCTCCATTATGCAGCAGGTGATTATCTGACCCTGAGCGAATTAGGCGGACATATCGATTATCGAGATACTGTGATTCAAATATTAAAGCATGGATTGAAAAAAGAAAACAATCCCGATTATCATCGCAAACAATGTGCCTTCTGTTTAGAACAGTTAAAGGCAATGGACAATGCTACTGAATTCATCCAAACCATCCTTTCGGATAAACAAGATGAACCGGCTCCGCCAACGCCTGTTAAATATATTTCCGGGACTCCGCTGGAGCGTCTGCTTTATTTTTTAAATTCGCAGGGAATTATTTTAGACGGTCAGCGCATTTTTCCTAAAATTCAAGTTTCTACCGTAACCAACCGCATTACTTATCAGCAACCGCCTTTACAAACCTTACCAGAACCTGAGCGAATTAAACGTATTGGTTGCCCGGAAGGCCATATCATCCTGATGTTCGATTTTCAGTGCATGGAACCAACGCTGCTAATGCATTTTCTCATCCAGCGATTTTTGTTGTCGATGGAAGACATACCATCAGGCGATCTTTACCAGGCTGTGGGTCCCGAGAATCGGGAAAAGGCTAAAATCTGGTTTAACGCCGTCATAAACGGCGGAGGAAGAAAGTATGCCGACAACCTGAATACTTTTCAAATTAAAATTTGGGAAGCCATCCGCGAACTGCGCCAGGAACTGCTAATCGAAACCCAGAACACCGGCAAAATTATCACTATTGGTGGAACGGAAATTTCAGTACACCTCAACCAATCTAATATGGGCGGAAAAGTGATGAATCGTTTAATTCAGGGATCAGCCAGCGATATTTTCAACAACGCCGTGGCCGATTTACATCAATGGTTTGTGGAAGAAATGCTACCGGCAAAAGTTTACTTTTTATTATTCGATGAAGTCTGGGTAAGCTGTGATCGCCGTCAGGTTGAAAATTTAAAAGTAAAAATAAAACAACGTTTAGAAGAAGTAAATCAAAAATATTCACTCTTTGTTCCTTTAAAAGTTCGGCTTAAAGAACGAAAAACAATGCTTTAAAAAAACGTGGGAGAATAGCCACAGTACTTTTCATCACCGAACAGGGCAGCCGCATCATAAAACAGGGATATTCCCTGGTGGTAAAAAAAGATGGAAAGCGGCTCTTTCTTTATCCATTGGAAAACATCCAGCAACTGGTAATTGTTGGGCGGGTAGAGATATCCACTGCTATGTTGGGAGTGTTAATGCGTCGTGGCATTGGTACAACATTTCTATCGCGAGATGGCCGATTTAAAGGCAAGGTACTTGGCGGTGTGGGAAAGGATATTTTTATTCGGGAGAAACAATTTCAGCGACGCACCGATCCAAAATTTTGCCTGACCTTAAGTCGCCAGATCATTTCCGCTAAAATTCGCAACTGTCGTAACTTCTTGCGGAAACAACAACCAGCGGTTTACGAAGATAGTCGCGTCCGTATTCAGAATGCGCTTAAAAATATTCCAGCAGTCCGAAATCTAAATATGTTGCGCGGCATCGAAGGAGCGTTCAGCGCCTACTACTTTTCGCTCTTTTCCAGACTCTTGCGAGGTGACTTTTCTTTTCACAAGCGTACCAAACATCCACCACGTGATCCAGTAAATATCCTGCTCAGTTTAGGGTACACTTTATTGTTTAATACCATTTACGGACTGGTTGAAGCGGCCGGACTGGATCCATTCGCTGGTTTTTACCACCTGAGCAGTTATGGCCATCCGGCGCTGGTTTCCGATTTAATGGAACCATACCGGGCGCCTGTTGTCGATCGGCTGGTAATCCATTGTTTAAATCAGGGTATTATTCAAAAATCCGATTTCACCAGAGAAGAGGATAAATTGCGCCTGAGCCCGAGCGCATTAAAAACATTTGTAGAGTTTTACCAGAACCGATTATATGAAAAAATAAAAATAAATAATCGACAGGAGGATATCTGGCGTTTGCTTCAGAAAGATATCTGGCAATTCAAAAGCTATCTGGAGGGAGAAATTCAAAACTACCAACCCAAAATATTCCGGTAAAAAATTCTATGCAGTGTGTTACGACATTGTAGAAAACCGCCGTCGTACCCGCGTAATGAAAATAATGAAAGGTTTCGGATTTCATGCTCAGAAAAGCGTATTTGAATGTTATTTGGACCAGGATCAGTTAAAGAAATTAACGAAGCTTTTGACAGAAAAAATTGATCTTAAAAAAGACAGCATTCGGATTTATCCATTGTGTTCGGAATGTGTTCAGGGGACGCTGGCTATTGGAGTTGGTGAAATTCATCGATTAGAGGCGGTAAAAGTCGTTTAAATAGCCATTGCGAAAAATTTGATAAATTCTTATATTTAAATAAATTTAATGTAATTAAGTTACTAATTGTGCGGGGATTAGGATTTGGGAAACGGCGTTTTTTGTAAATTAATAGAAAAGCAAGAACTTAGGTCATTTTTCTTCGAACCATCTAAAAAACAAGTACTTAGGTGCGATTTTTATAAAATTTGGAATATTTTGTTAAATTTTTCGAAAAAATTCTGGAAAT
>CAYLYM010000157.1:0-6578 GCA_964387645.1 uncultured Calditrichaceae bacterium | reverse complement strand
CACAGGTTAAATTTTGCCAGTTAAATAAACTTAGCAATCTTTCTACATTGTTATGTTTATAATTCTATAAGTGACAGTCACATGATAAAGAAAAAGAAACAATTTGTCAAGAAAAATTTATTATCAATTTTGGTTAAAAATTTTAGTAGCTTATTGTTATTATTCATTATAAAAAAATTGGTAAAACTAAATTGTTATTCCTTTTCTTTAAGATTTTTGTAACTTTAAAAAATACTAGGCGTCAACAAATTAACTGGCCGAAATTTTGCTTATGTCCAAAGGTTGATCCCTCTTTTAAAAGATGAAGGTCTTGAAAAACATATAAGTACAAAATTGTGTTAGGGTGTCTTGACATGATCAGGAGCAGTGGCATGATGTTTCACGAATTTAGTGGGAAACTGGGTGATTCAATATGTTTCTCATTGTAGAGGTAGAAAGGTCACAAATCATGGTAATGAGGAGGATTAAGCGAAGACATATTGGAAGTCGGACTAGCTTAAGGCAGAATAGTCATCAGGTAGCACAAGATAAGCGTCAGAGAAGATGCACTCGAAGCGGTATATTGTACTCCTAAATAAGGTGTTTTATTTTTTCTTATTCGTTGATTAAAATAGGCATTTGATATGTTTTTACTGAAGGTTCTGGTAGATTTAACTCCGGAAATTTCCTGTGCAGGTTTTTAGCAAAGTACAAGTCAACTTCGTTATTATTTGCCGGGCTTTTTCCGAAAACTTCCCGCCATAGGTTTTCGCTCTCCATGCAAAAGTAAACAAACACATCACCCAATTTGTCTATTAAAGCCTTATAAATTGTTTTGTACATCTGTAATCGAATCGGTCGTAAATAACGCATTTTACCATCCATGCCAGGAATTTGTTCTCCGGAAAAAATGCGGGTCTTGGGGAAGCGTTCCTGGGCGATTTCTTTTAAATGCGGCGGGTAACGCAGGCTACCCAGACTAATCCAGGCAATCCGGTTGGGATTGATTTTTTCAGAAATCTGGTCGATGAGTCTGAGATAGTGTTCTTTCCATCCGGGTAAATAGATGATCGGATCGAAATGTAACCCGATTAAAAAACCATGCTCCCCGGCTTTCCTGGCGGCTTGCAGGCGCTTTTCTATTCCGGATGATTTATGCTCGTCTGATTTCACCAGCTCTTTCGGATTGACCGACCAGGAAAGAACTATTTTCCAGGGATTCAGATGAAATAGATGATCGATATGGTCAGTTTTGCTTTTTAATTCCAGTAAAATATTCGGTAGCTTCTGCACTTCTGGAATTAATTTTTCGGAAAGTCTGGTAATGGGGTCAAGAGCCAGGCTATCGGTGAGTTCGCCGGTACCGATGCGCAAAATCCGCTCACGATTCAATCGGGAAAGCGTCTGGATTTCTTCAATAATCTTTTGGTAGTTTGTGTAAATGGTGATTGCTGGATTGTTAATATACCCCTGGAGGATGCAATAAGTGCAATCTATAGGGCAGTTGATGGTTTCATTTATCACCAGGTAATTGCAACAACGATAACTCTTTGCTGTTCCAGGACAGGGTTTCAAGAATTTCCCTTTAAAATGGGTGAGCCATAAGGTTTTTTTACCCTGTGTAAAGGATAATTGAGCAAGTGACTCAAGAAATTTTGTATCGGGAGTTACTACCTCGTAAGGAATTTTATCATAATGGGTTAAAATGTTTTGCGTAATCTCGTCATTTATGGCAACTGGATCTACATAAATTTTCTGAATGAAGTATTGCGTTTTAATTCTCCTTTTTTAGAATTCCAAAATCAGAATTCTTGAACAATGTAATATCGATATCGATAATTCCTGATTCATTATCACGGTTCAGTTAAAATGAACCGCAATTGCATACAGTCATATCTTAATCAAAGAAAACAATTTTATCAAGAGCGAAGTAACTATGTTTGTGCTTCATGGTGAGTTTTTGTCAGTTTGTCCAGTAACCATACCTGTCGGGTTATGCTTTCCTATACTGGCAGATCTGTCCAGTGGCTAATTTAGCGTGTTCCCGATAAATTGGACCTGTAAGGCTGGCATATACCTAGCTAATCGATAGAATGCCTGAACATGAAGATGTTTAATAAAATAGTTTAAAAAGGTTAACTTTTAATTGGCTAAAGATGACATTAGATATGTTGTAAGTTAGCTTTCAATAAAGAATGAAAATTTTTACTTACTTGTTAATTGGAAAAAAAAGCATTTTATTCCGATCGTTGTTTTATTCCCTATCTTTTGAATTAAGAAAATTCAGTTGTCCTGAGATTTCTGTTGAATTAGCAGTGTCAGTTTGCTGGTTGTGTGATTTTCTTATGGCTTTGACGAAAATTTCAACCAGGTTTGGGTCGAATTGGCTTCCGGCATTTTGTTCGATAATTTCTAAAGCTTTTTCATGTCCCAGGCCTTTGCGGTAAATACGGTCGGACACCAGTGCTTCGTAAGCATCCAGGATGGAAAGTATTCGTGAAAAAAAGGGGATGGCTTCACCGCGTAAGCCATCCGGGTAGCCTTTTCCGTCATATCGTTCGTGATGATGCCGCACAATGGAAGCCACTTCAGAAAGTTCTTCGATTTCTCCTAAAATCTGACTTCCAATCACCGGGTGGTCCTTGGCTTTATGAATTTCATAATCTTCCAATCCTTCGGCTTTTTTTAAAATGTTATCCGGCATTCCTATTTTACCGATATCATGTAAGGCGGCTGCCAAATGTAATGTTTCGCGTCGTTCGCCCATTAAACCTAATTCGTCTGCCATCATCAGGGCTAATTTAACAACCCGCTGGGAATGTCCGTAGGTGTAAGGATCTTTAGCATCCAGTGCTCGCATTAACGCTTTAATTGCTTTTAACAGAATTTCTGCTTTATTCTCCTGCAATTGTTGTGTTTCTAAATATTTGCGTTGTAAGTTTCTTTCTATTACCACAGGTAACTCTTCTATTCTGAGAGGTTTGACAATATAATCACTCACGCCAATTTCCAGAGCCTTTTTCACAAGGGTCAAATCATTAATCCCTGTGATCAGTACTACTGGTATGTCTAAATACATATCCATAATACGCCTGGCTAATTCAATTCCCGATACGCCTGGCATATTAACGTCAGATAAAACAATATTCACTTTTCTATTTCGGATAATATCGAGAGCGCCGGTTGCCGAAAAAGTGAGTTGAACAATATAATTAAAATTAGTTAATGCATCGGCAAGCATTTGCCCATATTGAATATCGTCCTCTACAACCAAAACTGATCTATTCTTTCTTTCCATCATAATTCACCTATTAAAGGCAGAAAATCTCGTTGATTGTTCTCTAATGATAAGTGTATGAATATCATGTGGTCCTTCGTAAGGTTTAACTGAATCGAGATTACATATGTGTCGCATATATTCTAACGAGATATCGTTGGATGCAAGAATATCTCGTGCCATTTGGGCAATTTCCAGAGCGTGGTAAATGCTATTGCGTTTGGCAATGGAAACCTGCCAATACTGCATCTGTCCGTTATCTTTTAAACAACCCAGTTGAAGCGCTAGAAATTGCCCATTGGTGATTTCCGTTGCTATATAAACAAGTTTGTTTTGCACCAGTTGAAAGAGTTTATCGAATTGAATGCGGCTTTTGGCATATTCCAGTTCTTCGTTAAAGCAGACCAGGACGTTTTTTAGCCCGGTCGTTCCGGGAAAAATATTCTCTTTGGGAATACGGCAATCTTGAAATACTAATTCACTGGTCACCAAAGTTCGCAGGGAATGTTTATTTCTGATTTCAGGCGTAATAAATCCAGGAGTTTCCTTTTCCACCAGAAAACCTCTTACAGCACTATCTAACTTGGCCCACACTTCAGCAACATCAGCGATAGAGCAGTTGGTAATCCGTATCTTCGATTCATTTAATACATAAGCATTGCCATCGTCCACTGCTTGTGTTTGTATGCTACCTGTGTTCGATCCATAATCAGGTTCAGTCAAGCCAAAACAGCCGATCATTTTTCCCGATGCCAATCGCGATAACCAGAAGCGTTTTTGAAATTTGAAGCCCCATATATAAATAGAATACATTACCAGAGCGTCCTGTACTGATGCAAAACTGCGCAGACCACTATCACCACGTTCTAATTCTTGCATGGTCAGACTATAGAGCACATTGTTTGTAACAGCACAGCCATATTCCTGAGGCAGATTTGCACCTAATGAACCTATTTTTCCCATCTGAGCTACCAGATGCTTTGAAAATTCAGATTTTTGATAATAATCTTCAATAATGGGTAGAATTTTCTGCTTGACCCATTGACGTACTGATTTGCGAACGAGTTTCTTTTCTTCGCTCAGTAGGTAATTAATAATATAAAGATCTAAACCGGAAAATTTTAGCATTTAAGATGAATCCACTCTACTCTTTAGGGTAAAATATATCTTTTATGATTAGTTAATGCAAGCTGAGAGAATCAAAATAAAATTTAAGAAAAAAGAAGATGGCTGGTGGTTACTCAAAATTTATGATAAGAACCAGTAAATGTGATGATTAAAGACGGTTATTTCCCCGCAACAGAGTCTTCAAATGGAATGGCAGACAAAATGGTAATTTGCAATAGGGAATAGTTTAATAAACTTTAAGAGAACTTTAAAAAAATCTTCATTACGAATTTCTTAGAGTGGGAAGAAGCAAATTAAAATTTACTAAAAAATATGAGTTTACTTCCTTGTTACTCATTGGCGGAACTTATCATAATTTTAGTTTTTCTTTCAAAGCTTTTTTAAATAGAATTAAAATAAACATTTTAAAAGTGATCAGCAGGTTGGAAAAATGAAACTAACTCACTGTTGTTTGAATCATGGTTAAAATAAGTTAATAATGGATTGAAAATTTTATAGTGAAAGATAAGTCAAGCTGATTGCCTTGATTTTCCAAATTTAAGTATTGGTTCTGCGTTACCTAGGATAACGTCTTCAGTAATTAAACATTCAGAAACATTTTCCATGGATGGAAGTTTGAACATCAGGTCCAACATTACGCGTTCAAGGATGGATCGCAACCCTCGTGCTCCAGTCTTTCTTTTTTTAGCCAACCGAACAATTTCAAGTAAGGCTTTTTCAGTAAAGTTGAGTTCTATCTGTTCTAATTCAAACAATTTTTTGTACTGTTTAATCAAAGAATTCTTGGGTTCCACCAGAATGGACAACATTTCGCTCTCGGTTAATTCGTTAAGACCAATAACAACTGGTAAACGCCCAATGAGTTCAGGGATTAATCCGTATTCAAGAAGATCTTCTGGTTCAATTTTTTGATAAAGTTCAGATTCTGTCATACTTTTTTGACTTCTCACGTCGGCTCCAAAACCGATTACTTTTTTACCAATTCTCCGTCGTATAATGTCAGCCAGGCCATCGAAAGCGCCACCCACGATAAATAATATATTGCGGGTATTAATGTTGACCATAGGTGCTTCTGGATGTTTTCTCCCCCCCTTTGGGGGAATGGCTGCTACAGTACCTTCCAAAAGTTTTAGTAAAGCCTGTTGAACGCCTTCCCCAGACACGTCTCTTGTAATAGAAGGACTGGCTGTCTTCCTGGCAATTTTATCAATTTCGTCGATGTAAACAATGCCTCTCTCGGTTGCATCAATATCAAAATTGGCAGCATGATATAGTCGTACCAGAATGTTTTCTACATCCTCACCCACATATCCTGCCTCGGTAAGGGTTGTGGCATCAGATATTGAAAAGGGGACATGGAGTAGACGAGCCAGTGTTTGTGCAAGTAATGTTTTTCCCACTCCTGTTGGGCCAATCAATAATATGTTGCTTTTTTCAATTTCTACTTCATCATCCCAACTGCCCATTAAAATACGTTTGTAATGATTGTAAACTGCAACAGATATGACTCGTTTAGCCAAATCCTGACCGATGACATATTGATCTAAGAAATTTTTAATCTCGATAGGCTTAGGCAGTTCAAAGTTGTTTGTTTGAAATTGTTGGTACTGGGATTGCTTAAGTATCTGATAAGCGCTTCGCACACACTCGCTACAAATGCTGGAATACGCTCCGGTGATCAGTTGGCCAACCTGATCGGCATGCTTACCGCAAAAAGAGCAGCGCATTTCATACTCAAAGGGTCTTTTATTTTGTGTCATATATAATTCCAACCTGATTTAGTTTTTAATACACCAAGATTTTGCTAAAATATCCTGGTATATTCTTTTTTGCCAAGGTTTATTATTTGTTATTCCTGCTAATAATCAAGTATCTATTTTTTGTTTTTTTTCTCAACATTTCGTTTTACCAGAATTTCATCTATAATACCATAATTTTTCGATTCTTCTGCATCCATGAAAAAATTTCTGTCAGTATCTTTTGCAATTTTTTCAATGGGTTGTCCGGTTTGTTCAGCAAGAATTTTGTTCAATCTTTCTCGGATTTTTAAAATCTCTCTGGCATGAATATCAATATCAGTGGCTTGACCTTGCACTCCGCCCATGGGTTGATGGATCATTATTCGCGCATTGGGAAGGGCAAATCTCTTGCCTTTGGTTCCGGCTGCCAATAAAACAGCAGCCATACTGGCTGC
>CAYLYM010000156.1:0-6810 GCA_964387645.1 uncultured Calditrichaceae bacterium | reverse complement strand
TTTGCTGTTACCACTGGACCATTGTTTTCTTAATAAAAATTCGACCGTAAGCATTCACATAAAAAATCTTTTGGTAACCTTTAGCCCGTCACTCACGTATAAAGTGACGTTTTTAATTGTTCAAAAAAAAATCAGGGATGAATGGTCTTATGAGAAGTGTTGTATTCTTCCTGCTGTTAATTTTTTTCACCCATCTTTTTGCCGCATCTCCTACCGATGAACGGAAAGTTTACCGGGCAGTTAAAACCAATCCTCATCCACCTACCATTGATGGTAAGATAAACGATTCTACTTGGAATAGAGCCGCTTACGGTGATGGATTCATCCAGGTCGATCCAGTGGAGGGTAATCCACCCAGCGAGAAAACCTACTTTAAAATCTGTTATGATCAGAAGAATCTTTACATTCTTATTTATGCTTATGATTCAGAACCAGATAAAATCAGCAGGCGATTATCTCGGCGAGATGATATTCAGGATAGTGATTTTGTTGGAGTAGTCATAGACAGCTATTTCGACAGGCGCACTGGTTTTGGATTCACCGTCACTGCTGGCGGTGTAAGGGGAGATGCCATTTTTTCCAACGATAATGAACAACCAGATAATAGCTGGGATCCCATCTGGGAAGCAAAAACCAGTGTAACCGATTCCGGCTGGATAGCCGAAATGCGTATACCTTTTAGTCAGTTACGTTTCGCTCAAAAAAGTGAACATATCTGGGGACTTAATATTTTCCGGTATATTTACCGCAAGCAGGAATTGACCGAATGGCAGTTGATCCCCAAAGACGCCGCCGGATTTGTATCTTATTTTGGTTATCTCAAAGGTATCAAAGGGATTAAGGCACCCAGAAGAATTGAGCTTCTTCCCTACTCTGTGAGCCGATTAAGTAAGTTTAAACGGGAAGAAGGGAATCCCTTCGCCACTGGTCGAAATTTATTCTTTGGTGGAGGGCTGGATGGAAAAATCGGTTTAACAGGTGATTTAACCGTTGATTTCACCATTAACCCGGACTTTGGACAAGTGGAGGCCGATCCTTCTGAAATGAATTTAACTGCTTTTGAGACTTTCTTCGAGGAAAAGCGCCCTTTTTTCATCGAGGGCAAAAACATTTTTGAATTCCCGTTAGGGATTGGAGACGGCGGTTCTTCCAGAGAAAAAGTATTTTATTCCAGGCGGATCGGGCGTCAACCACGCTATTATCCAGACCTAAACGATGGTGAATACGCTGATGTTCCAGAACAAACCTCCATTCTTGGCGCAGCCAAATTAAGTGGAAAAACCTCCGGTGGCTGGTCCGTTGGCATACTGGACGCCCTTACAGCCGATGAAAAAGCCCAGATAGATCGTCAAGGCAACAGAGATGAAGAAAAGGTTGAACCTTTAACTAATTATTTTGTTGGACGAATCCAGAAAGATCTTCGGGAAGGAAATAGTACGTTTGGGATGATTCTTACCGCAACTAATCGAAATATTAAAGATGACCACCTCAACTTCTTAAACAAATCGGCTTACACTGGTGGAATTGATTTAATGCACCAGTGGCATAACAAGACTTATTATCTGGACCTTAAAGTGGTGGGAAGTTATATCCGTGGACATCAGGATGCTCTGTTGCGAGTACAAACTTCATCGGCCCGGTATTTTCAGCGTCCCGATGCCAATTATGTTCATCTGGATTCCAGCCGTACAAGTTTATGTGGACATGGCGGTTCGGTTAATATCGGGAAAGTCGGTAACGGTAAATGGCGATATGTATTAGGCGGTATTTGGCGATCGCCCGGATTGGAACTCAATGACCTTGGCTTTTTACAGCAGGCTGATCGGTTCATTCAATATTTTTGGGTAGGATACCGAGAATTTAATCCAGTGGGTATTTTCCGAAGAATTGATTTTAATATCAATCAATGGAATGGCTGGAATTTTGGCGGAGAGAAAATGTTCACAGGTGGCAACATTAACGGTGGCGGCCAATTTTTGAATTACTGGGGATTCTTTACTGGAATTAATCGAGAGAAAGACGGCTTATCGATCACCGCTCTGCGCGGCGGTCCGGCCATGCGAGTGGAAGGTGGATGGAACAACTTTTTTAATATTTACAGTGACACTCGTAAAAGCTGGCAGATTTTTTTAAGCAGTTTCAATCAATGGAATGATGATGGTATCAGCCACACCAACAACATTCGATTCAGCCTCTCTTTTAAGCCGAGCAATTGCTTAAATATCACGTTGAATCCCACTTTTACCCTTAATATCGACAACCTTCAATATGTAACAACTGAAGAAATAAACGGAAACAACCGCTATATCATGGCCCGGCTGAAACAAAAAACGCTTGGTATTGTCTTTCGGTTCAATTACAGTATAACACCTAATCTAAGTATACAGTTTTACGGACAACCTTTTGTGTCGGCTGGCAATTATAGCCATTTTAAACGGATAACCCATCCAAAAGCAACCGATTATCAGGATCGTTTTGAAACCTTCACCGACAAACAAATCCAATTTGATTCCGAAGATAACACTTACTATTTCGACGAAGACCGAGACGGCCAGATCGATTATTCAATTGACAATCCCAATTTTAATTTTAAACAATTTCGCTCCAACCTGGTGATCCGCTGGGAATACAAACCTGGATCACAGCTCTACCTGGTATGGTCGCAAGATCGCACCACTGCAAATGAATTTGGCGATTTTTCTTTGAATCGTGACGTTCGGGATCTCTTCCAGGTTTTCCCAGAGAATATCTTTCTCATTAAGCTTAACCACTGGTTCTCACTCTAAATACAGACAGTTTTGTTATTACCGGAGAAACCTGTTATTTCAGAATATTGATTTCAACAGGTAAATTGGATATTCGTTCGATTCGTTTTTGAGATCCAATGAATAAAAATTAATTCCTTCATAGCTGAAATAGTAAGCGACATACAACTAATCTGTGGGAACCACCAAACTACCTTGTCAGATTTATGTCTATGCCCAATCGCTCTTTTATTTTCCCCTAAGCCTCAACAACATACAATCATTTCTGTCCATCACCAGTGTAAGGAATGTAGACCATCTCAATCGGCGGTCTGTGCTAAATAAATGCGGTAGAATTTTTTAACAGTTAATCCCAACTAAACACACAGAGATAAAATCGATGCTATTGCCTCACTAAATATGAAAGTCTTTCCCATTCTATTTTCCTATAATTGCTATAATTGCGCAAAATGAATTCCATTCTGCACGGCCTGAATTTGCGCCGCCAAACTCAGGGCAATTTCACTCTCAGTACCCCCATCAGCTTCAACAATTATTTTAAAACCGACTTTTCCCGGGTTTGATCCAACTGTTTTAACAACAGGTGCCAGAACAAAGTGATTTTTCTCCGCTTTTAATTGGGCTAATCTTTCAAATATGTTCATGGTCCCTTCTCCTATTTATTTTTTCGTATCCGATGCATAATCAAAATCTTGAAGAATTTGTAGATATTCACACTTTCAGTATTTTTTCTAAAAATTCATTTTCCCAGAAATTTCTCTCAATGTGGATTTTTACTGGCAAGCCGAATAGCTTCGGCAACTTTCCAATTGAAAAGAACAGGATGACCTTTCTTTTTCTGATAAATGGGTTGTATCCAATCAAATGCCAGGTCTATTTGTTGGACAAATTGGTAATAAAACCGTTCAGGAAGGTGTGGCTGATCGACAAAATGATAAAGAATCCAATCTACATTTCTCAGATGTTCCAGTCCCGTCTTTAAAGAAATAAACATATCTGAACTAAACTCCGGATTAAAGACGTAAAAAATTTTATTAGACAAGCTCTCCATATCAAAAGACAACTCCTCTTTGTCTATTATATGTCCTGAAAAACTTAAATTAAACCAGACAGTTAAATTCACTTCAATTTCTTCTCTTTTATGTCCAGTAACAACCACTCTTTGTGGCAAGTTGGTGCAATTTTTGAATTAATATTATAATATTATATAAAAAAGCTTATCATTAAATATAATTTGAGGGGTTTAAATTCACCCATAAGTGTGGAGTAACCAGCACTCAGAATTAAACCATCAACAGTAGCTCACCTATCGTTTTTATCTAATTTGGCTCTGATCATTTTTTTAATTCATTCCGAATCAAATATACATATAAATTCAATATCCAATTATTTAATATAAAATTTAATGAACACAATACAGAGGAGAATCATCTAGATTGATGAGATCATATATCCATTTTATATTAAGGTAAAATTCCCATTGCGACAAACTGGTTTAATATCTATTTTTAAATAAAGCAGAGAGAAAGCAATTGAAAAATTTATATAAGAGAACCGACATTTTCAGTTGCCATCACGATTCTCACCGTGGATTTAAAAATCGAATATCTGTTTATCATATTCTAAAGGAGAAAAAATGTTTTCCGCAAGGTTGTTTCTATTTTCGTTGGAAATGTAAATTATTAAGCAAACAGAAAAAATGCCACCGCGGTTTTCGCCAGGTAGGTCGTAAATGTTTTGGTTGCCGTTATTTCTATGAAGAAAAAGTCCATAACTATCCGGAATTACAAATCGACGAAGAACAATACCTTAACTTTCTCGAAGAACTAGATAAATTTGAGGATTGGTTAGAACAGATTCAATATCGCGACATTGAGATTTCCGGAATTGTGAGTGGGATAAAACCACATTTTCAAAAAAGAATTTATCCTAAAGCCGAGCATCTATCTTTTAAAGGATATATTCTCATTTTCAAGAATATCTTTTTAGATCGGTACCACATGGATGATTATGTTTATGGCCTTATCTCATCCAACTATTATCAGAAAATCAAATTGGGTCGAGGAACTAAAATTGAAGCCATAGCCCGGTTAAAAACAGCTCAGGGGCGATTAATTTTAACAAATTTCCGGCGAATAGAAATTATAGAGGAGGGTGAACCTCCTTACTGGAATGATCAACAAGTGCTCATCGTTCGCGAGACAGCGACTGAATTTAACGAACAGCCAGAAAGCTGTGTCCAATGTCCCTTTGGTGCCCTGGTCGATGTCCTATACTTGAAAAATCACCATTCCCACTCACGCCGAAGTTTGCTATGTCTAAAAGGAAATTTAGACTACCGGGATTGCTATGTTCGGGCTGAATATTGCGGTTTAGAAAAAGATGCCCACGAAATTTATTCAACCTCCTGTCAATCGGGAAAGAAAACTTTCCACCTCTGAACTGAACAATCAATTTCATTCAATACTTCATAAAATATCTTTTGAATTGCTACCACTTAAGTACTTCTTTTAAGACTTTACTGAGTTCATCAATTCTATAGGGTTTGGCAATAACCCCCGCAAATCCGTACTTCTTATAATCAGACATTATGGGATCGTTTGAATAACCACTCGAGACAATGGCTTTTACATTTGAATCGATTTTTAACAACTCTCGAATAGTTTCTCTCCCTCCCATGCCACCAGGGATAGTTATATCCATTAACACAATCGAATAAGGTTTGTTCAAATTTAAACAGTTCCTATATGATTTAATTGCCTCCTTACCATCTCTGGCATAATCCACTTGAAATCCTAATTGAGAAAACATTTTACCTGCAACTTCTCTCACCACTTCCTCATCATCCATAATCAGGGCTTTTCCCTTTCCCTTAAAAAATGATTTTTTCTTACTTTTTCTTGAGGTTCTTTTACAAATCGCAGCAGGTAAATAAATATAAAAAGTAGCCCCTTTACCAAATTCCGATTCGACAGTTATATACCCTGCATGTTTTTGTATAATAGAGTAGGCTGTGGCTAATCCAAGACCACTTCCTTTTTGTTTTGTTGTGAAATAAGGATCGAAAATTCGATGAATATATTCTTTGGGAATGCCTGTACCTTCATCCTTAATAGCAATTTGAACGTACTTTCCAGGCTTTAGAGGAAAAGAATCATTAGATTTAACTACATAGTTCTTACAACTGACATAAATCATTCCCCCTTCTGGCATCGCCTGATCTGCATTAATAATTAAGTTTTGGAAAACCTGGCTAATCTGTCCCTCATCAATTTCAACCGGCCAGAGATTTTTTTCAAAGAAAAACTTACACTTTTCATTCGTTCCTCTTAATGCAAAATTAACAGTATCCCTCACTAGTTCCTCGATGGACATGCTTTTCTTAACAGGCACCCCCCCTTTGGAAAAGGTTAATAATTGCTTGGTAAGATCTTTTGTCCTGGCACAAGCTTTCTCTGCTGCTGTCAATCGCTCATAAGCTTTGTCTTCAGGGTGTAGAAACATCTTTGCCAGAGAAATATTACCCAGGATAGCAGTTACCAAATTATTGAAATCGTGGGCAATGCCACCAGCTAAAACACCCAGAGATTCCAGCTTGGCGCTATTTAACAGTTCCTCTTCTAAACGTTTCCGCTCGGTTATGTCACGAACATTAGCAATGATTGTATTCTCGTTAAATGGGGCTATTCTACCCTCGTATATAAACATATTTCCCTGGATTTCTGTTTCATATTCGAATGATTGTACTTGTGAAGTCGATAAAGCTTTATTGATCACTTCAAATAACTTTTTCAATTCGGACCTTGGAATTTTCAAATCTTTAATATTTTTCCCTATTAAAGATTCTGAATTAATTAATTTCTTTTCTCTTTGACTCAATCTGAAATCAAGTATGGTTCCATCTCGCCTGAGAATCACTAGTGTGTCAGGCATAGCTCTAATCAGGGCATCATTGCGACGATGAATTTCTCTTAAAGCTTGCTCAATGCGTTTCTGATCGGTTACATCTCGCAAAATACCACCTACCATAAAACCTTTGCTCGTG
>CAYLYM010000155.1:0-6909 GCA_964387645.1 uncultured Calditrichaceae bacterium | reverse complement strand
TAAAAAACTTGATCATTGTCTCATCTAAGGTGTAAAATGGTTTGTTTATCAGAGATTATAACATTCTTTTTCGACGTTATGGCTTGTAATTTGCTTGCGTCAGTTAAAAATTGTTGAGGTATTCTATTGTTAAAGTTCAAGAAATTTACCATGTAACGAAAAATTTTTAGACTATTATTTTCTTTATAAGTATATAAAATTACTCGATTTTTATAGCATATTTTCGGAAGTTAATAGCGTCTAATTCTTTCTTTAGTTCAAAATACTGATCATTACTCAGAGTTTTTAAAGGAAGTCTGACCGGACCACAATCAAGACCGGTAATTTTCATAATAGCTTTACCTATAGCCACATTATTCCCAAAACGGATATAAATTTTTGTAAACTTTTGAATCCATGATTGAAGTTTTTTAGCCTCATCAAGCTTGTTTTCGTTGAAATATTTTATAATATCGATGAAAGTGGGGGCAAGAAAATTGTAAAAGCTTCCAACTGCACCTTTAACGCCACAAACCAATGCGCTCAGTAATATCTCATCGCGACCAAACAGAATGTCATACTTTCCATTCTGAAAAGTTAAACAAAAACCCAAATCCAATAGATTGTCGTGTGTAAACTTAATACCGGCCAGATTTGGGATCTTATTTTCTACTTGAAATAAAAACTCGTGCATTAAAAAAGTAAGGCCAGTCATAGTTGGAATATGATAATAATAAAGTGGCAAATCAGGTGCTGCAGAAGATATTTCATAACACCACTCGACAAGAGCCTTTAATGAGGCTGGCTTGAAAAAAGTAGGTGGCATAGTTCCAATTGCCGTAGCACCAATTTTTTGTGCATGATTAGCCAGTTTTTTAGCTTCCTCCAAACAATTGTGTCCTACGTGAACGATTAATTTAAAATCTTTATCGGTGAAACGGCCCCACTCCTCGGCAATTTTCATACGTTCAGCAACAGTTAGTGATAAACTTTCGCCAGTGGTCCCACAAATGAATACACCTTTTAAACGATTCATTTTGAATAAATTAGCTTGAGTTTCTATGAGACGCAAATTTAGATTGAAATCGGAATTCATTGGTGTAAATGGCGCAACAATAAGCCCAGTAATTTTTGGAAAATTGGATCTTTTGTTCATAAAGAATAATTTTTTTTGAATGTTAGACTAATGATTATGATTAATAAAATATATTGCCAAATTTTTATTCTGATATAAAAGCTATTTCATTAATTTATTCGTTTCGAATATAATTTAAATCTATTAAAATAGTCATATCTGTTAAGAATATTTTTTCTGATAATAAGAAAGAGAAGCAAGAAAATCAAGGCTTACTCTACACTAAATAAAATACTGAACTATCAAAAATTTGGTAAAAACAGTATTTGTGAATTAAATCAGACCGATTTGGATTAATTCCCCAAATGATGAATTAATGATAATAACTCTCAATTTATTGGTAATGAGTAATGAAAATTAAACTATTAGCATCTTAAAGATAAATAACTAGGCTGTATTCTTTCGTAACTTTTTTCAAGAATCTAAAATTTATTCAGGCCTGCTCATTTAAAAGAATCAAGATATTTCTATTATCTGTGAATCTGTAAAAGAAAAACGAAGATGAAGAAATAAAAATTCCTTCAGGCTGAAAAGAGAGTTTATCAGATTTGATTTATTACCAGAATTTAGCAGTAGAATCTATCTGAAAGAAATCCTTAATTTCAGATTTGAGATTGATGCGATTAAATCCATGTACTTCGAAGAGAATCTCAAAAAATTTGGGTACTTCACCATACTTCTTTTTCAAGATGTCTTCTGCTCTCTGCATTGTAACAGGATGTGTTAAAAATTCTGTCCCTCCACATGTTCCTGTGGCGTGGGAACTGATGAATAACATGATAATATTATCCGATGGTCCAGGCACCTTAGCAAAAATGCAATAGTCCCTATGAAATTCCCTGGCATTACCTTCTGATTCATAAATTAAAAAAGGAATATTTGTAGAGTCAGAAGGGACAATATCTTTAAACATATCACTAAAGCAAAATTTCAATTTTTTTGCAACTTGCTCAAAAACACCTAAAGTTTTATAAGATCCTATAAAAATAATGTTATTTTGCAAAAGATCATGTGATGTGATGGCAGAGTTATAATTCATCCAATATTTTTTATTGGATTGGATGAAAACCGGTAAAATATTTTTAAGGGGCCAGACGCTATTCATGGCGAAATAAGGATGATCGACTTTTGCCGAAATTTTTTTATTTGGATAGAGATGTTCAAAATTGTAGAAATCTTCTAACGAATTGATTTTTTCGTTCCGAACAATAACCTTAGATCGAATATCATCCTGATATTCCAAATAGAAAAAATGATCACCCAGTGCTATGAGTGTAGGTTTGGTGCTTTGAATGATATCTCCCCAGATTCCATTCTGGTAGACATAGTTGATTGCAGGATCCCCTCTATTTTTCAATACAATGTATTTTTGAAGGATGTATGAATTAGAAAATAGAGAAATGATTAACCCGATGAGGACAATAAATAAAATGTTTTTGTGTTTGGCGCTTTTTTGTTTATTCCAATGCGCTCTATCTATGTATCTAACTTCATAATGTCCTTTAGGTATCTCGAGGATTATTTTATCGTGAGCCCCTTCAGTTTGATAATATTTTTGCAATTTTTTACGGAGATTATGGATATAAACTCTTACAGAAGTATCGTTGCTTGGATCAAATTGAGTGTTTTTCCCTAAAACTTCTGTAGCTATGGTGAATTCTTTTATCGATTCTCCCCGAATGGATGCTTCAACCAGAAAGGTAAGTAGGCTTTTATAAGTTTTCGAATTATAAAATTCATTGCTTTCTAAAATTTTCTCTAAAATTTTTCTTTTTGTATTATTATCCACCATTTCAGGTTTATTTCTGAAAAAGACAAGTTTAGATGCGGTTAATTGAGATTCCATCGGATATATTTAAGATATAGTAGTAGATTTTTTATCTTTATTATTATTGAATACAAATTTAAAATTCTTTACCCAATAAATCAAGAAAAAGACCTGTGAATAAGAATTAATTAATTCACAGTTATTAACAGTTAATAATGCTTATTAATAACAGTTAGTGTCTTGAAATTTTACATATAATAAAAATATATTTATTGAATATTTAAATGTTATAAAGAGCAATTTTCACTAACTAATTTTAACAATAGACAAACCCATGCATAATTAATTCAAATCTAAAATACGCTCAAAGAGCAAGGAGGTCCATTATGAAGCGTTTTTTACAACGATTAGCTGGGAGATGGATAGTCATATTGATTTTATTTGTTTTATCAATCTCCCAGTTACAGGCTGCTGCAACTGGCAAAATCGTCGGTACAGTGATTGACAAAAGTACCGGTGATCCTTTACCAGGAGTTAATGTTGTTATCGAAGGATTACCTCTTGGTGCAGCAACAGATGCCGATGGACAGTACTTTATATTGAATGTTCCTCCGGGAGTTTATACCCTGCGTGCCGAAATGATTGGTTATAAAACTGTTGTTCAAAAAGATGTGCGTGTATCAATTGATTTAACCACTGTGGTAAATTTTGAAACAGAAACAGAAGTAATTAAAGGTGAGGAGGTGGTAATCACTGCAGAGCGACCAATTATTCAACCTGATATTGCCGGTTCTCAACAGGTGGTTGATGTTGAAGATATATTAGCTGCGCCTTTCCAGAATATTGCAAATTTCATTACGAATCAGGTCAGTATAGATAATGTAGGTGCTTATGAAGACCGGCCTGAGATTCGCGGAAACAGTTTCGATAATTCGCTTTATATCGTTGATGGAATAGCACAAAACGATATGGTTTCGAACAAACCTCGTTATTCTATTAATTTAGACGCTGTGAAAGAAATAAGTCTGCAAACTGGGGGATTTAGTGCGAAATATGGGAATCTGAGGTCTGGTATTATCAATGTTGTAACCAAAGAAGGGGGGCAAAGAATAAGCGCCAGCGCCAACATCCAGTATAGTCCACCTGCATTAAAACATTTTGGGCCAAGTATTTATGGTCATGATTCTCCTGTAGCCAAACCCTTTGTGGATCCCCTTGAAGGTGCCTGGACGGGATATTTAATGAATCCAGATGGCACTTATAAACTTGACGAAAACGGAGAGAAAATTCCCAGTCTGGTTTTCGATAGTTTTAAAGGATGGAACCAGGTAGCCGAGACAGAATCAGGTCCTCACCATGGCAAACCTATGGAACTTTACGCCCGTTGGTTGTGGCGACATCGTTCTAAGGATTCATTAGAAAAACTAAAAGAATTGGAAAAACAAGGGATAGTACAATTTTCGGAAAACTTTGATCCTGATGATGATGAAAATGCGCTGACTCAAACTGGAATATTTCCTGATTTTCGGATGGGATTCACCCTGGGAGGTCCCGTTCCTCTGTTGAACAAATTCCGAAGAACAACTTTTTTTGTTACCGCCGACCGTGAACAAATAGAATATGCTATCTCTTATCCGCAGAGAACATTCCAGAATTATGAATATCGTGGAAAGCTGACTTCTATGATCGCGGATAATATTAAATTACAAATACACGGTTATTGGGGACGTCAGAAAGGTTCAGATGGAGGAGAAGGGCCCGAGGTGACGACTTTCTTATCTAATCAACCGTATCGTACACCTGGAACTAATAAACTATGGTATCCAAATTGTCAATGGCCTGCACAACGAACTACTCAGCGTTATGGCATAAGCTGGGTCCATACTGTTTCATCGAAAACTTTTTACGAGTTAAAAGCAATATATCAAACTACCAAACAGGAAATGATAAAAGATTATCGGAATACTTCACCTAATCCAGCGGCGAATAAGGCACTATTTCCTGAAGGACTTAATACTTCAGCAGGTGCTGGTGGTGTTTTACATGGTAGAATTGGCACAGAAGAATTTGCTGATTCTATGGCTGCTGCAGGAGTCCCTGGATGGGATCACTGGCGCGACTGGGCTATGATCAAAATTGGTGACCAGTGGTATGATGAATCTCCTGCTGGATGGGACCCCTTGCAATTTCGTGATATTACCGGGTATTACCGCATGGGCTCCTGTGGGCACCGATTGGACAATACGTCCTCTAAAATCTGGACGGTGAATGGCGACTTGACCAGTCAGGTTACTCCGCATCATCAGATTGAAACAGGTTTCGATATAAACTATGAGGACTTTTACATTTATTATCGCCGTATCGGTGCTGCTGGAGGTAGTGGATGGGCTCGATTTGCCAAGGCAAAAGAATGGAGGGGGGCAGTATACTTTTCTGATAAACTGGAATTCCCTGGTTTTATTGCGAATATTGGTTTGAGGGGTGATTGGAGAGTCACGGGAGACTATCCTTATCTAGACTTAAATGGCGATCCCAATGATAAAGTTAGCGGGCCATATTCTGATTACCTACTCGGAGGAAATACTTTAGAAGAAGGTAAAGTACCACCTGATTTCAACACTTATGATGTCATTCCTACAAAACGAGTAACTACTTTAAAGCTGAGTCCACGTTTAGGAATTTCTCATCCAATTTCGGAAGTGGCCAAAATTTTCTTCAACTACGGTATTATGTATCAATGGCCAAACCCCTATCAAAATTATTATATCCATTATAATTTAAAACAGAACTGGAGAGTTGAACGATTTGGTAATTTAAATCTCAAACCACCTCGAACAATTCAATATGAATTAGGATATGAACATAACTTATTCAACAAAATGAATTTACGTATTACAACTTATTATCAAGATATTTATGATGAGTATGGTACTGCGCGTTATTATCCAATCAATTTCAACAATGGATATTATACGGTACCTATAAACAATCGATTCCGGGATACACGTGGTTTTGAAGCTTTTCTTGAACTGAGACGAGGGGTGTTTCCTTACTTCAGTGGTTGGGCCAGCTTCAACTATTTAAATTCCAGTGGCGGTCGTTACGGTTTCGATCGATTTTATGAAGATCCTTTAAAAGATCCGCAAGAGATTAATGGAGAAGTTTCGCAGCCTGATATTCGGCCTATAATTCGATTTAGTGCAGATTTTTATACCCCCGATAAATTCGGACCTGACTTTGCGGGATTTTATCCCGTGGGTGGAATTAATTTAAGTTTACTCTACAATTGGCGAAGAGGCGCTCAATTTACTTATAATCCGGCGCAAATACCATTAGTTGAAAACAATCTCCGCTGGAAACCCTATCAGCGCTGGGATTTGCGTTTTACTAAAAATATTTACACAAAAGGATCCTTTAAATCAGTTTTCTATATAGACGTGCGTAACTTATTTAATAATAAAAATATGACCCGTGCAAGCGGTAGTAACGAAATTAATACAAGTTCAAGCTGGGCCTGGGATGGACATAAATGGTGGAAAAATCAATTTCAGAAGTACATGGAGTCTTTAGGCTATACCGAAGAAAATGAGAATAAAGATGGCAGTTTTAAAAATACTAAAGGAAGACCCGGAGATGATAAGGGTGCACTTCCAGGATTTACTCCCTGGACATTTCTGGAAAAAAGAGATATCTATTTTGGAATAAAGATCTACTTTTAAAGTTATTTAGGAAAATTAGCGTGATAGAAAAATTGGAGAATTACTCATGGAAAAATTTCAAAAAATACATATCATCTCAATAATAGTAGTTGTAATAATATTTTCATATTTCCTGGTTCCCAGGGGTTATACACAGGTCAGCCGCGCTTTAGACGTTGGTAATATGTGGTATCTCACCTCTGAAGTTCATAATATTGAAGACCTGACTTATCCCAGAGATTGGGTGGGAATGCGATCAATTTATGGCGGAAATTTGACCCATAACCGCCTGGACATGCTCCAGATGGGAAGGGTAATTATTGGAATCG
>CAYLYM010000154.1:0-7026 GCA_964387645.1 uncultured Calditrichaceae bacterium | reverse complement strand
AAAAACTCTAATTTTTCAAAAAATAAAAAAACCTTCAATAATGTTTCGGATACCCAGAATTAAAGTATTTTTAGGCTTGACAGGTTATTTATTTTTTTCTATATTTGCCGTGCTTTTTTAAGGGCCCGTAGCTCAGTCGGTAGAGCAGCGGCCTTTTAAGCCGTTGGTCGAAGGTTCGATTCCTTCCGGGCTCACCTGAAAAACCCCTCATTTCTGCAATGAGGGGTTATTTTTTATCCTTTCTTTGGTGAATAACCTTTTAGATTTTTTAACAAATTTTAAAAGCATCTTTATGTTAATAAAAGTTTTTTCTTGTTATTCCTATAATAAATCTTAATGAAAAATTCCCCTTGGTAAATTTTTCATAAGGAAATTTGTCGAATATCTCACAAATTTGCTTGTGAAAGGAGATAACATTAGGTTTGATGATTAAAAAATTGCACCTCATGTAAAATACGGAGGAAAATATGAATGAAAATTTTTCAGTAAGTCCGGATGGCCAAAAATTTCCTTTACCTACATCTGATCAATATCCAAAGGAATTTGAACGGATTAAAAATATTGTTAAAAAACAGCGAGAATTGGGCCGTGAAATTGTAGTAGTTATGGGTGTTGGATTTGTGGGCGCGGTGATGGCAGCTATTATTGCTGATACCATTGACAAGCAAACTGGAAAGCCTAATAAATTTGTTATTGGTATGCAAAGACCTAGTGTTCGCAGTTATTGGAAAATTCCTTTACTGAATCAGGGCATTTCCCCGGTAAAAGCCGAGGACCCTGAGGTTGATCCCATGATTAAACGATGTGTATTAGAAAAGAAAACCTTAATTGCTACTTATACCTATGAGGTGCTTTCGTTAGCAGATGTGGTGGTGGTGGATATACAGTGTGATTATTTGAAAAATGCTCTTGGTCGAGTGCGTGAGGGGCGAGTGGATATGGAAGCACTGGAAAAATCATTTGAGATTATCGCTCAATATATTCAACCAGAAACGTTGGTCTTAATCGAAACCACTGTGGCACCGGGAACCACCGAGCAGGTAGCCTATCCCATCATGCGTAAGATTTTCCGGAAACGTGGAATTCAATCCGATCCTTTGTTAGCTCATAGTTACGAGAGAGTTATGCCTGGCCGGAATTATGTTGCAAGTATTCGGGATTTTTGGAGAGTGTGTAGCGGGATTAACGAAGAAGCAAAACGACGGGTTGTAAAATTTTTGAATGAAGTGCTGAATACTGAAAAGTATCCCTTAACAGTACTGGATCGTCCAATAGAGAGTGAAACAGCAAAAATTGTGGAAAATAGTTATCGAGCCACTATACTGGCTTTCATGGATGAATGGAGCCTTTTTGCAGAAAGGAATGGAGTTGATTTAATTAAAGTTATAAATGCCATTAAGGTTCGGCCTACTCACAGCAATATTCTCTTTCCTGGTCCTGGAATTGGCGGTTACTGTCTGCCGAAAGATGGAGGATTGGGGATGTGGGCTTACAAACATATTCTCGGATTTGAAGACGATATTTTCAAAATAACGCCTATGGCTATCGATATAAATGATACACGCGGATTGCACACTGCTCAACTGGTACGAGATGCTCTCCGCGAAATGCATCGTCCGATTGCAGCAGCGGAAGTGTTAATTTTAGGTGCTGCTTACCGTGAAGATGTTGGAGATACTCGCTACAGCGGATCGGAAATTGTGGTAAGAAAACTTTCGGAAATGGGTGCAGAAATTCGTGTACACGATCCTTATCTGGATCACTGGTGGGAGTTGGAAAATCAGGATCATTATCCCGGAAAGGGACATAGCCGGAAGAACTTCTTCCGTAATCAGGAAAAATTGAAAGATGTTCGTATTCAGAAGGACATTTGGCAGGCGTTAAAAGGGGCCGATGCGGTAGTATTTGCTGTGCGCCACGAGCCTTATCTTAATCTTGATCCGAATAAAGTGGTAGATGCTATTGGTAAACCAGCCGCCATTGTGGATGCGTTTGGCATATTGGATGATAAAAAGATTATATCTTATCTTAAACGTGGCTGCGAAGTTAAAGCCATGGGCCGCGGTCATATTTCTCGTCTAAAAGAATTTCTCAATTCCTGAATAAAATAAATCTTACTCTAATTAAAAAACAGGTGAGAAGGATCGGCCAAATAGTAACCAGATCCTCTTTCACCTGAATTTTTTAAATACCTCATGTTAATATTTTTTAATTTTTTTTACTGTAAAGCGATTAATATTAATAGTCAGAATAAGTCATCTTTTATTAAACATGGTATCTTAAAAATCACTCAGTGAGTCAAATTAAACAATCTCTAGAAGTTTAATTTCAAAATTCAAATCTTTTCCAGCAAGAGGGTGATTAGCGTCTATGGTTACACTGGAATCAGTAACTTCTGAAATAATTACTACGAATCTTTTACCATCACCTTGAATGGCTTCTAATTGCTGACCCACCCTAGGTTCCAAATCATCTGGTAACTTATTTCTATCGATTTGTTGTACAAGGTCTTCATCGTATGAACCATATGCATCTTCGGCCGGAATAATAACAGAGGTTGATTCACCCGGTTTCAGTCCAACAATGGCTTGTTCAAACCCTGGAATGAGTTGACCATCTCCGATCTTAAACTCCAGTGGTTCCCGATCCTCGGATGTGTCAAATATTGTTCCATCAGCTAGTTTACCGGTATAATGAACTCTAACTGTGTCACCAATTTTTGCTTTTGTCATAAAACTCTCCTAAATTTTAAAAATAATTGTTTCTAAATATGTCAGATACACTTGGAAATAAGAGAAGGTAACGAAAAAGGAATGCAAAATTTTTCGTTAACTTCGAATATACAAAGCGACTGGCATATTTTTGTATTAATTTACTTTGCTGTCTTTTTATTTGCAGCAAAGTATGTGCATAAATTAATATTGAATTCTGTTGAAAAAAACAAATATTTTATACATATGAAAAATAATCAAACTGATCTATTTTTTGTCTTGTTTATCTAAATAAGAAAGTCAATAATTTACGTTGCTTCAGTTTTTTGGCGCGCAAAAAGTATTCATGATTTTGGAATTCTTTTTTCTAAACGAATCATATCATTAGGCAAGTAAATGAAAAATGTTGTTTTCATTAAGTAGGCTTGATTTTTTTCAATGATTATTTTTATAATGTGAATTTATGATCATAAAATTTAAGAAAAAATATGAAACAAAAAATTTACGAACTTAAAGCTGACCTTTTAAACGCTCTTGGTCATGCCAATCGTTTAAGAATTTTAGAATTTTTGAAAGATGGGGAAAAATGTAATTGTGACATTTATCCAACCTTGAATCTGGAGCAATCTTATTTAAGTTGCCACATGAGAATATTGTAGGAAGCTGGGGTTGTGACCTCACGCAAGGAAGGTCTGAGGGTTTATTACCAGATTATCGATAACCGAATTTTCGATATTCTTGATATCGTTAGGGAAATTGTAAAAAGCAACATCAAGAAAAATCTGGAGCTTTTTGAAGAATTGTGATCAATGATTGTTAAATTTTGAAAATGTTAAGGTTTTTATTTCCGATTGCTGTGGGAGTAAATATTTCTTTTTCTCAATTTTAAAAATTGCTTTTAGTATGATTTTCTGTCGTATATATTTTAAATGATAATGTTTTAAGATCAGACAATGTCCCTATATGCAACCGTTATATTACCCATACCCAATGAAAATGGTTTTACTTATGCTATTCCGGAAGATTTGCAGCAACGGGTGTGTCCTGGAACACAAGTTATCTTGCCTTTTAAGAACCGTTATGTTTCTGGAATTGTCTTACATGTAAGCGATTCACCACCTTCCAATGTTGCTTTAGAGGATATTAAGCCAATTTTTGACATCGTTTATGAAACGCCGATCATCTCAAAGGAACTTATGCAACTATTGGAGTGGATCTCTAAATATTATATTTGTTATCTGGGTGAAGCCTATCGTCTTATCCATCTGAATGTGAATGTCAATATTTCCCAGTTGAAGATTACTAAATTATCAGAGAACTTACCAGAAGGTTTAACTCCTTTGCAGATCAGAATTTTAGAAAATTTACCCATGGGTAAAGAAGTTGGTTTGCAACAGTTGAAAAAAAGGATAAAAGAGAAGTCGCTACCTGAAGCTCTTCGACAGTTAGAAAAAATCGGAGCGATACAAAGGCGATATGAGGAAATAAGAGCGCACCGACCTCAAAAAATGGAAGATTATTTTAGACTTACAAGAGAGGAAGAAAGAAAAGCTGAAAGCCAGACATGTTTCTCAAAAATTATAAATGGTAAACCTACCAGAATGAAAGATTTACTTCAAATTCTGTCAGAAAATGAGTGGTTTTCGTATTCATATTTAAAAGAGAAGGGCATCACAAGGCAAGTAATTAATAAAGCTTTCGAAATGGGTTTAGTACAGAAAGAATCTCGACCTAAGGATCGGATATTTGATTTACCATATAAAGAAACTTTGCAGAAGGTTCGGTTAAGTAAAGAACAGGCACTTTTTGTGAAGAAGGTTAAGGAGGCGCTTCAAGAAAGACGGTTTAAAACATATTTATTACATGGCATTACGGGCAGTGGAAAAACTCAGATTTATATTGAGCTGATTGGTAAAACACTTGATCTTGGAAGGGACGCTATTGTGTTAATACCAGAAATAGTATTAACGCCACAAACTTTAGCTCGTTTTCGAAATTATTATGGAGATCAAGTGGCCATTTTACATAGCCGGTTAACTTCGGCAGAACGCCGAGAAATTTTATCGAGGATCAGAGAAGGGAAATTTAAAATTGTGATTGGCCCGCGGTCGGCTATATTTGCACCAATGCAAAATCTGGGAATAATCATTGTTGATGAAGAACACGAATCCAGTTACAAGCAAAACGATGCACAACCACATTATCATGCCCGTGATGTTGCAGTATATCGTGCTTCTCTCAATAATGCTGTAGTTGTTCTAGGTTCGGCTACCCCTTCTTTTGAAAGCTTGCAAAACGTCCGGAATGGTCTGTATGAATATTATCAACTTTCTACGAGAATTGATTCTAGAAAATTACCTCGAATTTCCATTGTAGATTTAAAGAAAGAGTGGAAAAAGTTTCTGGATCAACCAATTATTTCTGAAAATCTGGAACTAAAGATAGAATCAAGATTGCTCGTAAAAGAACAGGTGATGTTGCTACAAAATTTACGTGGCTATTCGCCTTATATCTTATGTAAGGATTGTGGATTTGTAGCCAAATGTAAGAATTGCGATATAACATTAACTTACCATCAATTTACCAGAAAATTACGTTGTCATTATTGTGATTACACCGAAAATCCGCCAGATGTTTGTCCTCGATGCCAGGGAATGGATCTGATTTATCAGGGAGTGGGTACACAGCGGCTGGAAGAGGCCTTAAAACATTGTTTTCCTTATGCAAATATTTTAAGAATGGATCAGGATACGACTCGTGGGAAACACGGGCATTTAAAAATTCTGGAAAAATTCCGTAGTGGAGAAGCCGACATTTTATTAGGAACTCAGATGATTGCCAAAGGTCTGGACTTTAAGAAGGTTTCTCTGGTAGGTATTATAACGGCAGATCACGGATTACATTTTCCAGATTTTCGAGCATCTGAAAAGACTTTTCAATTGCTTACGCAAGCGGCCGGTCGAGCTGGTAGAGGAGCCAGTAGTGGAGAAGTGGTTGTGCAAACTTTTGATCCATCTCATTATATTTACAAGTTTCTGCTCACCCACAATTATCTGGGATTTTTCGAAAGGGAAATCGAGAGCCGCAAAGCCCTGAATTATCCTCCTTTCTCAAGGATTATTCTCATCCGGATAGAAGGCCAGAACCTGAAAGATGTACAGACTTATGCCGAAGTCATTAGTAAATTCCTGTGGAAAGCTAATGCTTCCAGGAGTTTTTCCATCTTAGGCCCAGCTCCTGCTCCCATTTCCAAATTAAAAAATTTATTTCGTTATCAATTACTCATCAAATATCCCAGAGAAAAAGATTCAAGTATGGCACGGTTAAGACATATTATCAAAGAAGGAATTTATTTTAATCCAGAAATCAAAAAATGGCCAGTGAAAATTTCTATTGATGTTGATCCAATTGATATATTGTAAAAGGATCTGAATTTATGAAATTATTTAATTCTTTTTTAATAATTGTAGTATTTATTCTATTTCATCAGTTTTCTTATACGGCACAAACGGAAAACTTCAAGCAACATTCTCTAGCCAATCCCTCTAAGCCTGATTCGATACAAAATTTCCCCAAATACCAGCCCTCAATAAGATATACTAAAATTTTTTTTACTGGAGTAATCCCTAAACCGAGTATTCGAAACCAATTTTTACTGAATAAACCATCTTTTTTCACTTTTATCACTTTAAATCCTGATCGGACGGAATTATCGTCTCCATCAATTCCACCACGTATCGATTGGAATATATCTATTCCTGGACGTAGAGAGTTAAGTCTGGATTACCGCGAAAGCTCAATTTATTTGCCAAGTAACGTCAGAGAATTTATGGAATACAAAATGGGGCGTTCGCGTTATGTCCCAGTTGTAACCATGAGCGGAGCTGCATATCTGGCTTATATGATTTATAAAAAATATGGAGATCTGCTGAAAAAACGTGAAGAAAATCATTACGTGGGATTAAATTTAAGCGACCGAGAGATTCAATTATTAAAAACCCTCTGGAAACATCCAGGTTTAACGGCTCCGGTTTGGTATGCACAGACAACTGGTCTGGAACGACAGGTGACGTTTTTAACTATTAAACATGACGTAAAAAATTTAGAAGAAAAGTATTTATTGAAAACTCGGAAAATGTCAGATGGACAAATTAAATATTTCCCGGCTCTTGATCGAGAGGTTCTTATACAAAAGTTAAAAAACGAACTTACCTTTCTGGATGCCATAAGAGACACAAAACGTATATCTGAAATTCGGCAAATGTTGAACCTACTAAAAGAATGAGTAAATTTCCAATATTTTTGCAATAAATAA
>CAYLYM010000153.1:0-7198 GCA_964387645.1 uncultured Calditrichaceae bacterium | reverse complement strand
GATTAATTAAATTCTTTTGCATTTTAACTCCTTAAAAATTAACTATCTATTTAAAATTAAACGATCTCGTTGATAAGTAAAATAAACTGTTAGGAAGGTTGCAGCTATAGAAGTTACTGCGACAATATCACGAAGAGTTTCCCATTTCGTTTTTTCTCCGGGACTTGGTATTTCAATAATATCTCCAGAAGCAAGACCTATTTTCATTAATGATTCGCCCGCCTTGATTTTTTTAAAAAGATCTATTTTATATCTTTTATCACCCTTTATAATTACCGCTTTTCTCAAAAATTTCCTTTCAACAGGTCCACCAGATATTGCCATTAATTCCCAAAATGAAGCTCTAGGATTTATATAATAAAAACCAGGATTCGCAAATCCCCCAATCATTCCAATACGAATTAACGGCCTTAAAACCAATGTTTGATATTTTAATTCATTTTGATATCTATCTAACAACCATGATCTTAAAGAATTTTCACTAAATTTCCTCAATTCGAGGAATCCTTGAATAGGTAAGTTAATTCTCCCTAATTGATCTATTTTATATATACCATGAAGGAAAGATGTAGTATCAGGTTCAGTATCTATATAAATGGCATCTCCAACAAAAAGATCAATATTATCAATTGTAATGATCTTTCTACTTTCTGAATTCCTTACCCGTAATTCATTAGTTTGAGCCTGTATATCAACATCCAAAAAAGAGAAAAATAGAATAAGGAAAATATTTAACACATTAATTTGTTTTAAATAAAATTTTGCCATAATCGACCTTTCACTCACATGATCTATAAAAACGATATCTGTGCTTTTTACTATGTAAGTTCATTTCTTTTAATAAATTATATAAGCGAATAATGCCTATTTTTTCATTTCCAAATTTCTCATGTCTTAACATTCGTCTAATTTGAAATAAATTTAAAAGAGGATAATTTGAGACTATCTTCTTTATTTTCTCTCTGACAGGTAATTGTTTTACATCTAAATTGTTTTCTTTACTAAAAACAAATTCTTTTTCGTCAGACCCATTCCTTTCTGCTTCGCCATAATCGATCTGGATTCCTAATTTTTTTTCATCTTTATCTGTTTCTATTTTAATGTCATCGATATTATCAAAATTTATATCAAGAGTGTCTAATAATTCATCTTTTTTATTTTCATCATTAGTCTCATTCATCTTTATTTTCTGATTAGAGACTTTATACAAATTCCTATTTAATGAGAAAGCTTTAATCGCCGAATTAATATCCGGATAATCGTGAATTATATGATAAAACTCTAAAATTTGATAGACCTCATAAACTTCTGGGCGCATATTTGTGATTTTAATATCCCCACCTTTTTCCCTAATCGCTTTTACTTCACCAATTAATATTCCCCATCCTGCACTACTTACATATATTAAATCTGAAAAATCAAAAATTAAATTATAAGAGCCACTATCTCGTAGTTCCGATATTAGCCTTTCTAATTCATGACAATTAGCCTGGTCCAAATATCCAGATAATTCTACAACAACAATCTTTTTATCCTGATCTGCAAAATATGTATTCGACTTTAAATTTTCCATTAAAAACAAACCTCAAGAGTTTTTATTTGATTGCTCCATTTCTTTTAATTTTGTCTTCATTATTTTGCCAGCTTTATTTTTTGGTAACTCTGTTCGAAATTCAATATATTTAGGTATTTTATAGGAAGGAAGACCGTTTCTTAAGAAATTTTTGACTTTATCTTCATCTAAAACAGCATCGCTTCTCGGAACTATAAAAGCCTTAATAGCTTCTCCTAAAGTCGGGTCATCTACACCAATAACAGCTACTTCGTGCACTTCATCCATTTCTAATATTTTTTCTTCTACTTCCTTACCACTTACTCGTTCTCCTCCTACCTTAATCATATCTTTTTTTCTTCCAACTACATAAAGAAATCCATCTTCGTCCATCCTACCTAAATCACCTGTATAATATAAACCATTTTTTAATACTTTTGCAGTTTCTTCAGGATCGTTCCAATAACCTACCATTATATTGGAGCCCCTTGCAACAATTTCTCCAACTTCCCCTTGAGGCAATTCATTACCATTCTCATCAGCAATAAATAAGTCCACGTTAGGAATAGCTTTTCCAATAGATCCCCATTTTTTAGGTAACATTTTAGGATCAAGATATGATAATCTTGCCGATGCTTCTGTTGCTCCATACATGATATATAATTCAGCTGGTTTAAAAATTTCCGCTACTTCTTTCTGAACAGAAGGAGCCATTGCACCACCTGCTTGTGTTAAATATCTCAGGTGTGCAAATTCATATTTTCTTATACTCGATTTATTTAATAAAATCATAAATGTCGAAGGAACTCCAGCAAAACCAGTAACTTCTGTCTTTTTCATGGTTTCCAATACAACATTGGGATAAGCAAAACGATTATCAATAACAACTGAACCGCCTACATAAAAATGAGTATTTAATAAGGACTTCCCATAAATATAATAAAAAGGTAATATAACCATTATACGGTCTTTTTCTGTTAGTTTAAGATATTCAACGATGGATCTGGTATTACTTACAATATTAATATGTCTTAAAGTGACACCCTTAGGCTTACCTGTACTACCCGATGTGTAGACTATTGAAGCTATATCCCAATCAATACATCTAACACCACATGGTTTGTCTACTCCTTGATCATATAATTCGGAAAGTTTTATCTGAGTACAATGACCAATATTTTCATATTCTGACAAATCATCTTGGTTTACAATCACATGATTCAAATAAGGAGTTTTCTTTATCGCCGGAACAAGATATTTTGAGAACTTTTGATTTGAAATTATCGCTTTTGCGCCAGAATCATTCAATAAATATACAAGTGAATCACTTGTTGTTTCTGTATTTAAAGCAACTGTAATCCCTCCCACCTTAAGTATCCCATAATAACTGATAATGTAATCAAAAGAATTTTCATACAAAAGTGCAACACGATCTCCTCTTTTAATACCGATATCTCTAAGATAATTCGCTACTTTATTCGAGGCAGACTCAATTTCACCATAAGTTTTCCATTCATTTTGGTACCATACAGCTTTTTTCTCAGGATATTTTTGTGCAGAGTTTTCTAAAAAATTATTTACTTGCATTTAATTTACCCCCATCTTTTTTTTAAAATAGCTCCGCCGTTTAACTTACAATTTATTTTAATCTCTAAAACCTCACATTTTATATAAGATAGTTATATCTTTTATTAATAAATTGAGCTATGTATCATTTTTTTAAGAAAAATTTTCAACAAAATAATAATGTAGCAATTGCTGAGAAATTATCGCAATTAATGCCATCTCTTCCCTGGCAGATAGATTGACACTATCAAAATGTCTTTTACTTTTTTTTAATAAAAAGTTGACCTTTTCCTGATTAAAATAGCCATATTTTTTTATTGTTTCTGAAGATATCAAATATTTTATCAAAGAAGGTGTGGATTCATTAAAAAAACATTTACTTATTGGTGATCTATAGGGTTGTTTTTGCCGATATAGTATTTTTTGTGGAATAAAATTTTCATATGTCTTTTTCAAAATATATTTTTCATTTAATCCTCGTATTTTATAAAAGGGAGGAATCTGGCTCGCGAACTCAATAACTCTGTGATCTAAATAAGGAAATCGCCCCTCCACTGAATTTCCCATCATCATTCGGTCGCCTTGACTTGAAAGTAAATAACCTGCCATAAACAACTTCATTTCTAAATATTGAGCTCTGCATAAAGGATGCCACTTTCTAATATCTGGATTCACATAAGCCTCTAATTCATATTGACTATTTTCATGGTTAATTTTACTTCTGAAAGTTTCACTAAAAAATTGCTTAATCATTGAAGTATTATTCCATCGTATCAGATGAGAATAAAAAGGATTCTCTGTATCTAATAATCCCTTCTTAAAGAAATTCTGCCAAAATTTATTCTGAGATTTCCCATTCTTATTAATATAGGGATACAACCGAGAAAGCAACAACGGCCTACAGGTTGATTCCGGATATTTTGCCCAAAACCTTCTCACTTTATCTTCTTTGAAGATATTATATCCACCAAAAATTTCGTCTGCTCCTTCACCTGTAAGAACAACTTTTATATTATTATCATTTACCAATTTAGAAAGCCTAAAAAGAGGTCCGGGAGCAGATCTAATTAAAGGCTTTTCTGCGAACCAAACAACATCAGGAAAAATCTCTCCTATTGACTCATAATCTACTTCTATACTCTTATGATCAGTATTTAAATAATTTACCATTTGTTGTTGATATTCGCGTTCATCATAATTTTTATCAGCAAAACTAATGGAAAATGTAATCAAATTATTATTATGGTATTTTTTTATTAAGGCAGAAATAATTGAAGAATCAATACCACCACTCAAATATGAGGCTACTGGAACATCTGAACGTAATCTAAGTGTTATAGCATCATATATAAGTTCCTCTAATCTACTTGTGTAATAACTTAGTGGGAAATTTTTGTATTCGTTGGTTTTTGGAAATTTTAAATCCCAATATTCTCTAATAGAAACACCGTTTTTATTAACAACTGCATAATGTCCAGGAGGTAATTCATTGATACCCTTAAATACAGTCCGCGGGGGAATATTCACCCAGTAGGTAAATATCTGATCAACTCCAACAGGATCTATTTCGCGTGGTATTTGGGGATATTTAAAAATAGATTTAATCTCTGAGCCAAATAAAAATGTTTCATTATTCATAAGTGAATAATATAGGGGTCTAATTCCAACACGGTCTCTCGCCAGAAATAAAATTTCCTTTTTAGCATCCCAAAGCGCAAAAGCAAATTGTCCATTAAAATAATGGAGACAATCAAAGCCATATTCTTCATAAGAATGAATAATAACTTCTGTATCACTTTTTGTCGAAAACTTATGACCCAATTTTTTAAGATGTTCTCTTAATTCAATATAATTATATATTTCTCCATTATATATTAACCATAAAGTATTATCTTCATTAGAAATTGGTTGTTTCCCGCCTTTAATATCTATAATACTTAATCGGGACTGACCTAATCCAATATATTTATTAATATAAAAACCTGTATCATCTGGCCCCCTGTGGCGAAGAATATTTACCATTTTTTCTAAAATAGGAAATTCAACATTCTTATTTCTTTTTAAATAAAAAATACCTGTTATGCCACACATAATTATTTCCAATCAATAGAAAATTCCAATATAAATACTTATTATTTAATTATTATCGAATAAAAAGAATCTTCTAAATATGATAAAAATTCTATTAAAAAATAATATTTTTATTAAATCCGAATTTTAAAACTAAAACAATTAATAATTTATAAATTTAAATAATTATTGACCTTTCCCCATTAATACAACACCAATTGTTTTCAATAATATCTTCAAATTAAATAAAAGGGAATTTTTCTTTTCTAAATAATATAGATCATATTTCAACTTTTGTTTTACTTCCTCCAGAGATTCATCATAACCTACAAAAACTTGTGCAAGCCCAGTTAATCCAGGTTTAATTTTTAATCTGTTTTTATACATAGGAATATCCATACTATACTTTTCAACAAAATAAGGACGCTCAGGCCTAGGACCTATAAGTGTCATATCGCCAATTAGGACATTTAAGATTTGCGGAATTTCGTCAATTCTCGTTTTTCTTAAAAATCTACCTACTTTTGTTATTCTTGGATCATCTTTTTTTGCCAGAACAGGACCACTATATTTTTCAGAATCTGTATACATCGTTCGAAATTTAAAAATTCTAAATATTCTACCATTTTGTCCAACACGTTCCTGAGAATAAAACACAGGACCTCGAGAATCAATTTTAATTAAGATACTAATAACAGGCCAAATTGGTAAAGTAAGAATCAGAAATATAATAGAGAAAAAAATGTCTGATATTCTTCGTAATGAAAAATCATATGGTCGTTTAAATTCTTTAAATATTCTTTCAACAACGTGACCATAAATAATATCATATACTTCTTGAACAAATTCATATTCAATTTTAAGCGAATTACATAGATTAATAACTTGATGAATAACTGAAACGTCATTTCTATCTATGGCTAAATAAGCAAAATTTACATTATAATTTTTACATAATACCCTGAATTCCGAAAGATCGCCTAAATATTTAATATTTTTATCATTAATACTATAAACAGGATTTTTAAATGTATTAACAAATCCAATAATATTTACGTTACTACCATACATCTTTAGCCGTTCGTATGCGAGCATGCCTATCCTGTTAAGGCCAATTATAACAGCATTTTTTTTCCTTTCAATCGTCTTACTTTTGATTTTAATTTGTTCTTTCAAATTATCGCCATGTATGTTTAAGTACAGCTCCGCCATCTCACTCACGTGGCAAATATATAATTGATAAAAACTATGAAAATGATTAAACTCACAAAAATATCGAAACAATACTAAACACATAGTCGATTTATGTTATATCTATAATTAAAAAACACCTATAGTAAAATGATGATATATCGAGATCTTTGTAAGATTATTAAGCAGATGATCGAAAAAAAGAAAATAGAAAATTATATTTAATTGTTTTATAAAATCGACAATTAATTTGGAATTATTGTAAATATTAACAAAAATTTTTAAAGAAAATTATATTGAATATTGTGAGTTAAAAAGTTTTGACATCTCATTATACTTAAGTTTTGATATTAAAAACTAAAATTAAAGAATTTTTAAATATTTTTTTATTAAAATAATTATTTAAAACGCAACATGACATATATCAAAGAAGTATTAGACAATTTTTACTAAAAAATTTCACTTTATTTTGAATCAAAATAAAAAAATGTAAAAAAATTTATTGCAATAGGATTTTTTTTTCTTAACTTAAATACAAAATATTGATCTTTAAGATATTTTTCAAATTATAACCTGATAATTGTGTAAAGAAATGTAAGTTCTGTAATTAGAGTAAGTGGCAATTTATTTATAATAAATTTCAAAAAGTAGGATGATGATTAGAATATTTAAAAGAAATAATCTCATTTCATAAATTTAATTATAAAAAAATTAGTTCTAACTTGGCTAATTACTATTATTTACATAAATTTAAGATTAATAGATCTTTTAAAATATTAAAATATTAAAATATCTAATATGGTCTTTGACATAATGCCA
>CAYLYM010000152.1:0-7326 GCA_964387645.1 uncultured Calditrichaceae bacterium | reverse complement strand
ACCAACGGTATCTTTCTGCCTGCTTAGGAAAGAGCCGTGAAATGTTCCCGTTGCCATTTTCACCCACAAGACGTGCCTCCAGTTCTCGCCTGGATTCCTCTTCGTCTAATAGTTTCAAATAGATCAGATAAGATATTTGTTCAATATACGTTACTGGGTTGGTAACCCCACCAGCCCAGAGGATATCAGTTATACGATCGAGTTTTCTGCGCAATTCCTGGTTCATTCTACCTCCTTAGGCAGTCTTTTTTGTAAATACCGATTCATTTAGATCTTCAATAATCTCTTTAAGCCCTCTCTCGCCGAAAAGCTCAACCCCCAGCTCTGCTGCATTTAATATGGACAACGGCGGCTTAAATAAATCACCTAAGTCAATCTTTCCTTTTGTAATACCACGGTTTTTAATAAGAGAAAGATATTGGGCCTGTTGTGGTGTAAGTGATTTTGCCACTAACCAGGCTTGGAAATTCTCTGTCAATTCCTCTTCACGACTCTTTATTTTAAGGTTGCCGAGGGCTGCCCGAATAAAGTCGATCAAATTACCACCGGGTTGACGATATGCACGGCGTAGGTTCTCTTCGTTAAAATACATTTCCGGACGATTGAGTCTTTCGGATAAGGCTTGCTCTTCCTGTTCAGTCAACAATTCTCCACGACGGAGTTTCTGAAGAATCGGGTCATCTTTAGCAGCAGCCTTAATTGTCTTTTCCCAGTTGGTAATATAATCGCGCTTATCGACACGTTCACCCTCTGGACCGATTTCAACGTAGGTAACAGCATGGAGCCATTCATCCTCTAACCCCAACTCAACCAGATCCCTCGGCTGTCTGGGTGGTCTGGAAGGTCCACCTGGACTACGACCTCGCCCTGTACCAGAAAAGATATCCGTATCACTGTCATTAAAGTATTTATGGTTTTCAAAGAAATCATAAATAACAAACTTCTGCTTTTGGATATGGGGTGCCGTACGTGTGCCGCGTCCCCGCATTTGTTGGTAAAGGATGGGACTTCGCACTCTGCGACACATTACCAGATGGAGCACTTCACGGCAATCAAAGCCGGTATCCAGCATACCGACGCTAACGGCTACTTGTGGATAGTCTTCATACTTGAACTTACGAATTAAATCATCGGCATTGGGTATATCGCTGGTAATTACTGCTGCATACTGGCCTTTATGTTCAGGATGCAGTTCGTTTAAATAATAAGCTAAGCGGGCAGCATGATGCTTGGTAATAGCAAAAACTATTGTTTTACCGGGTCCAATTTTCTGGCCGGGAGCAAACTCTTTGTAATTTTCCCAGGCTAATCGATCAAATTCTTCCATCATTTTTCTATTCGTATCTTCATTGGTCCATCTGCGTTCAAATTCTGCCGGATCATAATATTCTTCATCAACTTCAGCACCCTCAGCAAGAATAACGGTTATTCCAGTGGCAAATTTGTAAGGAACAAGATAACCTTCTTCAAAGGCTTTTTGAATTGAATATGAAAAGTCCGGTTCTCCCTCTTTGCATTGGTAAAATTGAAAGGTGTTTCTTTCAATGTATGCCGATGGTGTTGCCGTTAATCCAATATGTAAAGCATCAAAGTGAGTGAGTGCAGTTTGCCAGGCCCCATAAATGGATCGATGGCACTCGTCTGCCACAACCACATCGAAATATCCGCTGGTAAACTCCGTATATCGGCTAATCATCGTTTGGAGGAGACACACGGTGATCTGTTGCTCCTGTTTTACCATCCCGGGACGTAACCAGTAACTGCTGTATTGATTCAAAATATCCTGAATTGCCTCCAGAGCTTGCTTGGCAAGCTGCTCACGGTCCACCAGAAACAAGATACGCTCGGCTCGTCCTGCCTCAATAAGCCGTTTTAGATAAAGACAAATGAGATCAGTTTTTCCAGTACCCGTAGGTAGCTCAAGCAGAAAGCGGCGTTTCCCCAGTTCTATCGCGTGGTCGAGGGCTTTCATTGCTTCACGTTGATAGGGTCGAACCTGGCGAGTTTCACCATTTCTCAAGTAATATTCCGGTATTTCAATAGTAGCAAGAGGCTTGCTTGTTTCTCGCATTTCTACCAAGCGTTCTAGATCACGACGCGAAAAGAACGAGTTGACTATACGAGCATCGTCATTTTTGTAGTCCCAGAAATAGATTAATTCACCATTTGTTAGAAAGATGAATGGTGAACCTATCTTTTTAGCATAGGGGAGTGCCTGCTGCTTTGCTGTGTAAGGCTCGATGGCATAACGCTTAGCTTCAATAATGGCTAATGGCCGACCACGACGATCTAATAATACATAATCGGCTCTTGTGATTGAACTTTCGTTACCATAAGTAGGTCTTGGTTCGGAAGCCTGAAAATCTCGAGTACTTACCTCGGTGAGCACCTGCGATTTGTCAGCAGGATCCCATCCGGCTTGCCGAAGCATATCGTCTATAAGAATCCTTGCATCTGCTTCAGTTGAGTGTTTTTTCACAGGCGCTCCTCCTGTTATTTAATCCTGTCATTGGTATTCTGGGAAATAGTCTGCCAGGTTCCTCCCATTGAAGTAAACATCACACACCAGTCGACCACGGTCGATTTTGCGTGGATTCCGCAATTCGACCCGTTTTCCGAGGATGAGACTTGATAACTTTTTCCTGGCAGCCTGGCCGCCATATTCATGCAGCTCTGGCGCATTGTAGCCGGTTGGTCGCACACGATTTCCGGTCTGACCGTTCCAGTTCCATTGAGGCGAAACATCAAATGTGTCACCGTCGATAACTGAAGTGACTGTAAATGCTGGCATAATTGCTCCTTTCTTAAGTTATTATCCAACATTACCTTTCCGTTTAACTTATTTAGCAAGAGACATGCCAGCAATTTGTTTAACTCGTAACTTATTGAATATACAAATATTACGCTTTAATCCAAAGAATATTGGTACTTTATGAATTTCAACCCAGGTTGAACATTTTAAACCATGGTTTAAGTTTTAGCCTCCGGATTGCCCGGACTTCCATGTTCAAAAGGGGATTGATGTAGAAACTTATGTACCGCTTGCGGTGAAATACCCAGCATCCGTGCTGCCTTACTTTGATTACCACCTGAGGCTTCCAGCGCCCGAAGAATAAGCTGTTTCCGTGCGCTACCCAGGAATTCTTCCAGTGAAAAACCTTTATAAGGATCAGGCAATGCATCAAGAGGGTCAGCATACATAATTGGTTCCGTGATTAGGAGGTCGTCTGCTTCGAGAACATTTCCGCGAGATAAGAGTACCGATCGTTCAATCACGTTTTCCAAGTCTCGAACATTTCCTGGCCAATTATGAGCCTGAAGTCTTGATAGCGCTTCGGTTGAAAGTCTTTTCGATCTTCTTAATGAACGATTGATTCTATCCAGTATGTGAAGTGCAAGTTTTGGTATATCGCTACGTCTCTCTCTCAATGGTGGTAGTTTTATCTCTCCAACATTTAGTCGATAGAATAAGTCTTCTCTGAACTTACCCTGCTTTACAAGCTTTCGAAGGTCCCGGTTTGTAGCACCAATTACGCGAACATCGACTTTATGAGGTTTGACTTCCCCAATAGGCTCGACCAATCCATCTTGCAAAACTCTAAGAAGTTTAGCTTGTGCTGGAAGAGGAAGTTCCCCTAATTCATCTAAAAATAATGTACCACCATTCGCTGCATCAAACTTTCCTATTTGATCAGTTATTGCTCCGGTAAAAGCACCCTTTTTATGGCCAAATAAGGTGCTTTCCACCAGGTCCTCAGGTATCGCGGCACAATTGACAGCTATGAAGGTTTCCTGAGGTTTACCACTCAACCGGTGAATAAATCGGGCAAAGAGTTCCTTACCCGTACCGGTTTCGCCATAAATGAGGATTGGTGCATTAGATGGTGCCAGCATTGCTCCGACTTCAAGTGCTCGCTGCATTGCCGGATGGTCGCCCACTATTCCAAGTTTGGCTCTTACTGATTCTATGTCAAGTTCGCTTTCTTCAAAGGAAGGAATTGTTCCTATTTTGAATCTTACAGTTGGAAACTCATGAGAGGTTAAATCAACCTCGCTTACAAGAGGTCGCTCTTTCGTAACAAAGCGTGGTGGACGAACATGAAGAATGTGAGCAGGTATTTCTCCAGCCGTAGCCAATAAGACCCAGCAAGCGTGCATTTGAGGTGTACCGGATGCTACAGAAATAAAGTATTGTCCGCCTTCAATCTTCTGCTGAATCATCTGAATGTGATACCTGAGCCCCCGGAGGATTCTAAGATAATCTGTAGGATCATCAAGATTTATGTCTAATATCTCAACTTGTGTATTCTGATATAGTTTGTTGATTTCTTCTTTTGTCGCCTCGGTAACTCCTTGTGTACTTGGCGTATTAAAAAGATATATCAAATCAAATGTTCGAACAGAAAGAAGCGATAGGATAGGACCAGGCTGTTCTTCCTGAGCTACGAGTCCTTTAGAATAAGGATCGTGAAAACCAGTGAATGTAAGCAATACATTCATTATTCATGACACTTTTATTGATAGACTTTTTGTGCTAAAATATGTATATCTTAAGATTATAATCTTTATTACAATAAATCAAGTGCAAAATCAGATTGTGCGCGAATCAACAATTAAATATAAATAATATAAAAGTTCTCTGGAAGCGGAATTTGGTATCAATTTGGGCACAGTTGAAAAATAAGACGGGGTTAGGTGTTTTATTGAGACTTTATCATCTTTGAAATCTAAAAAGGATAATCAGGATAAAACTATCCCTCTCGCATTGATTGTAATTAAAATTGACATACTTCCGAGGTTGCGTTATATTTACTACGGCACGTATCTAACGTTGGGGAGCTGAAAGGAGAGATTTCGGAGTTATCTTATTGAAAAAGAGTGAGTTAGAGTGTGAAATGTGCTGTTTCAACAGAATGTTATGATAATCTCTATATCTCATGTTATTGCATTAGTTATGAAGCCCATCGCACTCTAGAGGTCAGGGGTTCGACTCCCCTCAGCTCCACAATGAGATGCCAGGTCCCACGCAATAGGCCGATACCGAACCCCGCCAGGTCCGGAAGGAAGCAACGGTAGGTATCTGGACTATGTGCCGTGGGGAAACCTGGCATTGTTTTAAAACCGATAATTGTGGGGAAAAATCATGGCTTATGTGGTTCTGGCTCGTAAATGGCGGCCAATGACTTTCGAAAATGTTATAGGGCAGGAACATGTCACGCGAACATTGATGAATGCGCTGAAAAATCAACGGGTAGCTCATGCCTACATTTTTGCCGGGCCTAGGGGTGTAGGTAAAACAACCACGGCCCGCTTACTGGCTAAAGCTGTAAATTGTGAAAATCAACCTGCTGTTAATCCCTGTAATGAATGTTCTACTTGCAAGGCTATCACTCAAGGAATCAGTATGGATGTGATTGAGATAGACGGGGCCAGTAATCGAGGCATTGATGAAATTCGCAATTTGCGAGAAAATATCCGTTTTGCGCCGGTTTCTGCTAAATATAAAATTTACATTATTGACGAAGTACATATGCTCACTAAAGAGGCCTTTAATGCCCTTTTAAAGACTTTAGAAGAACCGCCAGCACATGCTATTTTTATCTTTGCTACCACTGAAATTCATAAAGTTCCGCTGACAATCCTTTCTCGGTGCCAGCGATTTGATTTCAAGCGAATACCAGTAAAAAAGATTCAAGATCAGTTAAAAACGATTGTTGAAGCTGAATCCATAGAAATTGATGATGAGGCGCTATTACTCATTGCGCGGAAAGCTGAGGGAAGTATGCGCGATGCAGAAAGTATTTTAGATCAGATGATCTCTTTTGGGGAGGGTAAACTGAGCGCTGAAGTAGTGCGAGAATCTCTGGGACTTATTGATCAGGATGTTTATTTTGAATTTAGCGAATTATTGCAAGAAAAGGATAATGCCAAAATCCTCAATTACGCTAATAAGATAATCAATTCCGGCCACGATATTCTGGATTTTCTACAAGGATTACAGGAACATTTTAGAAATATGCTGATCATGTGTTCGCTAAATAATCCCAATTTACTCGATGTTTCAGATTATTATCGTGAAAGATATGTTCAGGAAAGCAACAAGTTTAGAGAAAATGACCTGATTCATTATTTACAAATTATCAATGACGAAATTTCAGAATTCAAGTTTAGCACATTTCCACAGCTTTCTTTAGAGATGCTTCTGTTGAAATTAGCTCATAAGCCACCATGTGTTACTATTGAAGAAATATTAGCACTGCTCGAGAAATTAAAAAAAAATCCTGAACTAACCGTAATGCAGCACACACGACGCAGTGTAGCTCCTTCTGACGCGGAATCGGCTGCAAATTATCAGGCTCCAACCTCTCAGCCATCTAAGATTACACAGGGAAGAACACAAATTACCGAACCTGGAAGTAAACCAATATCCGATGCAGGTTTGGATTTATCCCAATTAGAAGAGAAACTGTCGAGTCTAAAACAAATAACCAAACCTGCTACAAAATTAAACCAGGATACTAAGTCACGACTTTCGGTTGATGTTGATCTCAATCAAGTAAAACAAATTTGGCCCAAAGTTGTGGAGAAAGTCATATCCAAGAAAATTGCCCTGGGATCATTTCTGCAAGAAGGTTTACCTTACGCACTTGATGGGAATAATCTGATAATAGCTTATAATAAGGGTTCTGAGTTTCATAAAGAGCATGTGAATAATAATAGAAAATTTATAGAAGACATTCTGGAAAAGGAATTTAACTTAATACTCAATATTCGGCTGAAAACGATCGATTTCGCTCAGGAAGGAATTGAAATTCAACCCAGAACACCTGAAGAAATATTAGAAGATATTAAAAAAAAGGAACCGATAATTCGAAAAATTATCGAAGTTTTTCAATTAGAAAATGCAGATAAACATAATACTAAAGCTTAAATATTTTCTTAAATTACTACTTAAAATTGATCGTAGAATTAAATGTTTTTAAGTGATTAAATATTTCATTTTTTTTGAATAAACAAATACTTATCTTAAAATATTGGGCAATAAACTGACAGGAAATAAGATAAAAAGGGAGAACGTTTATGAAAGGTGGAATGAATCAATTATTAAGGCAAGCTCAGAAAATGCAAGCTGAAATGGCAAGGATTCAGGAAGAGTTGGCCAATATTACCGTGGAAGGTTCAGCTGGTGGTGGAATGGTTAAAGTTGTAGCAAATTGCCATAATCAGATTATGGAAGTCAATATTGATCCAGAAGTTATTGATCGAGATGAAAAGGAAATGTTAGAAGAATTATCGTCTGCAAGAGAAGAAGTTTCACAGAAAAGT